>CAXTMN010000027.1:19203-43862 GCA_964245395.1 uncultured Bryobacteraceae bacterium
AAGTTGATCGAGATCGCAGCCGCGGAAGGACTCGCATTTGAAGAAACAGGACTTTGGGCGAACCAGGTACCGGTAGTTGCCTCGGATGGCTACCAGCAGAGGCAATGGAAGTCCATTTCTGAAATTGTGAGGTCCCCAGGCCTCGTCCATCAGATAACCCGGAAGTGCAAACAGCGACTGCTTGATGGCTATTACCTGTCCGCCCACAGCCACCGACTTATGAGGAGGCAGTAACTCAACTGGCAAAGACGAAGGCACAATCAGGCACGGGTCGACTATGCCGGAGTCCTTTAGTTCTGCAGTGCACGGAATTACGTTTTTCGCCGGGGCGAGAATGCGCCGGGAGATTTTAGCCACAGTCGGCGATTCCGCAAGGTTATCGCCTTCCGGCCCACGCAAGAAGAGCCCATACTTCGCCTGTAGCTGCGAAATCGTGTCGCGGTCTTGCCTGATCGCTTCCGTACGGCTCTTCAATTACTTACTCTCCAAATGATTCTCGCATTCGGAACTGAAAGTTCCGCTTCATCATCCAATCACAGTGCAGCCGGAAAGCGATATCAAAATCGATCCTCAGGAATATAACTACAACGACATTTACAAGCTTATGGTCAGCTCGATTGTGCCTCGTCCGATCGCCTTTGTTTCTTCGAAGGACGCTCAGGGCAGGTCCAACCTGGCCCCGTTCAGCTACTTCACTTTCGGTAGCAGCAACCCGCCTCTGGTGATGTTTTGCCCCGCGCACCGCGGCCCCGGAAAACCACCGAAAGACACTCTTCATAATATTAGCGAGACAGCCGAATTTGTAGTCAATATTGTTTCAGAAGAGTTTCTTCCAGAAGTGAATTCGACTTCGGCCGAGTTTCCGCCCGATATCGACGAGTTCGTTGTGAGCGGATTGACTCCCGTCCCAAGCGTGCGGGTCCAACCGTTCCGTGTTCTTGAAGCTCACATCCAGATGGAGTGTAAGCTGACCCAGCTGATCACCCTCAGTGAGAAACCCGGTGGAGGAACGGTCGTCGTGGGAGAGGTCGTTCTTTTTCACGTTGACAGTTCCGTGCTCGTCGACCCGGAAAAGAGCATCTTCAATGTTGATCCCGACAAACTGCGAGCCGTAGGTCGCATGGGAGGAACTGCTTACTCGCGTACGCTCGACCGCTTGGATCTGAAGCGTCCGAAATAAGTATGTGAAACGGGAGCGCACTCATTTGAGCCGCCGGACACAAAGGCAACCGGGAGCCGCTATCATCGAAAGCATGATGACCGTACGGATCACCGAAGCCGAACTAGCCCGCGATGTGCGTGCAGTGTTAGCCAAGGTTCGCGAAGGCCTGGAGGTGGTGATCGAGCAAGACAATCGTCCGATAGCTGTTCTGAAAGCTCCTGCAGTGAAGGGCCGCAGGATCTCTGAGGTGATCGCCGCTCTCGAAGCTAGCGGTGCCAATGCGGTTGTCGATGAGGAATTTGCTCAGGACGTAGAACGAGGAATCAGCTCCCACCGTGAACCATGGAATCCACCATCCTGGGAGTAGTTCTCGATTCCAGCGTGTTAATCGGTGCCGACGTGCCAAGCTCAACGCGCCAGAAATTATCAGGGCGATCTGGTCTCTTACCGGAGATCTGCCTATCGTCATGAGTGCCTTAACTGTGGCAGAACTTGGCCATGGAATCTATCGGGCACAAGATCCACAGCGCAGCCAACAGAGACGGCGTTTTCTGGATGAGCTTAAGTCTCAAATCCCAATTCATCCCATGACCGATGCCACAGCGGAGATCATCGCGCGGGTCGGCGGCCAGCAAGCCGCAAAGGGGATCAATCTGCCACTTGGTGACCTTATTATCGGAGCATGTGCACTTGAGCTTGGATATGCTATTGGCACCGATAATCTCCGTGACTTCAGCCGCATTCCTGGATTGAACATCATCCAGCTTTGAGCAGCCCGGCGAAAACGCCTCCCGCTATCTTTATAACTTGACCGATCCCGATCACCTTGCGCTGCGGCCCCTTGCCCTGTCTTACTGCGATCAACATCATTTCCCTCTGCCGCCTGGTCACAAATTCCCTCTCGAAAAGTACCGCATGGTGCGATCTGCGCTTACTTCCGACAGCCGTTTCGAATTTCATTCATCCGAGTTTGTCAGCCGCGAAGCCCTCGATCGCGTCCACGATTCGGCGTATGTGAGCAAGTTTCTGGAAGGCACACTCGAGCCAGCCGCCCTTCGCCGCATCGGCTTCCCGTGGTCACCTGAACTGGTCCGGCGCACTCTCGCGAGCGTCGGCAGCACGATGCAGGCGTCACGTCATGCGCTTATTACGGGGTTCGGAGGAACGCTGGCAGGCGGCACTCACCACGCCTACCGCGCTGAGGGTTCCGGCTTCTGCGTCTTTAACGATCTCGCTGTCTCCATTGCGGCAATGCGCGCTGAAACCAGCATTCGCCGTATCGCCATCGTCGATCTTGACGTTCACCAGGGGGACGGTACTGCCGCCATTTTCTCGGGCGATCCCACCGTTTTCACTCTCTCGCTGCACGGAGCACACAACTTCCCGCTTCGTAAACAGACCAGCGTTCTTGATGTCGAGTTGCAGGACGGAACAGGCGACGCCCAGTATCTGGCCTTACTGGAGCCTGCCCTCCATCGCGTTTGGGAGTTTAACCCGGAAGCAATTTTCTTTCAATCCGGCGTTGATAGCTTGGCAACGGACCGCCTGGGACGTTTGTCGCTTACCCTCGCAGGCCTTTCGCGCCGGGATCGTCTCGTGATCGGAGGCGCAAGAGATCGTCGCGTCCCACTTGTGATCACCATGGGCGGAGGCTACTCAAATCCGATCGAGCATACCGTCGCTGCCCATGCGCAAACCTTCCGCATCGCCGCTGATCTGTTCCTGGGACCCCCGCGATGAGGAGCTATCTCGTCGAAATCGCATCACCCCAGCCCAATTCAGCGCCAGAGTTGAAGGTGAACCACGAGTTCTCGACCTGAGTTCGCTCGTTCTCGAAAGCAATAGCGTGGAACGATCCATGGCCCGGATCACCGAATCGCAAATCGCTAAGTTCGATTCGCGCGCCCCGGCGATCTCCGCCTTGTACAGGGTTTTCTGACCACACGGGAAATCGAGAAAAATACTGAAAAAAACGAAAAGGCTCAGTCGCCTTTGCCGCCTGAAAATCAGCAGTCAGTGAAGGCTTGTAATAGATTCGGGCGCTGCTCACATCGAGCTGCCCAAGAGCGTTCACGTCCAATACTTGAAAGCTCCCGGCCGTTTCTACGATGCCGCTCCACCGAAACGGATTGTATGAATTAGGAAGAGCGGCAGTTCGCAACGGAGCCGCATCGTCGTAGATCCTTGCTTGCAATTGCGCCTGCGCCTGCCCATGCAAAAGTGCCCGACCACCATCGTACAAAGCGAAGAACGTCAACGCGGCCAGAGCAATCCCGCGTCCGCCCGAAGCTCGCTCTCCAATTTCGCCGCTGACCAGCCGGTTAAACCAGGGCCACACAGCTGCAGCCGTCAGCATTGTCAGAATCGCCGCATCATATAAGCCATTCAGGTCAAGATGGAACCATTCCGGCGAAAAAGGCAGCATCAGCCGAATGCCATAGCTGTTTGTCCAGTCCAGCAACAGATGGCTGCTCACGCCAATGCAGCACAATGCAACTGCACGAGCCCAAGGCAACCGCTCCCGGTAAAGCGCCGCGACAATCAGCACAGACAAGGTCGCCATTACGGGCAGACACAACAGCGAGTGTGAATAACCGCGATGTGCTTCGAGGTAGGCAAGTGGGCCCTTCGCTAGATTGATGATGTCGCTATCTGGAATGTTTGCCGACACCAGCGCCAGGGCCGTGGCCCGGGGACACCAGCGATTCAAACCAGCCCGGGCAAGCGCCAGGCCAGTCAAGGTATGAGTGACATTGTCCATCGCCCTCAATCTTCAAGCGCAGATTGAATCAGCGGCGAAAACTTGCTCGCGTGTCAGGTACTCGGGCGGAACAAGAATGGTCAGTGCGTTCGGAACGATGTCGATGCCAACAGGAAGCTTGCCCGCTAATTCGCCGTCAACCTGAACGAAGATATTCTCGTTCGGCATCTCGCGGCAAGCTACCGAACGGCCATGCAGAACCGTCACGCCCTTCATCTGGCTGACACGGCCCAGCGCCACTCCCACAAAGTAAGGCAAATATTGCAAAGCGAGGGTGCCGCGGAAGAGCACGACCTCAAAATCGTCCCGCAAAAGAGAAGCGCCGCGCGCAATCTCCAGATCGCCACCGTAATTCCTGACTCGGCTGACCAGAGCGAAACTCGCTTTGTACGCCTGACCATCAACTGCGACTTCGAACTCCGGCAATGCACGAAAAACCTGAGAGAAACCGCCAAGATAATATGCGAGTTTGCCGGCAGCCGCTTTCAAATCAAGGTTTAGGTTCGATACAATTTCCGCATCCAGTCCAGCGCCGGCCATACACACGAAGCATCTCGGGACTGATCGGCCAACTCTAACCTCACCAGCAGCAACTCGCAGTGGCTTATAACCTTCAATCTGACCGGCGGCCTTTTCAAAGTTCATCGGCAAACGCAGCTCTCGTGCCAGCACGTTAGCTGTCCCCCCCGGCAACACCGCCAGAGGAACATGACTGTGCAACATGCCATTTGCGACTTCATTGATGGTGCCATCGCCACCCGCTACGATGATCAGATCACTGCCAGCTCCAATCTCGCGACGAGCCAGAACCCCCGCAGTATTCGGGCCGGTAGTTGCTACCAGAGCGGCTTCCATTCCGCCTGCCGTCAACGTTTCAATGGAGCGTTGAAGCAAGTGTGGGCGGCCCGAAAGGCCTCTTGCAACAGGATTGTAAATGATAGCGGCGCGCTTTGCCCGGAATGCGTCCAACTCGTTATTGTAAGCTGTACTCGCAAAGCGTACTGAAACCTTACCTGCGTCCCAGGAAATCGCCTGACTTTGACCCTTTGCCTATCGTTTAGGAGCTGGTTGCTGCTTTACCAGTTCGTACATCGCGCCTTCCCAATCGATAACGGCATGCGTTTCGTCGCGCATCAACATGTGAAAACAATCAAGGTCGATTTGCCTCACTCGTTTGGGGAGCCCGAGAGTCTTGTTATCAACCAGACGAGCGTCATCTTTGAGAGTTTCATCACGGTCGACTATTTGGGTATCGAAGGTGGGCCGGCAACTTAGGCCTTCGAACTGAAATCCCTGTTTGCGGATTTCGACACGCTTACCGATTAGCTTCTTCGAGTCAACCGGGTCAATGCCAATCATGGACCAATCCAGGATGCGTGTGATCTTCCAAATTCCCCGAACATCCGTTGTGCCCGTGGCGTGCGCGAGAACGCAGGTAAATGTAGTCACAAACAGCAGACGTTTCATTTCTGCAAGACCGTTTCGAAAGGGGCAGCTTCTTCCGCTCTGCGTAAGACGAGTCCTCGCGGTTTGGTGTGACTAATTTGACCGTTCGGAAATTTGATCCGCGCCGTGTTGTTTCATCATCATCGCAGCTGCGGTATTTTGGCCGTTGTTAATCAGGTGAATGACCGGGTCAGCGCCGAGTCCGGGACCCACGTTGTACGTAAAGCTGACAAGGGCGTCATATTTGTGCCTGGTTAATTGCACCCGAACGTGCGTTCTGACCTTGGTCTCCACAATTTTCAAGCGTTTGCGGAGCTCAGAATCAATCTGCTCCGAGGCTATCTTTTTCTTCAGCTCGGTGGGCACGCAGGGTCCATCGAGAAGTTCAAACCCGGTTCCCCAGGTGCAGTTTCCCTGCCCTGGTCCCAAATCGTCATAATACTCAGCGCGGGTGCCTTCCCGCAACTTCAGCGCGGCAAGGCCTGCGGCCGAAAGAGTCTAGTGACTTGGAGACGTTTGAGATTGAGTGGCCACAGTGACCTCGCCCGAAGGGTAGCACTGTACCGGCGGCTTGATCAAAGATTATTGGACCTAGTACATACGGGAGAGTCCGAGAGGTGTTTCGAGTTATTGACCGCCCTCGGGTGTCTCGTCTTTATGGCTACACCGCCAACTGACCATCAACTGCAACCTCGAACTCCGGCAAGGCACGAAAAACCTGCGAGAAACCGCCAGCCAGAGGAACGTGACTGTGCAACATGCCATTGGGACCTCATGATGGTGCCATTGCCACCCGCTACGATGATCAGATTACAGCCCGCGAATTTCGCGACGGGCTAGTGCCCCCGCAGTATTCGGGCCGGTAGTCAGCTACCAGAGCGGGTTCTTGCTACAGGATTGCAAATGATGGCGGCGCGCTTTGCGCGGAGTGCGTCCAACTAGGTAAGCTGTACCCTGAAGCGCATTGAACATGTTGGTCTGGCGAACTTCGCCATGACTACCTTGAGCACGAAAATCTTCTCTTGACGTGAACGCCTCGCCTGTTGCTTCGCGGTTCATTGTTGCTTCACGAGCTCGTATATCGCGCCATGCCAGTCGAATATTGCGTGCGCGTCGTCTCGCAGCAGCATGCTTCCGCAATCTCCTAAATCGACTTGGCGCACGCGCTTCGGCAAGCCAAATGTCCGAGTGTCCTCAAGCCTGTAATCGTTGAGAAGCGTTTCTTCCCTGTCGACTACAGTAACGACAAAGGTTGCATTTTTGCAGCTGAAATCGAAATTCTTAGTCGCTCGATCAAGTTGAAGGGCATGATTAGCCGCATCGTCAAACGTGAATGTGCGCGCGGTAATTGTTATATGGCTTCCCACTAGCTTCTTCGCTTTCTTTGGGGAGCCGCTGACTTTACCGAAGTCGACTAGACGGGCCACCCGCCACTTTCCTGTGAGGTCCTGTGTAGCGTTGACATTGACGGCGGCAAGAAGAAGAGCTAGGAAAGCGCGTTTCACTTGGCCGCTCCTGGCCCGAATGGGGCAGCCTCTTCCCCCCGCCGAGTAACAAGATCCTTCAAATGCACTTTGACCCGCTGTCCGTTACGCATAACGTGGGCGTAGACGTGCGACTTTATTTCTGCAATTGCTGCCGGAGTTTGTCCCTCGTCTAAAAACCTGTAGGCTGGCAGTGCAGCCTTTGGGCCGACGTTGTACGTATAGCTGACCAGCGCATCGTACTGGCCTGGGTGAGTGTGATCCTGACGTGTGCGCGAACCTGTTGCTCTGCCGAGGCCACCCGCTTGACAAGCTCAGTATCCATCTGTGCTTGAGTAACAGAAATTTTGTGCTCGACGGGAGTGCACGGCCCACGGTGAAGCTTGAACCCGGTTCCCCAGGTGCAGTTTCCCCGTCCCGGCCCCAAATCGTCAACATTCAGCGCGAGTGCCTTCGCGCAACTTCAGGGCGGCCAAGGCCTGCTGCCGAAAGAGTGTAGTGACTTGGAGATGTTTGAGGTTGAGTGTACAAATGTGACCTCGCCCGAAGGGTAGCACTGTATCGGCCGCCTGATCAAAGATTCTTGGACCTAGTACGTGCGGGAGAGTCCGGGAGGTCAGGTGGAGCAATTGACCACCTCGGAGAGCGGCGCTACCATGCGGGTGTCTCGTCTTTATGGCTACGCCACCCAAGCCACAATCGCCCGCGAATTTCCCAACTCTATCAGCGGCTGGTTTGGCAGCGCTCAAACGGCAGGAGGGTACTCGCGCGGTTTACTACAACGACCATCCCGTTGACGGGAATTGCACTTGGGGAACCGGGTTTAAAGTTCATAACGGTCCCTGCTCACCCAGCGAGCTGAAAGTTCGGGTTACGCAAGCAGAGATCGATAGCGAGCTTCGCAGGCGAGTAGCTAGGGCCGAGACTACCGTTAAAAATCAGCTACACGTCCAGCTCACGCAACAGCAGTATGATGCCCTTGTCAGTTACACCTTCAACATGGGAGCGCATGGCGCGGCAGAGGCGTTCAGACTGATCAACCACGGGCAAAACACTTTGGCAGCGGCTGAGATAAAGCGTCATATCACCGCCAACGTGCTGTTACCGAATGGGCGTCACGTGCACGTTAAGGAGCCGGGGCTCGTCACCCGCCGGCAAGAGGAAGCCGCGCCATTCGAAACGGACGCCCACAAATGAAACGTTTGGCAATCCTGATCGCCGTCACTGCCGCAATTCCAGGAGGCACCGCAACAACCGATGTTTGCGGAACCTGGAAAGTCGTCCGCACTCTTTCCTTCACAGCGCTGTCCACTGCGGCCGCAGAACAAAATCGAATCGGAAGGCAGTTCACCATCGCTAAGCCCGATTTTAAGCTGGATGGCGTACCATGCCGACCGAGCTTCAAATCGAGTTTCGTCGACAGAGACCAGGCACTTCAAGCCGATTATGGAATTGACGACAAACGCACATTCGGCTTACCGAAGCGGGTGAAACAAATCGAGCTAGGCTGCTTCTACATGCTGCAAAAGGACGCCAGCCATGCCATAATAGTCAACCCGATCTGGCAGGACACTGTCGAGGTTGTAAAGCTTCCAAGCTCGGGTAAAGCGGAGCAGGGACAAACTCCTCGGTGAGATGCCACTCGAAAACCCGCCGAAGCTTGTAGCCTAAGCTTTATAGGTTCCTCGATGAAAGACTCGCTTGCCAAACGCGCGGACGAGTTGCGCAAGCAGCTCGAACACCACGAATATCGTTATTACGTCCTTGATGACCCGGAGGTATCGGACGCAGAATACGACGCGCTCATGCGCGAACTGCGCGATCTGGAAAAGGCAAATCCTGAGCTGTCGACTCCCGATTCTCCGACGGTTCGCGTAGGGGGCCAGCCTCGCGAAGGATTCGTCAAGGTCGCTCACAGTTCCCCGATGCTGAGCCTCGACAATGCGCTCAATCAAGACGAGCTGCGGGAATTTGATGAACGCGTTCGCGGGCTGCTTGGCTCACAAGCATACGCCTATGTAGCCGAACTAAAACTTGACGGTCTCTCCATGGCCGCGCAATATAGCGGCGGCCGCCTTGTCCAAGCTCTGACGCGCGGTGATGGGCGTATCGGAGAGGAAGTCACCGAAAATGCCCGCACGATCCGCTCTCTGCCTTTGCGTCTGAAAGGCCAGGCAATCCCCAGTGATCCTTTCGAGATCCGCGGCGAAGTCGTCATGCAGCGCCGTTCCTTCGACCGCATGAACGACGAACGCGAGTTAGCCGGTCTTCCCCGCTTTGCAAATCCCCGCAACGCGGCCGCCGGTGCGCTTCGGGCGCTTGATCCTGGTGTCACTGCCTCCCGCCAGCTCGATTGCTTCACATACTTTTTGCTAAGCGACGGTCAGCCTCTGCTCGACAGTCAATGGCAGACTCTCGAGACTCTCGCCGCCGCGGGATTCAAAGTCAATCGCTATCGACGCCGCTGCAGCGATCTTGATGAGGTGCTCGACTTCATCAACGAATGGGATTCGAAACGAGACTCTCTGCCTTACGAGATCGATGGAGTGGTCGCCAAAGTCGACTCCGTCCAACAACAGACCGAGCTTGGATGGACCGCCAAAGCACCGCGCTGGGCCATTGCCTTTAAGTACCCGGCGCGGCAGGCCATCACGCTGCTTCAGGACATCGGCGTTCAGGTGGGCCGAACCGGCGCACTCACGCCTGTAGCTCATTTAAAGCCTGTCAATCTGAGCGGCGTAACTGTGGCTCGCGCCACCCTGCACAACGAAGATGAGATCGCGCGCTTAGGACTTGAAATCGGCGATACCGTCCTGGTGGAGCGCAGTGGCGACGTGATCCCCAAGATCGTCCGCGTAGTGGAGCAAGGCGCGGATCGCCACCGCTTTCACATGCCCGCTCTCTGCCCTGTTTGTGGAGGACACGTTGTTCGCCAAGCCGGCGAATCAGCCACTCGCTGCATCAATACCAGCTGTCCTGCTCGGCTTCGCGAATCACTGCTTCACTTTGCTGGCCGCGGCGTGATGGATATCGACGGCATGGGCGACGCCCTCGTCGATCAGCTACTTCAGGCAAAACTTGTCACCAGTGTCGCTGATCTGTACTCCCTGACGGCCGAACAATTGACTGGGCTCGACCGCATGGGGAAGAAATCCGCCTCAAAAGTCATCACGAATGTTGACCATTCCCGCTCTCAACCGCTTTCACGAGTGCTTAACGGGCTGGGTATTCCGTTCGTCGGTGAGCGAACCGCTCAGATTATGGCTGAACACTTCGGAAGTCTCGATGCAATCGCCGCTGCAACTACGGACCAACTGCAGGAAGCAAACGAGATCGGACCTAAAGTCGCCGCAGCCATTGTCAATTTCTTCGGTGAAGCACGTAATCGCGAGCTCGTTGAGAGCTTGCGAAAAGCCGGTCTGCAGTTCACCGCAGCTATCAGGAAAAAATCGAATGGCCTTCTCAGCGGCCTGACATTCGTACTAACGGGCACCTTTCCCACACTGAAGCGAGAAGAAGCCAAGAAACGCATCGAGTCTTCTGGCGGTAAGGTCTCCGGCTCAGTCAGCAGTAAGACGAGCTATGTTGTCGCCGGAGAAGAAGCTGGGTCGAAGCTCGAACGGGCAGCGGAACTCAAAATACCCGTGCTCGATGAAACACGCCTTCTCGCTATGCTTAACGATAAGACCTAATCTCGCGCCTCGTCTGGAGTCCTTGCTGATCGCACCGTCACCCAACGGCCTTTCTTCCTGGTGGAAAGGCTTCCTCGCTGTTCTACTGTCCTGGGGTCCCTACGGGCTGTTTTCCCTCGCCGCCCTCGACTCGGCTGGTCTTCCTATCGTTGGAGGAGTAGATGTCCTTCTGATCACCATAGCTGCTCATAGTCCTGAAAAGGCATATTTAGCCGCCCTTTGTGCCGTAGCCGGATCGCTTGCCGGCAGCTCTGTTCTCTTCAGCATCGCCCTTCATGGTGGGAAACTGCTTCTTGCCAAACACATCAGCAATCCCCGGGGCGCGCATATCTACGGCTGGTTCCGGCGCTATGGTCTGGTTACCGTCTTCATTCCGGCGCTCTCCCCGATACCGCTGCCCATGAAAGTTCCTGTATTTTGCGCTGGCGCATTGAAAGTCCGTTGGCCCCTGTTTCTCTCCGTTGTCGCCGTTGCCCGCCTGATTCGTTACCTGGCGCTCGCGTATCTCGGAATGCATTTCGGTCTTAAAACTTTTGGGTACATTCAAACGCATTGGCCTTTTGTTCTGATAATCGCTGCGGCGATGACCGGAGCCACACTCTGGCTGCTGCGCATTCTCGACCAGCCCCAAACCATTGTTCAGAAGCCGCTCATTGTAACGGAATAAACTGATGTGTTCATGCTGCTGCTCTGTGCCTTTCTCCTGCTGGCCAATCCCTGGGGGGCTGCGGCGGAGGACGACGGTACCGCAATTCTGCAGCAAGTCCGGTTGAGAGTTGCTGATCAGATCAAGAGGTCTGCAAACTATACCTGCGTTCAAACCATCGATCGAGAATATTTTAGAGCTGTTAAGCACGAGGCTCAAGGGTGTGAGCACGGCCGCAAAGATGACCGCCGTATAGAAACGATGGACGATCATCTGCGGCTGGACATTGCAGTCTCAGAAGGACGCGAGATCTATTCCTGGCATGGCAACGGCAGATTTTCTTCAGAGAGCATCGTCGAATTAATTCATTCCGGCCCGGTCAGCTCGGGTTCTTTCATCGGGTACCTCGACAATATTTTCCTGAGCGCGGGAATTCTATTTGAATTTGAAGGCCGCCAGATCCGGAACGGAGTAGAAGTTTTCGCTTTCAACTATTCCGTTCCACTCGCAGTCAGCCGCCACCGTGTCCAGGGATCGATCGAACACTCGGCGCTCGAGCCCTTTCATGGGCAGTTCTTCGCGGATGTCAAAGACCTTGAGTTGGTCAACTTACAAATCATTGTCGATGATGTGCCGCCTGATTCAAACATTTGCCGGGCCAACATCGACATGAGTTACGGCCTTGCTCGTATTTCTGGCCACGATTCTCTTATCCCCCGCGAATTCATTCTTCAAATTGACGATGCGTTCCATAATCATACGGTCAGCCGGAGTGAATACACTAACTGCCGCGAGTTCAGGGGCGAATCGACGCTGCACTTCACTTACGATGACACTCCTGTGCGGGCGCCCACGGCCACCTCTGCTATCAACGAACGGCTTCCGGCAGGAATGGCGCTCCATGTTCAAATCAACACGGATATCACTTACGATTCAGCATTTACCGGAGATCCAGTCGAAGGTACTCTCCTTGAACCAGTCAAAGTCAAGGGTCGCAAGAAAGAGGTAATTCCTAAGGGCGCCACTATCTCGGGGACAATCAACTTACTCGAAAAACATTTAGAGCCGGCCAAATACTTCCTCTGGAATGTGCATTTTGACCGCCTGAGTTATGGCAACCGCTCGTTGCTCTTGGAAGCTTCTTCGACGCCGTCCAAGGAGAGTGCCGTCGCCTTGGGTTATATCTACCAGGATCGCGTTCCCGATCCAGTGGCTGCACAGTACCGCGCCGGCGCGATTGTTACCCAGGGCTCGAAGCTTCACCTCTCTCGTTATGCGGGTGAATGGAGAACCCTTGATCCCTCGGCCACAGATCAGGCTCGGGCCTCTGCACAGTAGTCAAGTAGTATAGAGCCATGTCAGCTACATCCCGGCGCGAGTTCGTTGCACGCGCAGCAACCTTGGCTTCGTTCGCCCGTGGGCTTTTTGGAAGAGATGCCCTCACCCACGCCAATCTTGGCGTTCAGCTCTACACGGTCCGGAACATCATCGAGAAAAATCCAGCATCGGTCCTGAAGTCTATAGCGGACATCGGCTTCGGAGAAGTTGAAGCGACGTCGGGCAACCTCGATAAGATCTGGCCCGACCTTCACAATACCAGTCTGAAGCCGGTCAGCGTACACGTCGAGACTGGAATCTGGAACACCGGTGGAGATGCTTTGACTAGGCTTCTCAGCGGTCTCAAACAGAAGGGCTTTCAGTATGCCGTGTACCCGTATGTGCCGCCTGCCCAGCGCGGCGGTCTCGATGTGTTCAAGAAGTTAGCGGACACTCTCAACCGCTCCGGCGAGGCCGCGCAAGCTCAAGGCCTGACGTTCTGCTACCACAATCATGCCTTCGAGTTCGAACCGATGGGGGGAACCACCGGACTCGAGACCTTTATGAACGGGACTTCCAGTCAAAACGTCGGGCTGGAACTCGACATCTTCTGGGTGGTCACGGCCGGACACGATCCCCTCGACTTACTGCAGAAATATAAGGGTCGGATCCCGCTTCTCCACTTGAAAGATCGGACGAAAGGCTCAAGCGCTCAATACAACGAAAAGGTTCCGCCGGCAACGTTCAAAGAAATAGGCGGTGGCTCTATCGACATACCTGCTGTTCTGAAAGCCGCCGATGAGGCCGGAGTCAGGCATTATTTTGTCGAACAGGACCAAACTCCTGGTGATCCACTCGCCAGCCTGCGAAAGAGTTACGAATATCTCAGTAAGCAGTTCAAAACGTAGGCGTTGAACTACGCTCGCTCCAGATAACTACCTTCTGACGTATTTACGCGGATTCGCTCGCCCTGGTTGATGAACGCTGGGACTTGCACCACAAGTCCCGTTTCCATCATCGCAGCCTTGGTCACGTTCGAAACGGTGGAACCCTTCAGCCCGGGTTCCGTTTCGAGTACTGTCATCTCCACAGAGGGCGGTAGCTCGACGCTAATGGCCTTTCCTTCGTAAAACTCCACATTCACTTTCAACTGCGCAGTGAGATACAGCACTCCATCACCGAGAAAATCTTTGGTCAGGTGCATCTGCTCATAGTTCTCAGTGTTCATGAAGTAGAAGTATTCGCCGTCGTCATACAAATACTCCATCTCCTGCTCGTCAAGTGCAATACGCTCCACTTTGTCTTCCGATGAAAACCGGTGCTCGATCATTGAACCGGAGCGCAGATTGCGCATCTTTGCCTGAACAAACCCTCGCAAGTTGCCGGGCGTCCGATGCACCATGCTGAAAACAGAATGCAGCTCATTATTAAATTTGACGATCATCCCGGGACGTAATTGTGTCGCTGCAACCATGAAAAAAGTGATATTCTCCGAACCGACTAAAGTCAAGCTTAACAGGAGACCTGGGTCAGCAATCCCTGCTCTGGCGACCGCGTGCACGTCCTGTGGTTCGGGAGCCGCCGGTGCCTGGAAGCCACTACCGCATTACCCCTCATCTGGTTCGCCTTCGGGCTTAGGAAGCACGTCGTTGTTGCCGGCCACCCATACGTACAGAGTCGGCAGAAGGAAGATACCCAACAACAAAGCGGCGACCAGGCCTCCGACAATGACGATGGCGAACGGACGCTGTGAATCAGAGCCGATGCCACGTGAAAGCGCAGCGGGCAGAAGGCCTACGCTCGCCACCAACATGGTCATCATTATGGGACGCAGACGGCGGACAGAGCCGTCGATGGCAGCATTCATGATCGTCTCTCCACGGGCCCGCAGCTGATTGATGTACTCGAGCATGATCACGCCGGTCTGCACCGAGACGCCGAACAACGCCAGGAAGCCAACCCCAGAAGAGACGCTGATATGTGTTCCGGTGATGAGAAGCGCCAGCAAACCGCCAATCGGGGCCATCGCCACGTTGGCCATAATCAGAAATACCCACTTCACCGAACTGAACATCGTGTAGAGAATCATGCAGATCACCAGCAGCGTTATCGGCACTACGATCGCCAAACGCTTTTGCGAACGCTTGGCGCTTTCGTATTCACCGGCCCAGTCAAGTTTGTAGCCGACCGGCAGCTTAACCTGCTTCTCCACTTTAGAAATCGCTTCTTCTACACCACTGCCAAGGTCACGGCCAACGATGCTGTATTTCAGTGCGACGTAGCGCGAGTTTGCTTCCCGATAAATCTCCGAAGCTCCATCAAGTACACCGACGTTACATAGCTGCAGGAGCGATACGCGCTCACCGGAGGGAGCCAGAAGCCGGATGTTTTCAACCTCCTCTATGGTGCTTCGAAACGGGGCGTCATACCGCACAACCATGTCGTAACGCTGCTCACCTTGCAGCACTTGGCCGACAGCTTTTCCTCCGACAGCGGTTTCAACCGCATCCTGCACATCGGCAACATTAAGCCCATAACGAGCCGCTTTCCTGCGATCCACCTTGAACTGCAGATTGGGCTGCCCGATGACGCGAAACAATCCCAGATCAGCAACGCCTCGAATCGTTCGCATAACGTTGACGATCTCCTGGCCTTTGCTCTCGAGAGTCTTCAAATCGTCGCCGTATATCTTGATCGCCAGTTGTCCCTTCACGCCGCTGACGGCCTCTTCCATGTTGTCGGCGATGGGCTGTGAAAAATTCCAGAGCGCGCCGGGGATCTTCTCGAGTTCGCGATCCATGGCGGCAACCAGCTCTTCTTTGTTCTGGCGAAAAACGGGACGCCATCTGTCCTTCGCCTTCAGGTCAATGAAATACTCGGTGTTGAAGAAGCCCGTCGTGTCCGTCCCGTCATCCGGGCGGCCAACTTGGGAAACCACTTGCGTGACTTCGGGAAAAGAAGCGATAACGATTCGCGCCCGATTCATGATGTCGATGCCCGAGTTCGGACCGGTACTAGGAGCCAGTGTGGCCCGTGCCCAAATCGCCCCTTCATCGAGATGCGGAAGAAATTCTGAACCAATCACTCCGCTGATCATGATCCAGATGGACGCGGCGAAAACAAAGGCCGCGATTCCGGCAGTAATCCAGCGCAAACGAATCGCGCCACGAAGCAGCCAGAGGTAACCGCTCGAGAGAGCCGTCATCACCGGATTGTGCCATTCGCGGACCTGCTTGCCGAAGAGCAGACTACACAGAACAGGGGCCACCAGCATCGAGAAGATCAGCGCACCAAGCAGAGCGAAGGAGACAGTCCATGCCATCGGCTTAAAGAGGCGACCTTCGACCCGCTGCAAAGTAAAAATGGGCAGGTACGCTGTGATGATAATGCCAATCGAATAGAACACGGGTCTCTGGACTTCGTGCGCAGCCTCGCGAATGGACGTAATCGCTGGCTTGCCGTCCCCGTTGTGACGCCCCAGATACCGGATAATGTTTTCCACCATGACCACAGCCCCCTCAACCACCATTCCGAAATCCAGAGCGCCGAGCGACAGGAGGTTGGCCGGAATCTTATTCAGATCAAGACAAATGGAGGCGAACAGCAGCGAAAACGGAATAGTGAGCGCAACAATAAACGCGCCCCGAATGTTGCCCAGAAACAAAAATAGGATCACTGCGACCAGGAAGATTCCCTCTGCCAGATTGTGGAGGACCGTGTGAGTGGTATAAGTGAGCAAGTCGCTGCGGTCAAGGTGAGGCACCACCTTAACTCCGGGAGGAAGGAGATGCTCATTCAGTTCTTTCACTTTTTCGTGAATGGCGGCCAGGGTGGAATCGGAGTCGGCGCCCTTGCGCAACAGCACGATGCCTTCCACCACGTCGTCGTTGTCGACAATTCGCCCATCAGCGCGATGAATGGCCTTAGCGATTTTGCCCAGCCGGATGCGCGGCCCCTGCGAAACGGTGGCGATGTCTGCGACACGAAGAGGCGTGCCGTTCTGAGTCTTGATGAGCGTTTGTTCAATGTCGCTGACGTTGTCCACCAATCCGAGGGCGCGCACGTTGATCTGCTGCATCCCCGCCTCCAGGAAGCTGCCACCAGCATTGACGTTGTTGTTCGCCAGCTGCTGTTCGACTTGGCTGATACTGAGCCCGTAAGAGACTAGCTTGTTCGGGTCGACGCGCACTTGATACTCGCGGGTGCTGCCCCCGAAACTGCTCACATCGACCACGTTCGGAACGGATTTGAACTGCTTTTCGAGTGTCCAGTCCTCCAGGGACTTGAGTGCCATCACATCAAAGCTTGGATTGGTGCTGTGGAGCGTGTACCAGTAAATTTGCCCGACGGGGCTGTAGTCGGAGCCGATCTGAGGCTGCAAGCCAGACGGCAGGTTGACTTGGGAGAGCCGTTCCAACACTTTCTGGCGATTCCAGTCGTTGGCTGATTCATCGTCGAAAATTAAGCTGAGGCTCGATAGGCCGAAGATAGAAACAGAGCGCAGATGATCGAGATGCGGGATCCCGTTCATCGCGATTTCCAGCGGAATGGTGACCTGCTGTTCGACTTCTTCGGCAGCGCGCCCCGGCCATTGGGTGATCACCTGCACATAGTTATTTGCCACATCAGGATAAGCTTCCACGGGCAGATTGTGGAAGGAAATGCCTCCCCAGATAAGAAGAAGGGCTGCCCCGAGAACAATCAGGAAGCGATTGTTAAGAGCAAAGTCGACCAGAGCCCGGATCATTCGTCGCGTGCCTGTTTCACCATGCCGATAAAGCGGCGGGCGAGTTCGTGAATCCAGTCCGTATTCCTGGCTCGGACAGCCTCGGTGGGGAGCAGGTCATGGCCAATCCCGAGCACATCGGCTCCCGCACGGATATAATCTGCGGCAGTCTGTTGAGTCACCCCACCAGAGGCTATCAAACGCGTATCGGGAAAAGGGCCCCGGAGAGTGCGAATGTAAGAAGGTCCGCCGACATTTGAGCAAGGGAACACCTTGATGAAAGCAGCGCCGGCTTTCTTTGCCATCATGACTTCGGTAGGCGTCAAGGCACCGGGAATCATAGCAATATCGTGCTCTCGCGCAAATTGCACCAATTCGGGGTCAAGGCCGGTGCTAGTGAGAAACGAAGCACCCGCATCGAGGCAAACACGGGCCGTATGGAGATCCAGAACCGTTCCTGCCCCCACAATGACCCGTGAGTCGGTGCGGATCAGCTGGGAGATGACGCCAGCTGCCCCTGGGGTCGTCGTCGTAATTTCCACGACAGGGATGCCGCTGCTGAACACAGCTTGGGAAGCGAAGAGAGCGTCGATGGCTGAAGAAGCACGAACAGCGGGAATAATTCCAATTTCCTCGATGCGCGCCAGCATCTCCTGTTTGTTCATCGACTCGTGATTCTACTCCATGTGATCTACTTAGCGTGAAGCTAAGACGGAAAGTTGTTATTCCACTGGCTAGCGTCCTGCCCGAAACGAGAGAGACCGATCACCTTAACTACCTTGTTCTTAAAGTCGGTGTATTCATAGAGCTCCCAGGACAGCCGGGTGGGAGCAAACTGCTCACCCCAAAGCAAAGTGCCATCCGCATCAACACCCTTAATGCCATAAGCCTTGCGCATGCCCTCCGGATGCTTGGACTCGACAGGGAGAATGCCTCCTGCGCCTTCCCAATGCGCAGTGACAACGTAGCGAAGGATCTTGCCCTTTGAAACCAATTCCTTGACAAGCTCTTCCACTATTGCGCTCATGTTCGTATTGAGCGTATTGCTAATCGGAACCAGATTGTCCGGTACGCCCGGGCCATGAACGTTGTGGTTGAGCATGTGCCCTTGCACCCAGTACAAACCGGTTGTGTGACGCTGTTGAAAGTAAGGCCACCACGCTGCTTTGCCGTTGGGCTCAGAACCTGCCGGTCCATTGCTGGTCAACGGGTCGGCAATCATCTGCTTAGGAAAACGGAATGTAACCGTTGTGCCCAGCGTGGGATTAAGATCCGTTAAACTGATGAACGTTGAATTCACAGAAGTCGCGGGTAACGCGAGAGCGGGTGATGCCATGCACTCTAGAATACAGATTTGCTCTCAGCCATTGGCATCAGGGCCAATGTGCATGCAGACTCGGGAGGTGGAGATTCCGAAGGAGTGCGGCGGGGGCATGAAGGTCGTAGTCGATGTCAAAGGCCTGCAAGATCGCGCCGCTCATCGCGATTATGGCCTATACGTCTGCGAGCGTAAGTGCGGTGCCCAAGCCGAATCGCGGAGATTACACCTTACAAGGAAAACGCGCGCGGCTGCGGCTTCTGGAAAAGGCAGCAAGGAAAAACTGGTTTAGCTGCATCACGAGGCGGAGCAGTATCTGAACGCCTATCTCGAACAGATGCAAATCACCGACAACGCTGCGCCCGTGTTTCAGACGCTGGACATAAAATCATCGTCTTACAGGGTTCTCTATCATCCGGCGCGAGATGCTGCGCATTGTGAAAAGAGCGCTGCATCCGATGCCAGGCGGAGAGCACCTGTAAACCACACGATCCCGGGAACGGGGATCAGGGTATTTGCTGCAGAACGGCGGCGCGCTCGAAGCCGCACAGGACATGGCGAATCACTCCGAACCGCGCACCACCGAGTCTTCCGACCCGCGTAAGGATCCCCGACGCTCCGAGAAATTGAGAGCAGGATTGCTTTTGAATAATCTCGATGCCAGAGATAGATGAGATCAATTGGGGAGGATGAGGAAGCACTTGGCTCGGGCGAGCCGCACTTCCCGGTCGTGTAAGCCGTTGAATCCTCCGTTGATCGCTTTGGTCACCCCTCTTAAATCATCTTTGTCGGCGAGAGAGTTGAGTCCATGAGTGTCCCAGAACCAACAGGCAACATCAACGGCTAGGCTTGCGTCAGTAGCAATCAGCGTGTAATTGGTATCAGTGGTGAGGTCCCGGTCCTTGTGCTTACCGTAAGATTCATAATTGGCTCGACCAGTCAGCTGGATCAGCCCGCGTCCCTTGAACTTCTTACCATCGCCGGGCTGTGTATTTCCAAGGTCTTTACGACCCCCTCGTAGTCCGAACCATCCGCAATCTCCTCCGGATGACGCAAATCGACGCTTTCGTGCCCAAGCTGAGCGAGGAAGTGCGCTATGCGCAGGGAAGTATTGATGTTATTGGCATTCATCCCAGCAACAAGGGCATTGAAATATTTTGAGGTAATCGCGGCCCCGGCCCCGGGTATGATGGCCTGCAAAAGCGGTTCTGAAAGCATTTTGGGAATGCCCATGCGAAGCCCTTTGAGCGTGGCACCGTGAGGATCGACTTTGCCATCGGGGTTCGGTTGAGACAGAACGCGGCGCTGGAACTCTTCAATTGCCGTGAGCGTCCCGTGTCCGACCCGGCCATCTTCCTTCAGTAAGGAAGAGGCGCAAGTTTCGCGATGTTGAAGTTAAGCAACATTTGTATTGTCTTGATATCCAGATGATGATTAACACCATGCTTACCGACGGAACGCGATATGCACATGGACTCACCCCGACCGGAAATGGCATCAAAGGTCACGCTCGATAAAGGCAATTCGTTATACGCTGACCCTATGCTGAGAGCTCTCGCACGTCTGAAGAGTTATGCAGTACTTTGTGCTGTTCTGATCCTTATGGGATGCTTAGTATCTGCCCAGAAAGAAACAGCGCATCGGATTCAATTTGCTAAGGGCCAGTCATCGAAGAAGATCGAGGGCGCTGTTGTACGAGGCACTCGTGATCGGTACCTTCTAGGCGCAAGGGCCGGACAGGTGTTGACCGTGAACATTTCATCTGTGGAGCGGAATGCAGTATTTTCTATCGCAAAGCCGGATGGCCAGTTTCTTCCGAATGTGACCGATGAAAGCGATGCGATCCACTGGAGCGGGAAACTCCCTGCAACCGGCGATTTCGTTATCGAGGTTGGCGGCACTCGTGGCAATGCCAAATACCTTCTAAGCGTTAGCATCAAATAAGAACTCAAAGCAAGCGATAACCGGCAAGGCGGCGAGCAGCGACGATATTTATCGCGTGATGAAATGCCGGCTCAATCATTCCGAAATGCCCCGCTCTACTCTCCCCACTCGTTCCGCGTCACAACCTTGACCGGTCTCTTGGACAGAGCCCGCCTCCGCTTTGCCAGCCGACTCTCATTTTGTGGTCTCGGTTATCGGGAGGGCCAGAAATTTTCGCCCAACGGCTAACTACACCTTAACTTGTTGTGTCACTCCAGGGGTTAACCGCAAGATGCTCGCTACCTAATCCGATTCAGCTTTAGCCGAGAGGGTACCTGTTAATAAATATTAGGCGCTGCTTGCTCAGCCCCTACCGCCCCAGACAAATCTTCCCATCAGCATTCGAAGATACCCGCCACATACCCAGCGCGTCAGCTTCCACAACAGCCATTTTCTTTGCGCTCTGATACTTCAGCTTCTGCCCCGCATGCATCTTCGATAAAACCACAGTCTCGTTCGTTTTGACCGGCGGCATCTGCATACAATTCGCGCTCAGCGGAAGAAGGGTCAATCGCCCAAACGTCGCGGATTTGTCCTCCCAACCCTGTGGGCAATGTTGCGATCGAACGCCATGCGCATCGACGTTAATCCAGCAGCTTTGCACCGACCAGTCAGCTCTCGCGAGCAAACGTTCACCCGGCTGATAAAGCCACGAATCTCTGTTTTGATAGCTCACACCCGGCAAATATGGATCAGCCCACAACAGCTCATACCCGACGCCCGGACCCTCGCTGAGCATCTGCCCATCCTCCATCACCCAGCTTTGCAGGAATTGTGAACTCTCCAGATTTGGATCGAGCGCAACCAGTGCGAGCGCCGCCACATGCATCATCCAGTCCGGATGCTCCAGTTCGCTCGGGTTTAAGCTCAGCAGCAGAGCCTCCGGTAGTTGCGAAAAGAACTGCGGCGCGTCCTGCCTCAGATCAATGCCCTCACTTGACTTAACAATCAATAGATACTCGCAGGCTGCATACAACTCGCCCGCAGCGCTGAACGATCCCTCGCGCAAACGGGCCAGCATGCCCCGCCAACCGGTCCTGTCAGACGCTTCCCTGCCCTGGCCTCCTGCGATCTCTCGCAACAGAAAATCCCGCGAAGACGCATTCGATGGTGATCTTGCAGCGGCTTTCGAGCAAGCTGCACCGCTCAAGTTGTTGCCCGCTTCTCCCGCCAGAAGCGGACCGCACCAATCCCGCACCAGCGCTACTTGCCGTATTTCGCACGGATGCGCATTCGCCCAGCTAATCGCTTCTCGTCCCCGTGCCTCGTCACGGCTGACGGCGTAGTAGAGCGCGAGTTCGAAACCTCGTTCCGGCGACTCCGGGGCTGACCGTATCCGGCTCTCAAAATGTTGCCAACGAACAGTCTGCCGTTCCCGGTCACGCTGCAGCCGGCGCAGCCGTTGTGGGGTAAGCAGAAGCTGTGCCTTGTCTTCGGCCGGCTCACCAAACAGCAGAGGCACAAAAAGCCCAACCAGCACGGCAACGAAAACGGGGCGCAATCGAACATTCTTTCATAACCCACTCGGGTTGTCGGTCTCGCGCACTTTGGTACTCTAAGTGTTCCACCGGCTGCAATCTTATTTCGAGCAACGGCCGCGAACGCACAAGGTGTGAGGCATGCCGGCTCGGGTCAGCGAAACTTACGTTCTTCGTACCTATCCATTCCGTGAGTCGGATTTGATTGTCAGCTTCTTCACCAGAGATCAAGGCAAACTGCGGGGTGTAGCCCGCCGGGCTCGGAAACCGAAGAACAATTTCGGATCAGGACTCGAGCGGCTGTCACTGATCAATCTTGCCTACGGTCAGAAAGAAAACCGCGAGCTCGTCGACCTTACTGGATGCGACCTCGTGCAGTCGCAATTCAACTTGCTGACCGATTTCGATTCCAGCGTCGCCCTCGATTATGTAGCCGAAGTGAGCGATCACCTTCTGCCGCCAAATGAGCCAAATGAGCGCTTCTTCCGTCTCATTGGCGCAACGCTCGATCACATGCACGGCCGCTTACCTGGGGCCATCTGGACCGCACTTACTTACTTCTCCGTCTGGGCGACCCGTCTGTCTGGCTTCTTGCCCGACCTCGCCACTGCTCCGGACCGCACCATCTCCCTGGCATCCCGCACTCTGGCGGGAGAGATGCTCCGTACGCACATCGCGCAGCTTCCCAGCCGCACCTGGAACAAGGACACCGCGCTCGATCTGCGCCGCTTTCTGATCCGCCAGATGGAGCAGCACGTCGAACGCCGCTTTCACACGCCAGCTCTCCTGGAAGCGCTGTAACGCCATCCAATGAGTCCCCGCAACGACACTTTTCAAAACACTGTTTTCAAGCTGAAGCGCTATTGGGCCGACCGCGGCGCAATCATTCAGGAGCCGTATGACGTCGAGGTCGGCGCAGCCACGATGGCCCCCGAAACATTCCTTCGCGTACTAGGGCCAAAGCCCTACCGCGTTGCCTACGTGCAACCCAGCCGCCGCCCCGCTGATGGCCGCTATGGCGAAAATCCCAACCGCCTCTATAAACACCAGCAACTCCAGGTGATCCTCAAACCGGCGCCCGGCGATGTGCTCGACCAGTACCTCGGTAGCCTGGAGGCCATTGGCATCGACCTTCGCAAGCACGACATCAAGTTTGAAGAGGATAACTGGGAAGCTCCGACGCTCGGCGCTTGGGGCATCGGCTGGCAGGTCATGCTCGACGGCCTCGAGATCACTCAGTTCACTTACTTTCAGCAATGCGGCGGGATCGATCTCGATGTGGTTCCGGCTGAGATTACTTACGGGCTTGAGCGCATCGTCGCCTTTCTCCAAAATGTCGACAGCATCTACGACATCGAGTGGGCGCCCGGCTTCAAATACTCCGACGTGCGTCTGGCAGATGAAGAGCAGTTCTCCGTGTACAACTTCGAAATGGCCGATGTCGCTACTCTCTGGCAGGAGTTCGATTTGCATGAACGCGAGTGCCAGCAACTACTCGACCGCTTCAAGGACGCCATGAACAAAGCGCGCTTTCCCGTGCTGCCTGCCTACGATCAGGCTCTGAAATGTTCCAATCTGTTCAACATTCTCGATGCTCGGGGCGCTATCAGCGTCACCGAGCGGGTCGGCATCATCGGACGCGTGCGCAGACTTGCCGTGGGAGTCGCTGAAATCTGGGCGCGTCAGCACGCTCCCGAAGAGGCCGTGGCTTAATGCCTGACTTCCTTCTCGAAATCGGTGTAGAGGAAATACCCGATTGGATGATCGATGGCGCTCTGGCCGACCTTCAAAATAAATTTGAGACTGCCTTCGGCGCTTTCGGAGGGAATGCCCTTCGGACTGAGGCCACCCCCAGGCGCTTGGTCCTGATCGCCGAAGGCTTGATCGAACAAGCTCCCGACTCACAGACTCTCGCCCAAGGTCCCTATCTCTCCGCAGGTTCAAAGGCAGCCGAGGGGTTCGCCCGCAAATGCGGAGTCGCCGTCGAAGCACTCGAAAAGATGACCGACGCGAAAGGTGATCGCTATGTTTTTCATCAGCTGGTGAAAGGACCGCTTGCTCACGAAGCACTGGTCGGGAAGCTTCCTGAAATCGTCACCAGCATTCATTTTCCGAAGTCGATGTATTGGACCGGCAAGGGCGGCGTCCGTTTTATCCGGCCCATCCGCTGGATCGTCGCGCTCTTCGACCATCGGGTCGTTCCCTTTGAAGTAGCTGGCGTCCAATCGGGCAATTCGACTCGCGGCCATCGAATCCTTGGCAGGAAAGACCCGCTCCCGGTAACCATCGAAACGTACGAACAGGTGCTTCGCGACAACTTCGTGATCGTTCGCGCCGGAGAGCGCAAGACCCGCATCGAATCCGGTTCCGTAAATGGCGTCGAACCCGATGACGACCTCACGAGCACCCTCGTGTACATGACCGAGTTCCCCACCCCGATTCGCGGCAGCTTCGATCCAGCGTATCTTGAACTCCCGCGCGAGATCCTCTCCACCGTCATGCGCCACCATCAGCGCTACTTTTCTGTTCTAAAGCCCGACGGATCTCTTGCCCCGGAGTTTGTCGCTATCACCAATACAAACGGCGATCCGGACGGCCTAATTCGCCAGGGTCACGAACGGGTTCTCCGCGCCCGCTTCAACGACC
>CAXTMN010000027.1:43872-50035 GCA_964245395.1 uncultured Bryobacteraceae bacterium
CGCTTCTTCTGGCAAGTCGATCAGAAAAAAAAGCTGTCTGCGCGCGTTCCCGATCTGGCCAAGGTCACGTTCCAGGCAAAGCTCGGCAGCTACAAGGACAAAGCGGAACGTATCGCCAAGCTAAGCACCGCGATCGCCACCGAAGTCCATGCTGATCAGAACGTACTCTCCATTGCCGCTCTGCTCTGTAAATGCGATCTCACCACCGGCATGGTCACCGAATTCACGGAACTCCAGGGCATCGTAGGCGGCCTCTATGCCCAGGCGCAAGGCGAAGGCGAAGCTGTTGCCATGGCCATCTACGACCATTACAAGCCGGTCAGCATGGACGACTCCATCCCGCGCAGTCTCGAAGGGCAGGTCGTCTCCCTCGCAGATAAACTCGACACGTTGCGCGAGTGTTTCCGCATAGGCCTGATTCCTACCGGTTCCAAAGACCCCTTTGCCTTGCGCCGGGCCGCCCAGGGCATTGTCAAAATCCTGTTCGAAGCACGCCTGCCACTAAACTTGTTTGCCCTCACGCAAGATGTTCCTGGGCTTAATGCCTTCCTCAAAGAACGCATCGATTTCTACTTGCGCGAAATCCTCAACCTGCACTATGGCGAAGTGAGTGCCACGCTTGCTGCTCCCATTACAACCCTCCCGGATGTCGCCGACCGGGCCGAAGCCATCCATGACATACGCCCAACTGAAGACTTTGAACCCCTAGCCGCGAGCTTCAAGCGCATCAAGAACATCCTGCGTCAGGCGCAAGTCACCTCCAGCGCTCCCCCCGACCCTGCCAATCTTCAACCAGGGCCTGAGCGCGACCTCTACGAAGCCTTCCTGCACGTCCGCGAAACGGCTCGTCAGTCCCTCTCTTACCGCGATAAATTGAGCGCCATTGCTTCCCTGCGCCCCCAAGTCGATACCTTCTTCGATAAAATCCTAGTGAACGACCCGGATCCAGCGATTCGGCAGAACCGTCTGGCTCTACTCCATAGCCTGTTTACGGAATTCTCCACCATCGCTGATTTCTCCGAAATCGTTACGCAAGGCGCAAGCGCCTGAGAGTTCTAGATATGTACTGCAAGTCAGGAGACATTAGACCGGAATGAAGAAATATGTTTACTCGTTTGGCGGAGGCACCGCTGACGGCGACGGCAAACTGCGCGACGTCCTCGGCGGTAAGGGTGCCGGCCTCGCCGAAATGAGCAAGGCGGGTGTTCCCGTGCCGCCCGGATTCACTATCTCGACTGAAGTCTGCAATCTGTTTTTCGAAAACAAAAATAAGGTTCCCAAGGAAGTCGACGACGAGATCCGTACTGCCCTGACCAAGCTTGAAGGCCAGATGGGCAAGAAGCTGGGCGGCATCGAGGACCCGCTGCTGCTCAGCGTCCGCTCAGGCGCCAAATTCTCCATGCCAGGCATGATGAACACCATTCTGAATCTCGGCCTGAACGACAAAACCACTGAGGGCCTCGCCAAGAAGACCGGCAATCCGCGCTTTGCTTACGATTGCTATCGCCGCTTTATTCAGATGTTCGGTGAAGTAGCGCTGCACGTCGAAATGGACAAATTCGACGCCATCTTCGACGCGCGCAAGGCCAAGATCCGCGCCAAACTGGACACCGATCTGAAGGCCGGTGATTTGCAAACGATCATCGCCGACTACAAAAAGCTGGTGAAAAAGGAAACTCGCAAAGATTTTCCCCAGGACGCCTACGAACAGCTGACGCTTGCTCGTGACGCCGTCTTCAATTCCTGGAACACTCCCAAAGCCATCTACTACCGCCGCATGGAAAAAATTCCTGACTCTATCGGCACTGCAGCCAATGTGCAAGCTATGGTCTTCGGCAACATGGGCGACAACTCCGGAACTGGCGTGGGCTTTACCCGCAACCCGTCCACGGGCGAGAAGACCTTCTACGGCGAGTTCCTCGTCAATGCGCAAGGCGAAGATGTTGTTGCGGGCATTCGGACTCCGCAGCCCATTGCCGAACTTCAGCAGGTGATGCCGCTCGCCTACAATCAGCTGCGCCAGATCACCTCCAGCCTCGAACAGCATTATCGCGACGTTCAGGATTTTGAGTTTACCGTCGAGGAGGGCACGCTGTACATGCTCCAGTCGCGTAACGGCAAGCGCACCGGTCCAGCCGCTGTTCGCATTGCTGTCGACATGGTGGAGGAGAAGCTGATCTCCAAAAAGGAAGCGGTTCAGCGCGTCGAGCCCAACCAGCTCGATCAGTTGCTCCATCCTGTCTTAGACCCTGCTATGCGCAAGGGTTTGCAAGTGCTCGCCAGCGGCCTGCCTGCTTCTCCGGGTGCTGCGGTCGGCCGTGCCGCCTTTTCCTCAGAGGATGCTGTAGAGCTGGCTAAAAAAGGCCCTGTCATTCTCGTCCGCAAAGAAACAACGCCCGATGACATTCATGGGATGGATGTTTCCAAAGGCATTCTCACTGCCGTCGGTGGACTTACCAGTCACGCCGCTGTTGTTGCCCGCGGCATGGGTCGCCCGTGTGTCGTTGGTGCAGCAACAGTTCTTGTGGATGAAGCGAAGGCGCAAGCCACCATCACCGCAAACGGCAAGAAGCTGATCTTGAAAGAAGGTGAGTGGATCTCTCTAGACGGCACTCTGGGCGAGGTCTATCTTGGCCAGTGCAAAACCAACGAGCCCGATCCGAAGTCGCACTATTTCGCCACCTTCATGGAGTGGGCCGATGAGTTCCGCGGCAATTTCGGTGTGCGCGCCAATGCCGACATTCCGCGCGACGCCAAACAAGCCCGCCTCTTCGGCGCACAAGGCATAGGCCTCTGCCGCACCGAACACATGTTCTTCGCTGAGGACCGGATTCCCTTTATGCAAGCCATGATTCTGGCCCGCGATGAGTCATCGCGCAGGACCGCTCTGCAAAAGCTTCTGCCCATGCAGCGCAAAGACTTCGCCGGTCTGTTCGAAGTCATGGACGGCTTCCCAGTCGTTATCCGCACCCTCGATCCGCCGCTTCATGAGTTCCTGCCCAAGCGCGAGAACCTGATGGTTGATGTCGCCAGACTTCCCCACGCATCCGGGTCCGAGAAGCGGGCCATGGCCGCCTCCTACAACATCAAAGCCGGCGATCTCAAGAAGCGCCTGCCCGAACTGCTCAGCCGAGTCGAAGAGCTTCACGAGTTCAATCCCATGCTCGGTCATCGTGGCTGCCGCTTAGGCATCACCTATCCAGAGGTGACCGAAATGCAGGCCCGCGCCATCTTCGAAGCCGCCGTTCAGGTAGCTAAGAAGGGCATCAAAGTCATTCCTGAAGTCATGATTCCCCTGGTAGGCAATGTCAAGGAACTCGAGAATCAAAAGGCGCTCGTCGTGAGCGTTGCCAACGAAGTCTTCGGCAAAGCCGGCTTGAAGGACTTCAAGTATTACGTCGGCACCATGATCGAGATCCCGCGCGCTGCTCTTACTGCTGATGAGATTGCCCGCGAGGCCGAGTTCTTCAGCTTTGGGACAAACGACCTCACACAGACCACCATGGGCCTCTCTCGCGATGACTACACGAAGTTCTCGCGCCACTACGAAGACCTCAAAATCTTCAAAGCCGATCCCTTCGCCGTGCTCGATCAGGACGGCGTCGGCAAAGTCATCGAACACGCTGTCAAGCTCGGCCGTCGAGCCCGCCCCGACCTCGAAATTGGCATCTGTGGCGAGCACGGCGGTGAACCGAGTTCAGTCGAGTTCTGTTATCGCATCGGCATGAACTACGTTTCCTGCTCCCCCTATCGCGTACCGATCGCCCGCCTCGCTGCCGCCCAAGCCGCTCTCGCCAGCGACGCCAGCAAATCCGAAATTCAACGCACTGCTTAGCAACAAACACTACGGCGGCGGACTCTTCATTGGTCCCGCCGCTTTTCTCTTAATGGCAGGCAGCCTACCTGACGGCTCCGACGCCTATTACTTCCGAATAGTTACTTCGACTCCGTTAACTTTTTCTGTATAATCGGTTCTCTTAAGGCAGGAGCCTTTTAATGCCTCGCTTTCATCGACCCTCGGGCTTTTTACAATTATTCTAATCGCAGCACCAATGTGTGCTGTGCCCCGTGCTACAAACGCTCAAGCGCCGCAGTACGTTGCTGTCACAACAGATTCTCTAAGAGCCTTGGCTCAACAGCTCAAGCAGAATCTTCAGGATGGCTCAATTCGGATGGCAGATATGCATGCGATGCAGCTGCGGCTGGCGCTGTTGGGCGTTCTAAGGGAAGAGCTATCTAATAAAATCGATCTACTCGATCAAACTGCCCAAGGCGAAACGAACGAGCCGAAATGGACCGTCGGCTTGGTTCCAGTTGCCGATCAACTAATAAATGCCCTAGATGAACCGGATTTGAGTTCGGCAAAAAAGTACGTGGAACAGCTTAGGATTCAAATACATGCGCAACATGAGCTTTATATAAAGAAGCAGCTTGCGTCGACAAACACTGGAGATGCTATTTACGACAGATTTTCCAAGCTCAGCCATCAATTGGGGGAGAGCTTACGAACAGGCGATATAGCAAGGGCTACTGTTTTAGCCGCTGATGTGCAAGGCGCGCACGATGCGCTAAGTGCAAAAACAAAGTACCCTTTTAGTAGCATCAGCAGAAATGTATATAACATTAACGATTCGCTTGGGCGTGCCGCCTTCTTAGCTAAAGACTATACGGCGGCAGGCGACTATCTTCTGAAAGCAGCGGACACTCCCGGTGAGGACCCCGCGCTGCGCACATTCGGGCCGGACCTTTGGCTTGCCCGCGCCCTGCTGGGTGTTGGCTATAAGGATGTCGTTCTGACTTTTCTTGAGCGATGTAAAGTGTTTTGGCCCAAGCCGCAATTGGACGAGTGGATTTCGGTGATTCAAAGTGGCGGAACCCCAGACTTGTCACACAACATTTTCTCCGCTGAACCGGTTCTCTCGCGCTGAAGCCCGCACTATCATGTCCAGATGTCCTAAGGTGCTCGGTTTACTCGCCGTGCCTCTCTTTATGTTTGTCGGGGCACTCCGGGCACTGTAGGCTGAATGCAATCTGACTGCTATGACAACGTGGGCACTCGGTTTCCAGAGCGCCAAGTCGGCCGCATTCGAGAGGCTTGCGATGGTCCGTTTATCAGGAAGGAGCGGACACGCCGTCATAACCTGAAGGAATAGATCAATGACGCGTTCCGCTCTCGCCACTCTCGGTGTAATCGGCCTTCCTGAACCCGTCAGCAACCTGGCCGGACGGACCTGGGACGCCATCATCGTCGGCGCGGGCCACAACGGACTTACTTGCGCCGCTTACCTGGCCCGCGCTGGGCTACGTGTTCTCGTTGTGGAATCCCGCGAACGTATTGGTGGCGCCTGCACAATAGAGGAACCGTGGCCTGGCGTTCGCCTTTCCCCCTGCGCTTATCTCGCTGGTCTCCTTCATCCGCTGGTCATTCGTGAACTCGATCTGCCTGCCCGCGGTTACTCCTGGTCGCCTGCTGCGAATGGCCTCTTCGTTCCCTTCGAAAATGGCACTGCAATTCAGCTTTACGACGACGACGAACTCTGCGAGGCTGAACTCGGCCGCTTTGCTCCCGGCGACATCGAAGGTTGGCGCGCTATGTCCGATGTCATCCGCCGCTTGCGCGATGCTCTTCGTCCAGCAAACGGCAACGATTTCTGGATTGGTGATGCGCCCACTCGCGAGGTACTCGAAGATCGCCTCGGCACGGACGACGAAGCCCGCCATCTTCTCTTTGACTGGTCCATGGCTGAACTTGTCGAGCGCTATCTCTCCGACGAACGCCTCCAGATTGCCTATCTTGGCCAAGGCGTCATCGGAACCAATGCCAGCCCCTTCGATCCCGGAACTGCTTCCATCCGCTTTCATCATGCTTCTGGACGTCTCGGTGGTCTGCCAGGCGCTTGGGGCTACGTCGCGGGCGGCATGGGCATGGTTTCCTTTTACCTGGCCGACGCTGCGCAGCAAGCCGCAGCCGTTATCGCATCCGGCGTCCCTGTCTCGCAAATCATTCCCGGGGAAGGAGTCCTACTCGAAGCGGGCGAGCGCATTTCCGCACCCATTGTCATCTCCAATGCCGACCCTCGCTCTACACTTCGTCTCCTCGGAAGTGCCGCTGACACCGGTTGGCAAGAGCAAGTCGAAACAAATCCCATTGAAGGCTGCACTA
>CAXTMN010000028.1:0-8038 GCA_964245395.1 uncultured Bryobacteraceae bacterium
TCCGGTAGCTGAACAAAATTCTTTTATGATCGCCGCTACCGGGATTGGAAAGGCCTCGCTGATCGGGTTCACAGGTGTTAGATAATAAGAGTTTATGAGCGTTCCGTTAACCCAGATGTGGGCTACAACGTCTTACGTGCTGAAACAGAAGCTCGCCGGGCGCAAGCAATACCCTCTCGTGCTGATGCTGGAGCCACTGTTCCGGTGCAACCTGGCCTGCGCCGGCTGCGGTAAGATTCAATATCCCGCCCATATTTTAAAGCGTCAGCTGACTCCCGAAGAGTGCTTTAAAGCGGCAGATGAATGTGGGGCGCCTACCGTAGCGATTCCGGGCGGCGAGCCACTGATGCATCCGCAGATTCGGGAGATTGTAGAAGGGCTGGTTGCGCGCAAGAAGTACATTTACCTTTGCACAAATGCGTTGCTGCTGAAGGAGAAGCTGCATCTTTTTACGCCGAGTAAATACTTGAGTTTCTCGGTGCATGTGGATGGCGAGCGCGAACATCACGATTTCTCGGTTTGCCGCGAAGGCGGCTACGACATTGCGGTCGATGGAATCAGGGCTGCGCTCGAGCGAGGGTTTCGAGTTACCACGAACACGACTCTATTCGACGGCGCGGACCCAACTAGCGTGCGCAATTTCTTTGACGAGATGATGGAACTGGGCGTAGAAGGCATGATGCTTTCACCGGGATACTCGTACGATAAAGCCCCGGATCAGCAGCATTTTCTAGGACGCGCCCGCACACGCCGATTGTTTCGGGCGATTCTATCAAACCGAAAGGCTACCTGGAAGTTCAACATGTCGCCGCTTTTCGGTGAGTTTCTGATGGGGCATCGGCAGTTTGCCTGCACGCCGTGGGGCATGCCTACTTATAACGTGTTTGGGTGGCAAAAGCCGTGCTACCTGCTGCAAGAAGGTTACGCGGATTCCTTCAGTGAACTCCTGGCCGAAACCGAGTGGGCTCATTATGGGACCGAGTCGGGAAATCCGAAGTGCGCCAACTGCATGGTCCACAGCGGATACGAGGCATCGTCAGTTGATTACGGTTTCGGTTCGCTGCGCGGGTTCTATGGAATGGCCAAATCGTTTCTGTTCAGCCGCTACAAAGATCGAGATGCTCTTGCGCTGCTGAATGAGCGGATTGAGCCGGTTCACTCTTACCGCCCATTGGTGCAGATCAAGTCTGCGGAAGGAACACAGGCGTGACAGAAGGCACGCCGAATCCGGACGAGCTGGAAGTTGCACCCGGGTTCAGACACGAGCAGTTGCAGGGCTGGATCCCATCGCTGGCAAGCGATGACGAAGTAAGGACGGCTTTGGAGAAAGCGTTCGATTATCGGGGCGATGTCAGGATTACCTGCAGGGACGGAAGTGTTTTCGATGGCTATGTCTATGACCGGCGGAGCGGCAGAACTCTGGCCGATTCTCTGGTCCGAATGCTTCCGGCTAACGGGTCTCCACGGGTCAATGTGCCGTATTCAGAGATAGCGGCTGTGAAGTTCAGCGACAGAGATCCAGCAGCGGGGAAAAGCTGGGAAGCCTGGGTCAATAAGTTTTGGGAGAAGAAGGTTGCTGGTGAGGCTGCGGAGATAGAGCCTGAATCGCTTGATTCGTAGAGAATACGATGAATGATCTTCGTTATCCGGTAGGACGATATCAGCCGCCTTCAGTGATCGATGCGGAGACACGCGGCCGCTGGCTGGATGAGTTAGAACAGTTACCGGCCAAGCTGACTGTAGCAGTGAGCGGTTTAGCCGAACAGCAGCTCGATACGCCTTACCGGCCAGGCGGGTGGACGGTGCGGCAGGTTGTACATCACTTGCCTGATAGTCACCTGAACAGCTATTGCCGCTTTCGTTTGGCCTTGACCGAGGAGAATCCCACAATCAGGCCCTATGAAGAAGCAGATTGGGCGGAGCTGACAGATGCAAAGAGTGCTCCAGTGGGTCTATCGCTAACGCTGCTGGAGGCTTTACATACCAGGTGGCTAGTGCTTCTCCGTTCGCTTTCGGAAGCACAGTTTGGCCGCACTTATATTCATCCGGAGATGGGCGAAAAGCGTTTGGACTGGACGCTGGGTTTATATGCGTGGCACAGCCGACATCATCTGGCGCACATTAACGGGCTAAAAGAGCGGCAAGGCTGGTAAGCGTCAGGGCTTGTGATGATTGCGGGGTGTCCTCTGACAGCGACGCCGGGCTGGCTTTTCCTTTTCTTCAGTTGCGCCAAGATTATAGGCGCTGATGACGAGAGCCAGATGGGAAAACGCTTGCGGAAAATTTCCAAGTTGCCGGCGTTCGGCCGGATCGTACTCTTCTGAAAGAAGACCAACATCGTTACAAAGCCCGAGCAGGTGTTCAAATAATTTGCGGGCATCCTCCATCCTGTTTTGAAGGACGTAGTTATCGACCATCCAGAAGCTGCAGGCGAGGAAAGCGCCTTCGTCACCGGGTACTCCATCAACTGCGGAACGGGTGTTGTAGCGTGCAACAAGCCCGTTGTGCATAAGGTGCTTCTCGATGGCCGCAACGGTGTTGACGATGCGGGGATCTTCGGGAGGAAGAAAGCCGACGGTGGGAAGGAGGAGTAAGCTGGCGTCGAGCTCTTTGCTGCCGAAATATTGGACAAAAGAGTTGATTTCATTGCTATAGCCGAAACGGCAAATCTCACCGTGGATTTCGGCGCGAAGGCGAATCCATCGATCCAGCGGGCCTTTTTCGCCAAATTCCTGAATAGTGCGAACAGCTCTGTCGACCCCGACCCAAGCCATGACTTTCGAGTGCACGAAATGGCGACGTTTACCGCGGATTTCCCAGATTCCATCGTCAGGCTGATCCCAGATTTGCTCCAGCTGATCGACCAGAGATCTTTGCAGATTCCAGCTTGCTTCCACTTCGGCGAGGCCGTTCCGGCGAGCTTGATAGAGAGCATCGAGAACTTCGCCATAGACATCCAACTGCAATTGTTCGGAAGCAGCGTTGCCGACGCGCACAGGTTGAGAGCCTTCGTAGCCTGCTAGTCCCGGAAGCGAGAACTCAGGGAGACGGCGTTCGCCTGCGACGCCGTACATGATTTGCATTTGATCTTGATTTCCGGCAATGGCCCGCAGCAGCCAATCGCGCCAGGCGCGTGCTTCGTCCATGAATCCGGACTGCATCAAGGCATAGAGGGTAAAGGTGGAGTCTCGAAGCCAGCAATAACGGTAGTCCCAATTGCGCTCGCCGCCAATCTCCTCGGGCAGGGAGGTGGTGGCGGCGGCGACGATACCTCCAGTGCGGTGATGCGTGAGGGCCTTGAGTGTGAGGATAGAGCGCAGGACCGGCTCTGCATAGGGTCCGACGGCTTTGTGTTTGTTCGACCACTTCTCCCAGGAGCGAGTCACGTTGTGAATAACGTCGCAGGCTCCCGGCTGAGTGCCAATCGCCACGTAGGAATGGGCCCAAGTGAGGATGAAGGGGATTTCTTCGCCCTCGTTTACCTCGAATTCAGCTATGGTGGTGCGGTCCTCGCCCCGGAGGGGAACCGGGGTGGAGAGAACCATTTGATCAGGGCCGGCGATGGCCTGCAGGCGGCCGTCATCAAGACGGGTAACCCAGGGAACAGCTGATCCATAATCAAAGCGAATTACCAATTGCATGAGCATGGAAACTCGGCCGCGAATGCCATGCACAACCCGGACCAGATCCTGATAGTCGCCGCGGCGATCCATGCAGTCAGTCAGGAGAACCGCGCCATCTGGCGTAGAGAACTCCGTATCAAGAACAAGAGTGCCGTGCCTATAACGGCGAGTAACGGTCACGTTTTCACTATTAGGAGCGATGATCCAGTAACCGTTGTCGTCGGAACCAAGGAGTTTTGCAAAGCAGGCGCTCGAATCAAAACGGGGCAGGCAAAGCCAGTCGATCGAGCCGTTACGGCCGACGAGTGCAGTGGTAGCGTTGTTGCCGATCAAGGCGTAGTCTTCGATGAATTGTGCCATTGACGGTGAGGAGGGTGACTATCAGGCAGCGAAGTCAATCACGACTTTGATGTCATCCGGATTGCGCTTGAGGGCGTCTTGCCACGTGCTTAGCGGGACTTTGCGAGAGATCAAACGGGAAAGCCAGCCCCGATCAGCCTTGAGGAGAGACTTGGCAGCGAGCTCCCAATGACGGCGATTGGCATTGACAGAACCGAAGATGGCGCTGTTCTCAAGCACCATGGTCCGGTTGATCGTGCCGATGTCGATGTTGAGTTTCTGGTCGTGGGAAGAGATGCCGGTCAGGCACAGGATACCGTCGTTGCCGAGTTGCTCAAGCGCTTCGACGATCACGGTAGCGACGCCTGTGCATTCAATGACGATATCGGGAGTGAAGCCGATATCCTTGATAGGGCCGGTGTGATATCTGGCGCCGAGCTCGGTTACAAGTTGAGGCTTCAGACCGTCCTGAACGCGATCGAGAACATGAACTTCGAGGCCGCGTTCCTGACCCATCAGAGCCGCGAACAGACCGATGGGTCCGGCACCGGTGATGAGCACCGTTTTGGGTTTCCAAAAAGCTCGTTGCCCAATGCGGGTGACGTGATCCCAGGCTTTGGCCAGGACACTAGCGGGCTCCATGAGGACGCCTACGTCGCCGAGGCTCGGGTCCAGGCAGATTGTGTACTCTGGCTCGATACGCCACAGCTCTGATGCGAACCCGTTGATTTCTTTGATTCCGCGCTCCGTATATTTTCCATTGCGGCACATGTCAGGTTCGCCAGCCCCGCAGGCCATACAGGGGACCGGATCGGGTCGGCGTACGATCCCGACTACAAGATCGCCCTTGTGAAAACCAGAATTATCGGGCGCCTCCTCGACACGGCCGAGAGACTCGTGGCCAATTACCAGATGGTCACTGTTCGGGGGCGCCCATCCATATTCGGCGGAGATCAATTCGAAGTCGGTTCCGCAGATGCCGAGCTCAAGGGCGCGAACGACAATAGAACCGTCAGTGGGAGAGGGCGGGGAAACGTCCTGCAAGGAAGCGGAGTTAGCCTTACCGGGAATGATCGTGATCGCTTTCATCGTTTGTGGTTGTGTTTTAGGCGCAGTTTAGACCTGGCAATGGTGCTTGCCCTTGCGCTCTACCTTTAGGATCTTACGCTAGTAGATGGAAGAGAGCTGATTTCGTGACATTCACACGCAAGAGAGTGTCGCTGAAAACGGCGAGCAGGGTTCGATGCATGACGACGGAGGAGAGTCGTCTGGGGACACGGAAGACGGAGTGAGGGTTCGACTTACCATACAGATGAATGGGGAAGAATGCCGGGAAGTGAGAGCAGTTGAAAGCGTTGGTAAAGAACGAGGCAGTGCCCGGGTTGTGGTTGGAGGACGTGCCAGTACCGCAGATCGGAATCAATGACGTTCTCGTGAGAGTTCTCAAAACCGGGATTTGCGGGACGGATCTGCATATTTACCAGTGGGATGAATGGGCCCAAACGACCATTCCTGTGCCCATGGTAGTGGGACACGAGTTTGTAGGCGAAATTGTCGAAGTCGGGTCGAACGTGAATGACTTCCACGCCGGAGAGATTGTTAGCGGAGAAGGGCATGTTGTTTGCGGGAGGTGTCGCAACTGCCTAGCCGGGCGAAGACACCTGTGCGCGCATACAAAGGGCGTGGGGGTGAACCGGCCGGTAGCCTTAGCCGAATATGTGTCGCTGCCGATGATGAACATCTGGCGTCATCGACCAGAAATTGACCTTGAGGTGTCAGCCATTTTTGATCCATTTGGGAATGCTGTTCACACGGCGCTGTCGTTCCCGCTGCTTGGTGAGGACGTATTAATCACAGGTGCGGGGCCTATTGGGTTGATGGCGATTCCGGTGGTGCGCCATGCGGGGGCCCGATTCGTGGTGGTGACAGATCTGAACCCGTACCGCCTCGAGTTGGCGAAGCGGCTAGGCGCGACTCTTGCAGTTAATCCGGCAGAGACGCCGGTTGTGGAGGCGCAACGGCAGCTGGATATGCAAGAGGGGTTTGATGTGGGACTGGAGATGTCCGGCAATCCAACTGCATTCCGGGACATGGTTGTGAATATGAGCCACGGCGCGAAGATCGCCATGCTCGGCATACCGGCCCATCCAATGGAGTTCGACTGGCGTCAGGTGATCTTCAACATGCTGACGGTGAGAGGGATATATGGGCGAGAGATGTATGAGACCTGGTACAAGATGACGGTGATGCTGGACTCCGGCCTGGATATTACGCCCGTAATCACCCATCGGTTCTCGTATCGAGATTACCAACGCGGATTTGACGTCATGCGGTCAGGAAAATCAGGTAAAGTGCTGCTCGACTGGACAGAGATCTAAGCGGTGAGAGAAGAGAGATAGAAAGCGTATGTACGCAAACGTAAGACCATATTTGACCGGCCGGTTGGGCGAGATTGATGCTGCGGGTCTTTTTAAGCGCGAGCGGCTGATTACGAGCCCGCAACAGGCAGAGGTCAGGGTTTCGACCGGCAAACCGGTGCTAAACCTGTGTGCAAACAATTATCTGGGACTGGCTAACCATCCTGCGGTGGTGCTAGCGGCACGGGATGCCTTGGATCGATGGGGCTACGGTCTGGCAAGTGTGCGCTTCATCTGCGGCACACAATCCATTCACAAGCAGCTGGAAGAGCGGATCAGCCGGTTTCTTGGGACCGAGGACACGATTCTCTACGGATCGTGTTTTGACGCGAACGGAGGATTGTTCGAGACCATTCTGGATGCGGAAGACGCGATCATTTCGGACGAATTGAACCACGCCAGCATTATTGACGGAATTCGTCTGTCGAAAGCAGCGCGGTTTCGCTACAAAAATGGCGATATGGCCAATCTGGAAGCGAAACTACAGGAGGCAAGCGGGGCGCGTAATCGCCTGATTGCGACTGACGGGGTGTTCTCGATGGACGGCTACATAGCAAAGCTTCCGGAGATATGCGCTTTAGCAGAGAAGTACAGCTCGATGGTGATGGTGGACGATTCGCACGCAGTGGGGTTCATGGGCAAGTCGGGGCGAGGCACACACGAGTTTCACAATGTAGTGGAGCGCGTCGATATAATTACGGGCACCCTGGGCAAGGCATTGGGGGGCGCTAGCGGCGGTTACACGAGTGGGCGCAGGGAGATTATTGACTTGTTACGGCAACGTTCGCGGCCGTATCTGTTTTCTAACTCAGTGGCTCCGCCGATTGTTGCGGCCTCGCTTACGGTACTGGACTTGGTTACAGAAAATTCAGATTTGCGGGAAAGGCTGTTTAGCAATACGCGGTTGTTCCGGGAGCGCATGACTGCAAACGGATTTACTTTGCTGGCAGGAGAACATCCGATTGTGCCGGTGATGTTGGGCGATGCGGCTCTGGCCACTCGTATGTCGAATCTGCTGCTCGAGAAGGGCGTGTATGTGGTGGGTTTCTCCTATCCGGTTGTTACTCAGGGGAAAGCCCGAATTCGAGTGCAGATTTCGGCTGCGCACACCCTGGAAGAGTTAGAATTTGCTGCGCGGCAATTTGCAGAGAGCAAGCGGGAGCTGGGTTTGTAGGATGCGGATCTGCGCGCTTCTGTTATGTGTCCCGATGCTAGTGGATGCAGCTCCGCCCTGGTATCAGAAGGATTCCCGGGTGTGGTCAGCGCAAGAAGTAGAGCGGATGCTGACCGACTCTCCGTGGGCACAACGGGCTAGCGCGACGGTCGCGGAAGGGAAACACCAGAGTCGGGAGCCTGTCGGTCCTCTTCCCGGGCCGGCGCAGGCAGGAAAGGCGGGGCCCGGGGGAGCGGGGAGCGGCGGCAGATGGGATGGCAGCGTTGGTCGTGATGTTTCTGCGGGAGGGCTGCCGTCGATACCAGTGATTGTTCGTTGGGATAGTGCGTTGCCCGTCAGAGAGGCTCTAGTTCGTTCAGAAAGATCGGACGGGGAAGCTGGCTCGGAAGCGGCGCGGCATTATGTTATTACCATAATCGGTCTAGTTCCCGGGGGGCAATACCGCGACGGGGGCAGCATCCTGGCCCACTCGCAGAGCGAAGATA
>CAXTMN010000028.1:8048-21786 GCA_964245395.1 uncultured Bryobacteraceae bacterium
AATCGAGGCTCCTGGTGAGGGGTCGAGCGCTTATTGTTCCTGAAAATGTCAAGCTGGATGCCAAGACAGGTGAGCTTCACGTTCTCTTCCCAAAAACGATAAGCATCGTCGAAGCGGAAAAGGAGGTTGTTTTTGTGACCCGATTCGGGGCTATGAGCATCGAAAAGCGGTTTCATCTGAAAGACATGCAGTACAAGGGCAGGCTTGAACTGTAGCGGGCCTATCGCTGACCGTAAATCTTCGACCGCAGCAGAATCGGCCTCGAATGCATCAAAGAGTTTATGAACAGGCGTGTTCAATTAGTAAACGACAAATATGAGGCGCTGTTATTTGCCAAAACTCCCGAGGCAGCTCGAAAAGCTGCACGTGAGTTGATTCGGACTGTTTTGGGGGAGGATCGGCTAAGCGAATCACTGGAAGCTACGCTGCGCGAGTGCTGCCGGGTGATGCGACCGTCTGTTGACCCCAAAGAACAAGCTCGGTTTGAAGCCGAGTTCGTAGAGCTGGGGATCTGGCCAGCTTCGGCTCAAAAGCTGGCTGCTTAAAGTTTCTTAATTGATAACGGAACTAGCAAGTGGCAGAGTACTCGAGCACAGATTTACTGCGGAACTATATTGAGGATGCTATCGCGGCGGAGAAAAATTCCGAGGTGCGTTTGCGGTCCTTCGCCGACGATACCTCCGATGATGTCGAGGTGCGTTCGCTGTTGCTTACGCACGCGGATGAGACTTATGTTCAGCGTCAACGATTGACTGACCGGCTGGAATCCCTTGGCGGGAAGCCACCGGTCCTCAAAGATATTGTGGGTGAGATATTTACCTGGGCGTCTCGAACAGCTACCGCGAAGCAGCTGCCGGAAGAGCGAATCGTGCAGAACTTGATTGCGGCATTCTCAATTGAGCAAGGAGAATGCGCCTTGTATGAAGCTCTGGTACAAGTAGCGCGAAGGGCTGGCGATCAGCAAACAGAGACCTTAGCGTTGAAAATACAGGCTGAAGAAAATAAGACTGCTGAACGTTTGTGGCACCTTCTGCCTTCCCGTTCCAAGATTGCATTCAATATGCTGACCGTGGGCGAAGTAGATCCTTCTGTGGAGACGAAGACACAGGACGATCAAATCCTGCTCGACACCTGAGCGGATGCATGGCTAAGAAGCCCAGCAAGTACAGCAAGATGAAATCAGTCAAGGCGATTGCACGGGAGCGAGTTGGCAGTCCACCCCCGGCGCGCAAAGTTGCCGAAAAATCAGACCGGCAGAAGATCAAGCACAAAAAAAACCTGAGTCAAGGGACTTAGTTCGTGCCGCTGTTTCCGCCAGCTTTGAACGACTTGTCCGGGTAGGGGGGCGGGGCCGGCACCGGATTCGGCTTTTCATGTATTTGCTGATTCAAGTAGTGTATTGCCGCGTCAAGTTGTGCGTCCTCTCCCTCGAAGGTGGCGTGGGGCATATTGTCGATCGTTATGTCAGGGTCGACTCCATGACCTTCGATAAGCCACTTCCGCTCTGGCCCGTATACGCCCATTTCGGCGGCTGTGGCGATGCCTCGATCAGCGAGTTCGTTACTGGAGGACAGCCAGACTTCGCCGCCCCACGTGCGCACGCCGATTAACTTTCCGAGGCCCAAGCGCCGAAAGCCTTCTGCGAAAGCTTCTCCATCGGAGGCTGTGAGTTCGTCGCAGAGAACAACGACCGGTCCTCGAAAGGCACCCTGCATGTTCCAGTAGGGCAGACCCCCTCGGGCTTGCCAATACATCCAGGGTTTCCTGAGCAACCTGTCCAATACCCAGCTATCGATGTTGCCGCCTCGATTGTGGCGAACATCCACAATCAAGCCTTCACGATCAAAGACCGGTGTGTACTCTTCCTCCCATTGCGCGATGTCATTCGGACCCATTGCCCGGAGGTGAACGTAGGCCAATTTACTGCCGGTTGCAGCCTCGACTTTAAGCCTCCGGGTGTACTCCCATTCGCTGTAGCGAAGATCGGCATCCTGCTGCATGGAAAAGGCGATTGCCACAACAGAGTGCGATTCGTTGTTGTTGCTTTTGTGGTACGTCAACAATACTTGTTTGCCGGCCTGGTCACGCAGAGCGTCACCTATTCCTTGGCCTGACAGCAGATCCCGGCCATTGATAGCTGTGATGACGTCGCCCTCGACAAGTTCTACGCCTTGACGTTTCAGAGGCGATAATTTGTCGGGGCGATCAGGATCAGTGTCGAAGATGTGGCGGATGCGATATCCAGCCGCTGCCTCATCGCGCTCGAATGTTGCGCCTAACGAGGCAACCTGGATCTGATCGGGGCCCCGGCGGAGGTCGCCACCGTGAACAAAGGTGTGTAAGGTTGACAGTTCACTGACCATCTCCGAGATGAGATCGCTCAACTCCGCCCGGTCGCGAACGCGTCCAAGATACTCGCCGTATTTATCGCGCATCGCTGTCCAGGCAACGTGGTGCATTCGCTTGTCGTAGAAATAGTCGCGCTCGAGACGCCAGGCGTCGAGATACAACTCACGGAATTCGTCGGCGGGTATTACCGAAAAGTTCCAGTTCTTGAGGTCAACATGCGCATCAGCGACGGTTTTCGGAAGCTTCATCGCGGCCTCAGTCACATGCGAGTCGAAGACGTATAGTTCGTTGCCCTTGTGGACGAGTATTTTCTTCTTGTCAGACGAGACCTCAAAGCCTTTCACGCCGTCGGTCAAGATCTCAGGCTTATCTCCTTTGTTGCTGACATCGAGGCATTCAAGAGCGTTTTTCTCCGGACTGTTTGCATCGTGATTGATCCAGCAAAGGCGCTTGTCCGTAGCAGTCAGGTCCGAGTAGTTTCCAGGCTGAACCGGGACTTCCTGAATGCGCGCAGCGATGCTGCCTAGGTCGATATCTATATGAGGTATTTGAGGCTTACCGGTAGGTTTAGGATCGGCGGGTGCGTCCGATTTTGGCGGATTCAATTCATCGGGAGGCTGAAAGGGCGAGAGGCCACCCTTGATTAGTGACAGGGCATAGATTTTGCGGGACTGGCCAAAAAAAGGCTCTGGCAGCCGGGTGCCCCAGGGCGATTGGACACTCGATTTGAGAGCGCGATCGGAGATAAAGTACACCCATCTCCCATCGGGGCTCCAATCGGCAGATCCGCTGTTGTAACGGTCCGTTGTGATCGCAGTCACTGAACCCGTCTCTACACTATAGAGTTTCACCTGGTTGAAGCCATTGCGAGCGTTGTCGGCAAAGGAAATCCAGCGGCTATCGGGTGACCATCTCAGGGTGCTAAATGAGGGCTCGTCGTTGTCTCCATTGACTGCAGTCGCGACGAGTTGATTTTGCTTCGTAGTGACATTCAGGATCCAGAGCTGCTGATTTTTATCCTGATGAGCGATCCACTTTCCATCCGGAGACAGGATTGCTTCCCAGCGAAGTACGGTTGAGCCACTGGTTAATTGTTCTCCTTTTCCATTGCCATTGGCAGGATATTTCCAGACTTCTACTTCGCCGCTTTCGGTGGACAACAAAAACACCGATTTTCCGTCAGGGCTGAGGCGCGCTTCGCGAAACCTGCCCGGCTTGTGCGGATTGAGGTCGACAAAGCGGCCTTGTTTTACAGGCACGACAAAGGAACGGCCGCGAGCTGTGATGGTCAAGCCGTTTCCATCGGGTGAGAAATGGATCGCCGTTGTGTACTCGATCGGATTCTTGACCCAATGCTCGCGCAGGTTGTCGAAATCCGAAGGGAGCTCGATCGAGAGTACCGTGTCGTTATTCGATGCGATGTCAAAAAGTCCCAGGTCCGCAGCCTGTTGATAGACAATCCGGCCATCAGACAGGGAAGCCGATTTGATGTCGAAGCCCTGGTGATGGGTGTGTTGGCGGAGACTTTTACCGTTTTCATCCATTGACCACAGATTCATCGTCCCGTCGCGATCACTAAGGAAGAAGACCCGACCCTTCCACCACATGGCATTCCGGCTGGCGCCCTGGTAATCGCCAGTGAGGGGCACCGCCTCGCGCCCGCCTGTAAAGCGCCAGAGGTTTTCAGTAGACCCCCCTTTGTAGCGCTTGTTAAAGCTTGGTTGTTTCGAGAGGCGAGTGAAGAACAGGTTTCGATGGCTCGCATCAAAGCAACCCTGCGCGGCCTGACTAAGAGGAAGGACTTCGGTATGGTTAGACCCATCAATGGTGGCCAGCTGAGTATCGGGGAGGGTAGACAGGCTGTGGGTCGCATATAAGATCTTGCCGTCCGGCGTCCATCCCACAACGTGTGCGCCACCACCGGGGCCGTTGTCGACGGCACCTTCGAAGGTCCTGCGAGTGGGCAATCCTCCAGCGAGAGGCATGGAGTAGACCTCCTGCGGACCTTCGTAATCTGCAGAGTAGGCAATGGTGTTGCCATCCGGAGAAATGGCCGCATAGAGTTCTTCTCCGGGGTGAGTGGTGAGTCTCCGCGCAATGCCTCCTTCGATCCCGACCTGCCAGAGATCACCTTCGGCTGTAAATACGACCGTATGGTCGTGGATGGCCGGCATTCGGTAGTAGCCGTGATTCGATTGAGCCAGACTTGGAGGTATCCCAGAGGCGAGCAGGGCGACTACCGGAACGATGAGACGCATAGGCATATAGATTAGCTGAACGATGAGACGGGGGGAGGCCGACCGGAGATTTCGACGGGCCAGTATGCGCTTATCTATAACGATTCGGTGCGCTAGCGTGGTGTTTGTGGATTACCCTCGCTTCGTACGAATTGTCGAGGTGGGGCCTAGAGATGGGCTGCAGAACGAGCGGAGGATACTATCAGTCACGGTCAGGGTTTCCTTGATTGAAGCGTTGGTTCGCGCGGGCCTCAAGACGGTGGAGTGCGGCAGCTTCGTCTCGCCAGATCGGGTGCCCCAAATGGCGGGCACTGCCGCCGTTTTAACGGCTATACAGCGGCGCGATGATGTCGCATATCCGGTGCTAGTTCCAAATCAGAAAGGGTTGGAAGCCGCACTTCATGCGGGGGCGAGTGAGATCGCTATCTTTGCCTCAGCCTCGGAAACATTTTCTCAGCGTAATATTAATTGTTCCATCGAGGAAAGTATGGTTCGGTTGAGGAGCGTTGCACATGCCGCGACGAAGGAAGGCCTTACGATACGCGGGTATGTCTCGTGCGTTCTTGGGTGTCCCTATGAAGGCCATGTTTCACTTGATGCTGTTGTTGATATTGCGAGGCAGCTGAGAGAAATGGGTTGTTATGAAATTTCGCTGGGCGATACCATCGGGGTTGGTACTCCGCTGACAACTCAGCTGATGCTTGAGGCTGTTGGACGTCTGGTACCGATCCCGCAGTTGGCGGTGCACTTTCACGACACATGGGGGCAGGCGCTTGCCAACATCCTGTGTTCTGTGCAGATGGGTGTTTCTGTGGTGGACAGCTCCGTGGCTGGTTTGGGAGGCTGTCCTTATGCGCCGGGTGCAACGGGGAATGTGGCGACCGAAGACGTTGTATACATGCTGCAGGGGATGGGGATCAATACCGGTTTGAACCTCGAACAGATTGCCGCAGCGGGAAAAATGATCTGCGGCGAACTTGACCGAAACAGCGGATCAAAGGTGGCGCTTGCAATGGCGGCGACGGCCCGGTTGCACTGACCGATTGTGGAGCAAGGGACGCGAACGTGAATAAGATCGTAAGTAGCGCTGACGAGGCGGTGGCGGCGATTTTTCCTGGCGCAACGGTCATGCTCGGTGGGTTCGGCCTGTGCGGCATACCAGAAAATTTGATTGCAGCTCTTGTGCGCAGGGGGACCGGTGGTCTTCACACGATCAGCAACAACATGGGCGTTGATGGATTTGGCATGGGTCTGATGCTGGAGGCCGGTCTAATTGCATCGCATATTGGAAGTTACGTTGGCGAGAATAAGCTGCTAGAGTCGCAGGTGCTTTCGGGCAAGCTGAAAGTCACGCTCGTTCCGCAGGGTACGCTCGCTGAGCGCATCCGAGCAGGGGGTGCTGGTATTCCGGCCTTTTACACTCCGACGGGCGTGGGCACGATTGTGGCCGAGGGGAAGGAGATCCGGGAATTCGACGGTAGATTGTACGTAATGGAGCGTGCGCTGAAGGCTGATTTCGCGCTGGTGAAGGCCTGGCAAGGTGACCGCATGGGGAACTTGATTTACCGCAAGACGGCACGGAACTTCAATCCGATGATGGCTACGGCAGCGGAGATTACGGTGGCAGAAGTGGAGAGGATCGTCGAACCTGGCGAGATTCCACCAGATGCAGTGATGACGCCCGGGATCTATGTGAAGCACGTAGTTCGAGGGCAAAGTTACACGAGGCGTATCGAGCGCCGAACAACCAGAAGATCTGTCGAGCAGGGGCCTGAGCGATGAGTGTCGCTTCGGCAAGTCACGGGACCGATGTAGAGAAGCGCGAGCGCATTGTGAGGCGCGCTGCACAGGAACTGCGGAATGGTTTTTACGTTAACTTGGGAATCGGTATTCCCACGCTGGTGGCCAACCATGTTCCGGCGGGTATAGAGGTGATCCTGCAATCAGAGAATGGAATGCTCGGGGTTGGACCTTTTCCCTTCGAAGGAGCGGAAGATGCAGACCTGATCAATGCGGGGAAGGAAACAGTAACGGAGTTAACAGGATGCGCTTACTTCTCGAGTGCGGAGTCTTTTGCAATGATCCGTGGCGGGCACATAAATTTGAGTATCCTGGGGGCCATGGAAGTTGACGAACAAGGAAACCTGGCCAACTGGATGGTGCCTGGCAAAGTGGTAAAAGGAATGGGCGGGGCGATGGACCTGGTTGCGAGCGCGCGTAGAGTGATTGTGGCGATGGAGCATACCACGAAGGGCGGCGAGCCCAAGATTTTGACTTCATGCACTTTACCGATCACAGGCCTGAAAGTTGTGGATACGATTATCACGGAACTGGCAGTGATCCGCGTCACCGCACAGGGTCTTGTTCTGGAAGAGCTAGCACGCGATTTGACAGTGAAGGACGTGCAGCAAATTACTCAGCCGAAACTGATTGTTTCCGATCGTATGCTCCGGTGGGAATAACTTCGGGTGCCGATGTTCGCGCAAACAAACAGTACTGGAGCCACCCGCCGGGATCGAACCGGCGACCCTCGCATTACGAATGCGATGCTCTACCAGCTGAGCTAGGGTGGCTCAGGACTTTCACCATTTTATAACGAAGCTTGAAAGCAGCTTCTGACCTGCTTCTTCATTCAAACGCTATGATGAGTCAGAACCAAAGTTCCATTGCCCGAGTTACCTGAAGTTGAAACTGTAGTCCGGTCTATCGCTCCCCACATTACCGGTCAGCGTATTCGGGCGTCGTCGTTTTTCTCGCACCAGACTACTCGCAGGAACTTTGTCGATACGATTGCAAGTTTGTTGGGGAGAGTGATTGTCAGCGTGCGCCGCCGAGGCAAACAGATCCTTATCGATCTTGATCAGGGGCTACTTTATATTCACCTGGGGATGACAGGAAGCCTGCTGTGGAACGCTGTACCGGGCCGATATACGCGCGCAACTCTTGAGCTGGAGAACGGTTTACTACTGTACGACGATATTCGAATGTTCGGGAGAGTGGAATTTTATAAGGAAATTCCTTATTCGCTTTCCCGTATCGGCCCAGACGCACTTGGGATTGAGTTTGAAGAGTTCCACTCTCGACTTCGAGCCCGGCACGGCCGGGTGAAGGGGATCATCCTCAATCAGTCTTTTATCGCGGGAGTAGGAAACATCTATGCTGATGAATCGCTTTTTGCGGCCCGCATTCATCCGCTAGCTCAGAGTAGTCGCCTTTCAGAGCACCGTTCAGAGAGGCTTCATAGCAGTCTAAATGAGATCCTCAGACTGGCTATCCATCACCGGGGATCGTCCATTTCCGATTACGTCGATTCTCCAGGTGAACGGGGGAACTTTCAGCAGTTCCATAGCGTTTACGGGAGGGCGGGGGAGCCCTGTTTGCGATGTGGAGGGCTCATCCGCCGCATAGTGGTTGCTGGTCGTGGAACCCATTACTGCCCCCGTTGCCAGCGGGTTTGAAACGGTTGCGGCTGTTGCGGTTCGACTTCGGGAGGAACAGACTGTTGAATGGCATCAGCCACATCGATCACACTTCGCATGCCCTTTACGTCATGGACCCTGACGATGTGGGCGCCATTCAAGATGCTGGCAGCAACTGCGGCTGCGGTCGCAAGTTCCGTATCTCCGGCCTGTTCTTTCCTGAGAAATAGCTTGCGCGAGGGACCTATTAGCAAAGGTAGATCGAATGCCTTCAGAACTCGCAACTGGGCGATGATCTGAGAGTTCTGCTCCCTGCGTTTCCCGAAGCCAAGCCCGGGGTCGATTACAAGCTGATGCTTTTGAACGCCGCTTTGGCGCGCCCTGCTTAAAGCAGCCTCCAATTCGGCGCTGATCGTTCGCATAAGATCCTTAATCGGTCCCAGACTGGCCCATGTCTCAGGAGTGCCCCTCATGTGATTGATGACCAGGCCGGCGCCATAGCTGGTCACCACTTTCGGCAACCGCAGGTCAAGTACGATGCCACTGGGATCATTGATAATTTCAGCGCCATGTTCCAGAGCTTTTTCGGCAACTGCCGACTTGTAAGTATCTACTGAGATCGGGATGCGAAGTTTTCCTCGCAGACGTTTCAAAACAGGGATCAGACGCCTCAGTTCTTCGGCTTCCGATACTCGCGCCGAGCCCGGCCGTGTCGACTCAGCACCGATATCCAGTATGTCTGCACCCTGATCCTGCAATTCAAGCGCGCGGACAACTGCCCGGTCGGGATCCAGAAACTGATTGCCATCGGAGAAGGAATCGGGAGTAACGTTCAAAATGCCCATCAGTAGCGTTCGATCGCCCAGTACCAACTCCCGCTGCTTCAGCTTCCAGTAATAGCGTTTATCCATTTCAAAATAAGAGTGTGGCAGAAGGGAACTCGCGGCCCAGGACTTTATTGCATTCGTGAAGACAAAGCTTTGGTGACTGCCGAAGGGATCTCAGGCTTAGTCCTACGGAGGGCAGCATATAACAACTCGTCAACAAAGCCCGCTATGTCCGGATGAGTGTGACGTAATCTTTGCAGGTAATCGCCGGTGACCTCTTCGGTGCACTCACCGAGTGGAGCGACGGGACCGCTCCGTGGTGCCCGGATCACATCTTTTACTGTCCTTTGGACCATGGTGTCTAAAAGAGTGAATAGATTGTTTCCAGAAATGCCACTGGCTCGCAGAGCCTGCTCAGCCGTAGAAAAGAGTACAACGGGCAGCGTTCGAGTCAGCAACTCAGCTGCGAATAAGAGATGTTTCGCACCCGGGCGCAATTCCGAGGTCCGCGCATCGCTACGCTCCAACAGACGCCTGATCTGGCGGTTAGCGGTGATCTGCCCTTCGACGATGAACCAGTCTTGCCGTCTATTGGGCACAACTACCGTTGTGGCTATGGCGGCACCCCGGTCACTGAGCGGATGTAAGACTTCAAGAGGAAGCCAGCTCTCACATAAAACAAATGAAATACCCTTAAAAACAAGTTCAGACGCGCAGATCTCGGCCACGATACGGTCAACCGACGTGTCCGGAACATGAAGCAGAACCAGCCTAGCTGCTTGCAGATCTTCATAGTCAGAGACAGCGTATCCCGCTCGCAGCGAATTTGATTGACGTCGCGCTACGCGCAAAGCCGCAGATTTGATTGGACCAAGCTCCTGTACCAGGAGCGGCAGCCGCAGGGTAGACGATGTGGTAGAACTACCCTCTACGACCAGAGCGACTGGCCACTGCTTCCTCATAGAGTCCGCCGGCTTTAAGCGTTTTAATGCGGTCGCGGAATTGTGCTGCTTTCTCAAATTCAAATACCTTTGCCGCCTCGCGCATCTTCATTTCCATTTCAGTGATCAGAGCGGCCCGCTCATCCGCGCTCAATTCGATTTCAGATTCGGGCTCCAGATCCAACGAAACGGTCACGTAGTCGCCTTCAGCAATGGCAACGAGACTCATATCTATAGGCTTAATAATCGTTTGTGGAGTGATATGATTTGCTTCGTTGTAGGCTTCCTGCAGAGAGCGGCGGCGCTCGGTCTCCCCAATTGCTCTGTTCATACTGTCTGTTATCACGTCGGCATAAAGAATCGCGCGACCATTCACGTTCCTTGCTGCACGTCCGATTGTTTGAATCAATGAGCCGCCTGAGCGCAAGAACCCCTCCTTATCTGCGTCCAGGATGGCGACTAAAGACACTTCGGGGAGATCGAGTCCCTCCCGAAGAAGATTTACTCCGATGAGGACATCATAAGCTCCCCGGCGCAAATCGCGAAGGATTTTAATTCGATCCAGAGTGCTGACTTCGGAGTGTAAGTAAGCGCACTTGACACCGACTTCAGAATAGTATTCGGCCAGATCCTCGGCCATCTTCTTTGTCAGTGTAGTGACAAGGACTCTTTCATTACGTTCCGTGCGAAGGCGAATCTCGTGCAGGAGGTTATCTACTTGACCCTTGATGGGACGGATATCAATCTCGGGATCGATCAGGCCGGTTGGACGGATTATCTGCTCTACGACTACGCCCGAAGACTTGGTTAATTCATAAGGGCCCGGGGTAGCAGATACATAAACAATCTGGTTTACCCGGTTTTCGAACTCTTCGAAGGTGAGGGGCCGGTTATCTTTTGCACTGGGAAGTCGAAAGCCGAAATCGACCAGGATGTTCTTTCGGGACCTATCGCCGTGGAACATCGCCTGGAGTTGGGGAACGGTCTGATGGCTCTCATCAAGAAACATCAGAGCGTCGCCGGGCAGGTAGTCGAGAAGGGTAGGGGGCGCTTCGCCGGGCATTCGCCCTGAAAAATGTCTGGAGTAGTTTTCGATTCCGTGGCAGAATCCAATCTGTTTAATCATTTCCAAGTCGAACATTGTTCGCTGGTACAGCCGCTGCGCTTCGATCAACTTACCGCTATTTTCCAACTCTTTGTGCCACCATTGCAGCTCATTTTCGATGCTCTGCATAGCCTGTTGGCGGGAGGGCGGATCTGATACATAGTGGGTTTTCGGGTAAATCGGCAATCTGAGATAGGTCTGTTTGACCTGGCCCAACAACGGATCAACCTGGCTGAGCGACTCGATCTCGTCACCCCATAACTCGATTCGGTAAGCATTGTCATCGTAGGTTGGATAGAGTTCAACAACATCGCCGCGAACGCGGAAGGTCCCACGCCGGAAATCGTGGTCATTGCGTTCGTAAAGAATCTCTACTAAGCGCTGCAACAATTCTTTCCGGCTGATGCGCTGGCCTTTCTCAAGCATCAGCAACATGCCGTAGTAAGCTTCCGGCGATCCGAGCCCGTAGATGCAACTGACGCTGGCAATGATGACGCAGTCTCGTCGCTCGAAGAGCGACCGGGTCGCCGAGAGTCGCAACTTATCCAGCTCATCGTTAATGGTTGATTCCTTCTCGATGTAGATGTCGCCAGACGGGATGTACGCTTCCGGTTGGTAATAGTCGTAGTAGCTGACGAAGTACTCGACAGCATTCGTTGGGAAAAAGGTCTTGAACTCGTGGTATAGCTGAGCGGCCAAGGTTTTGTTGTGAGCTAATACGAGAGCCGGCCTGTTAAAGGCCTCTATGATTTTGGCCATGGTGAAGGTTTTGCCAGAACCTGTTACGCCGAGCAAAACCTGATGTTGCTCGCCATCGGCTATGCCGTTGGTTAACTGCTCGATGGCGTTTGCCTGATCACCGCGGGGTTGATAGTCAATGCCGAGTTTGAATGGCACGTCATCAGTATAGAAAGAAAGTTATTGCGGAAGATTCCCGAGTTGGTTTGTGAGTGGAACAGAGGCGATACGTTCGCGCTCTGCATTGAACTCGCAACCGATCATCGTAATGCAAGCAATTAGATACAGCCAAATCAATAAGACCACCACGGTCCAGATACTACCGTAAAGAATGTTGTAATGCGCTACGTGGCCCACGTACCAGGCGAAACCAGCTGTTGCCAGGAGCCACAGAACGGTAGCGACAAGAGCGCCAGGCCAAACCCGCGTAAAGCGTGATCCTGCGATGTTTCTGGTTCTTTCGGGTTCTGGCCGATGGTTCGGTCCAAAGTAGTACAGCAGTCCGGTGACGAAAGTTGTCGTAGAGAATGCAACCGCGTAGCGCGCAAAACGCCATGTGAGGTGCACTTGAGTGCTGATTTCGGTATAGCCGGCCCATTGCCGGAATGCAGCCTCTCCACGATCGCCAAATATGATTAGCAGGGATGCGGCTACGGTCGGCAAAGCGGCCGTTAGAACCAGGAAAATTGCCATTGCACGTTGTTTTAAGAACGGGCGTCCTGAGGGGATCCGATATGCGGCCTCGAAACCGTCCATCAGGCTGATCATTGCTCCCGACCCGGCCCACAATCCAAGGAGAATCGAAATTACAGGCACGGAAATCGGTTTCAGACCGCGCTGGCGTAAGCGCGATAAGATCATCTCCTCGGTTCCAGGCGGCACGATTTCGCGAATGAACGTGGCCATCAGATGCACTACAGATTCGGCGTTGACTTCGAAGAGAATAGCGGTCAAGGTTGTCAACACGGGAAAGAGGGAGAGCAGAAAGGAGTACGCTGCGCCCTTTGCGATCCCGAAACAGTTGTCTTCTTGCGCAGCAACAACGGCCCGCTGAAGCAGCCAGAGATTTCGATGCACGAATCCCGGTTCGAATGTTGGGAAGCGGGGAGTGCTGTGCGAATCTGCGTTGGTCCGAATCCCGGCACTTTCCGGCATTATGGTGGCTCCTCGGAAGTGATGATAACTGACCATTGCACCTTCGTAGGGCAAGACAATTTAGATGAGTGTCGAATATCGAGCTCTGTTATTCTGTTACTGATAAAACTTGTCCTGCCTCTCAGTCTCGTGAGCTGCAGTACTTCCGAGACACCCCCAGCTCTGGTATGAAAGTATTCGAATTAACTCGTCGACTTATCGACATTGAATCGATTACACCCAACGAGGGCGAGATCGGCAATTATCTTTGGGAACTGCTCGACAACTTGGTTCGACGCTTTAATGGTCGAGTCGAGCGCATGAAGGTTGAAGAGGGCCGCGACAATATATTCGCGTCCTTCGACAAACCAGTCGTAGTTCTATCGACGCACATGGATACAGTTCCACCATTCATTCCTTCACGCGAAGAAGATGGTTGCATTTGGGGTCGCGGAGCTTGTGACACAAAGGGCATTATCGCTTCGATGCTTTGTGCGGCGGAGCAGCTCCTCGAAGATGGCGCGCGAGATTTCGGTCTTTTGTTTGTGGTCGGCGAGGAGCGCAATAGTGCTGGTGCTTACGTAGCTGCTAAAAATGGACGTGGCAGTGAGTTTATCATCAATGGCGAGCCGACTGAAAACAAGCTGGCACTCGGCTCGAAAGGTGCGCTTCGATTCGAGATCAAGGCGCGTGGGAGAATGGCGCATTCAGCTTACCCGGAACTGGGTGAGTCGGCTATAGAGAAGCTGCTGAATTCACTTGGGCGCATTCGTCTCGTCAAGCTCCCAACCGACAAAATTTTAGGTCGTAGCACGGTGAATATTGGGACAATCCGAGGTGGACGTGCTCCCAATGTGATTCCTGATGAGGCTGAGGCAGAAATTTTCATCCGGGTTGTCGGGGACGTCAGCGTGCTCCGGGAAGACATCCAGACAGCTGCAAGGCCTGACGCCCTGGCCGAAGAGGTGTTATTTATCCCTGCTCTTCA
>CAXTMN010000028.1:21796-23019 GCA_964245395.1 uncultured Bryobacteraceae bacterium
GCCTTTAGTGGTGTCTGGGGCAAACCTTTTCTGATCGGGCCCGGAACAATTCACGTAGCTCACACCCCTGATGAACGAATCGCCAAAACGGAACTGATCAAAGCGGTTCAGGTCTACAGGAGTTTGGTGCAACGATTGGCAACCGGCGCTGCTGGGATGGCGAAGAGCTTTTAGGGTTGTCGATCTAATGCAAATAATCGAAGTTGGGATTCTAGGGGCCACGGGAATGGTCGGACAGCATTTTATCCGGTTTCTGCAGGATCATCCCTGGTTCAAACTGACGTGGCTTGGTGCGAGTGACCGGTCATCAGGCAAGAAGTTCTGTGAGGCTACGTCCTGGCGGCTTGAGGGCGAGATGCCGGCCTCAGTTGCCGAGATGATTGTGTCCGAATGTAAGCCGGGCGGAGCTCCGCAGCTTATCTTCTCCGCGACCGATGCATCCGTTGCTACAGAAATCGAGCAAGCTTTTGCAGCAGCAGGTCATGTTGTTGTGTCTAACTCGCGGAACCATCGGATGGAACCGGATGTGCCGCTTTTGATTCCCGAAATCAATGCCGATCATCTATCCCTGATCAGCCATCAGCAAGAGAAGCGGGGCTGGAAGGGCATGATCGTTACTAATCCGAACTGCTCAACCATTGTGCTCTCAATGGGTCTTGCTCCTTTCGCGAGTTTCGGGATTCAGCGGATTATGGCCGCGACTCTGCAGGCAGTATCGGGCGCTGGGTACCCGGGTGTTGCTTCGACGGACGTCCTGGGCAACGTGGTGCCGTTTATTTCCGGTGAAGAAGAGAAGATGGAGACTGAGACTCAGAAAATATTCGGTTCGATACACGGAGGGCACACCACCCCCCTCGAAGCGCGTCTGAGTGCACATTGTCATCGAGTCGCTGTGGTCGACGGACACACCGTTTCCGCTTCTGTCGAGCTATACAACAAGCCTCAGCTTCCCGACATTCTTGAAGCTATCAAAAACTTTCACGGTCTGCCTCAGGAGCGCAAGTTGCCTAGCGCGCCCGCCAGCCCTGTCGTTTTCATGTCTGAGCGGGATCGTCCTCAGCCGCGGCGCGATGCCGCACGAGAGCTTGGTATGAGCGTTTTTGTCGGGCGTGTGCGCCCTTGTCCGGTTTTCGATTGGAAGTTTGTGGCGTGTGGCCACAACGCCATTCGAGGTGCGGCCGGCGCTGCTGTTCTAAACGCGGAGCTGATGGTGTCCGAGGGAC
>CAXTMN010000028.1:23029-40034 GCA_964245395.1 uncultured Bryobacteraceae bacterium
ATCGAGGGGAGAGCCGGGCCGGACCATGGCTTTGATCGTGATGAAGTTCGGCGGTTCTTCCGTCGAGTCGCAGGAAGCCATCGCACGCGTTGTTCAAATCGTCCGTTCTTATGAAGCCCGTCGGCCTGTCGTGGTCGTCTCCGCAATGGGCAAAACGACCAACAAGCTCTTGCAGGTTGCTCGCGAAGCTACTGCCGGTCACCGGGACCAAGCCCTTGTTCAAGTAGACGAGCTTCGTGCGTTTCATCTCCATCATGGATTGCCGCTCGCCGGTCCCGCAGCTGCACAGCTGGACCGTTACATTCGGGCACACTTCGATTGGCTCGAAGAGTTGATCAAGGGATTGTCGGTGGTCGGAGAACTCTCGCCACGATCGACCGATGCGGTTGCGAGCATTGGGGAACGTCTGTCAAGCCTGATTGTTACCTTCGCGCTTCAAGCCTCCGGAATGGAATCCCAACACGTAGATGCGAGGCGAGTGATCATAACGGACGCTCGCTTTACACAAGCGCAACCGAATTGGCAAGCGACATACGCCCACATTGAGAGCGTGCTCAGGCCGATTGCCGAGTCTTCCATTGCAGTCATGGGCGGGTTTATCGGCGGCACACGCGAGGGCCAGACCACTACACTTGGTCGAGGCGGCTCCGATTTTACAGCTTCCATTGCCGGTGCTGGTCTGGGAGCAGAGGAGATTCAGATTTGGACCGATGTGGATGGAATGCTCACTGCTGACCCGCGCATCATCCCGGGAGGGCATCGGGTCAAAAGCATTTCTTTTGCGGAAGCTGCGGAGATGGCATACTTTGGTGCAAAGGTGCTCCATCCCGCTACGGTTCTTCCCGCTGTCGAGAAGGATATTCCTGTGCTTATCCTGAACTCCCGGCGACCAGAGGTTGAGGGTACCCGGATTACTTCGCGGCCGCTGCCATGCAAAAATCCAGTCAAATCGATTTCGTGCAAACGCCAAATCACAATCCTGAACATTTATTCCACTCGGATGCTGATGGCTCACGGCTTCCTACGCCGTATTTTCGAACTGTTTGATCGTTACGAGACCAGTGTTGATATGGTAGCCACCTCGGAAGTAAGTGTGTCAGTAACAATAGATGATTGTGAACATTTGGAAGCTATCTCCGACGGGCTCAGGGAATTTGCTCAAATCGACAGGGAAGATCAACACGCGATCGTGTGTCTTGTTGGCGAGAATATTCGACATACCCCTGGAATCGCTGGACGTGCTTTTCAGGTTTTGCAAAAGTTGAACATCCGGATGATCTCGCAAGGCGCCTCTCTGCTAAATTTGGGCTTCGTGATTGCCGAGAAAGATCTGACAGCCGCGGTTCTTGCCCTACACAAGGAATTTTTTGTTGATCTTGATCGATCGGTGTTCGAGTGATCTGAATGGTACCCACTCAAAGGCTCGCGCTTGTCGGTTATGGAAGAATGGGGCGGCTGATCGAACAACTTGCCCCCGAGCAAGGCTTTGAAGTCGTACTTCGGCTTGATTCAAAAAATAATAGTGGCGCAGCCGGGATCGAAGCCAAATTGTTCGAGGGCATCGATGTTGCTATCGAATTTTCCAGACCAGAGACTGCACCGGCGAATTTGAAGCGGTTAGCAGCGGCCCGCATCGCTACAGTGGCCGGAACGACTGGATGGCTTCCCCATTTAACCGACATACAGCAGACCTTCAATCAATTTGACACCGGGCTTGTCTGGAGTCCGAATTTCTCGATCGGTGTTGCTGTATTTCGAAAGCTGGCTGCCAATGCTGCTGAACTTCTCGACCCTCAAAGCTCCTATGGTGCCTGGGCCTGGGAAATTCACCATGATGCAAAGAAGGATGCGCCATCCGGAACTTTGCTTTATGTGTTGGAGGCGATGAAGTCCGCAGGTTATTCGAGGCCGATCGACAGCAGTTCCAGCCGTGCGGGAAAACATCCGGGAACCCATGAAGTTGGATTCGATTCTGCGGCTGATACTATCACAATTCGGCATGTAGCGCGCAGCCGCGAAGGATTTGCCCTGGGTGCTCTGAAAGCGGCCAAATGGGTCGTACAGCATAAGGGTGTGCATACTTTCGAAGAGGTCCTCTTCGGCTCCTCTTAAACCTGTCAGTGCGAAGGAGTCCTATGTTTACTGGTTGCGGCACGGCTTTAGTGACGCCTTTCCGGGCGGATCTCTCGTTCGATGAGGCTGCTTTTCGAGCGCTCGTCAGACGCCAGATTGAAGCCGGGATTGATTTTCTGTGTCCCTGTGGCACCACTGGAGAGAGCCCGACACTCAAGCACGAAGAACACGTCAAGGTTGTGCGGATCACGGTGGAAGAAGCTCGCGGTCGCGTTCCCATTCTTGCGGGTGCGGGTGGCTACGACACAAGCGAAGTAGTCGAACTCATTTCGGAGCTCAAAAGCGCCGGTGCATCCGGCATTCTTTCCGTCACGCCTTACTACAACAAGCCCACCCAGGAGGGTCTTTACCAGCACTACCGTGCTCTCGCGGAATCAACCGACCTGCCGATCATTGTTTATAGCGTTCAACCACGCACTTCTGTCAATGTGGAACCTGCGACAGTCATCCGGCTTGCTCAAATACCGAACATCATTGGCATAAAAGAAGCGTCTGGATCGATGGGTCAAATGGCGAGCATACTGGCGCGCGTTCCTGAGGCTTTTCTTGTGCTATCCGGCGACGATGTCATGGCTCTTCCGCTAATCGCTCTTGGCGGTCGTGGGGTGATCTCAGTCGTTTCGAATCAAATTCCCGGCGAGTTCACCGCGCTTGCCCGGGCGGCCCTTGCTGGTGACTTCTCGACGGCCCGCAAGCTTCAACGCAGGTACCAAGAGCTTATTGAGACAAATTTTATTGAGACCAGCCCGGGGCCCGTAAAGTTCGGTATGTCTCTCATGGGCTTGCTCCAGCCAGTCTGGCGGCTTCCTCTGGTATCCCCGCAACTGTCCTCCCAAGCCAAAATCGAAGCTGTTCTCGAGTCCATTGGTTTACTTTCGGGAGCGCGCGTTTGAGTCAGAGGCCGGATCTGGTTGTTCTGCAAAAAAAATTGGAGGCATTGTTTCAGGAACAGCCTGCAACATACAGTGACAATCAATCGCAGCTTTTTCGGGATTTTCGTGAACTTCTTAATATTGGGCAGATCCGAGCCGCCGAACCGGATAACTCTCAGCCGACTGGTTGGCGCGTTAACAGCTGGGTGAAGAAAGGTATTCTGCTGGGTTTTCGCATCGGTGGCGTAGTTGAGATGGCAGGTGGTTTGGGTCAATTTTTTGATAAGAACACTTACCCGCCCAAGCAGTTGGCCCTTAGCGATGCTGTTCGCATTGTCCCAGGGGGCTCCAGCATTCGTGCTGGTTGTTATGTTGCCCCCGGTGTGACGTGTATGCCTCCCATGTACATTAATGTGGGTGCGTATGTTGATAGTGGCACCATGGTGGACTCTCACGCCTTAATCGGTAGCTGCGCTCAGGTCGGCCGTAACTGCCACATATCTGCCGCTTCCCAGATCGGAGGCGTGCTCGAGCCTGTGGGTGCTATGCCGGTGATCATCGAGGATGACGTGCTTGTCGGAGGCAACTGCGGCGTCTATGAAGGCACGATCCTCAGGAGCCGTGCTGTTCTAGGCAGCGGAACGATTTTGAACCGATCGACGCCGGTCTATGACGTTGTGCAGGGAGTGGTTCATCGTGCCGTCGGCGACTTGCCGCTGGTGATTCCAGAAGAAGCGGTGGTGGTTGCCGGTTCACGAAGGATCACCTCCGGCCTTGGCAGTGAATGGGGATTATCACTCTATACTCCCGTGATCGTAAAATATCGTGACGCCGGGACTGACGCAAAGATTCAGCTCGAAGATTTTCTTCGCTAAGAGTATAGAGCACCTAATTCTTGTTGCTGCCATTAGGCGGGACTAGGCCGGTAGGGCCCCAATCAGATAAGGCTGTGACTCGCGATAAGCCGAGAGGTGGAGCTACTTCTGCGATTCTAAACCGCACTGCGTCTCCTTGCACGTACACCATGGTGTGCTGAAAGAACCATCCCTTGTCGTAGGCCTTGTCTGCCCTAAGGTGTCCCCCTGAACTGGCGATGGAAAGGTATGTTACACCTTCGAGTTCATAATGCAACATCTCATGAATATGCCCGGCTATGACATACTTCACCCCGTACCGTTTAGCCAACTGTTGTAGCCCAAAGTTGGGATTTGCCAGAACGACGTAATAGATCCAGGACGGGCGATGCATGACGACAAACTTCACGGCTTGACTTTGATGCTGCTCCAGATCGGACTGAAGAAAGGCGTACTCCGTCGCGGAAAGATTGTCGCCACGACTGTTATCCAGAACAGTGAAATGCGCCTGTTGGTAATCGAAGCCGTAGTGAAGCGGTCTTTTGGTGTATTTCCCGTAGGCTAAGGCCGACGAGAGCGACCAGACATCGTGATTTCCGGGAGTGAAGAACATCTGGTAGCGCTGATAGGGCAGCAAGAGTTGCATAGCTTTCAGCCACTCGGCTTCGAGGGTCAAATCGCTGCCACCTTCGATCGTGTCGCCCACCGACAGGATGAAGTCCGGATGATCAGCGTCCACCTCCCGCAAAACCTCTTCGTAGACACCGGGAACAGCCCCACCGGTCCGGTCGCCAATGATGGCAAATTGAAAGGCTGCTTTGCCTGTATCTCGCAAAGCAAACGCCGTGCCTGTACCAAGCAGAACGACCGCCGAGAGGAGAGCAAGTGGCAACCTTGGCGGCGTAGCCCACATCCAAACAAGCAGAATGTCTGCCCACTTCAGGGCCCTTTTTATTAGTGTTGCTTGCACAATGATTGTGTCTACGAGTGTTGCCTCGGAAAAAACTCGCGCCAGCGGACCTCTTAACGATATCGAATACTCACGACCGGGCGGCGTGAGTCTCCGGATGGACGGCTATATCCAAGGGGGTACCGCAGCACCGGCGGTGATTCTAGTTCATGGCGGCGGCTGGGTGGGAGGCGATCGCCGACGTGATGTTCAGCCGCTCTTTCAGCCACTTCAAGATGCCGGTTTGGCGTGGTTCTCAATCAGTTACCGGCTCGCGACTGATATAACTCAATTTGGCATTGCGATTGATGATGTAACTGCGGCGCTTGCGTACGTGCGGATGCATGCTTCTGAATTGAATGTGGATCCTGGAAGAATTGCATTCATCGGCGAGTCTGCCGGTGGACAACTTGCAGCCATGTCAGCCCTTCGGGAAGGTCTAGGGCTCAATGTTAGGGCAGTCGTTACTCTCTATGCTCCGATGGATCTCGCCTCGCTGCTGAAAGACTCGCAATACCTTCCCGCGCAGATTCGAGATCAGGTTGTTGGCACTCCCTGGGAGCCGTTTATCTTATCCGCTCTCACACGGCTTTCGCCCATTGATAACGTACGGTCCGATATGCCTCCGTTTCTGTTAGTGCATGGTACAGCCGACTCCCTGGTTCCGATTGCTCAATCAGTAGCTATGTGCAATCGGATGCGAGAAGCCGGTGCGAGTTGTGAGGTTTACCCTGTTGCCGGTGCCGGACATGGTATCCGGTGGTGGGAGTCGGGGCATGTTGTTTCATCCGCGTACAAGACAAAGATCACTGCCTGGCTGCTTGAGCAACTCAAAGCCCCAACGAGCCAGGCTAGATTCTCCTATCGGCCCATCTCGTAGTAGTGCGAAATCTTCTCGTAGACTTCCGGCGGAAAGTTAAGGCTTTTATATACATTGCATGAGTCTCGATCTTCCGCCGCATTCTCACAAATTGGAAACTCCTGTTGGTTCATCCAATCAATCACACGCTCCGGCTTGGGTGGGCTGTACCCCTTAGCCTGCACTTGCTTAACCAGCATCTGAGCTTTTGGCTCATCACAGTCCGGATCCTTTTTTAGCTGCTCAATGACTTCATCCTCGGAAAGGAAATGTCGGCTGACCATTACGAAAACCAACCGGCCATAGTGCCCGATGTCCTCACCTCGATCTAAAGAATCCAGCAAATGCGCCATCATTGGACTTCGGCGCAAATCTTCAAAACCCATTGTGCCCTCCACCGAATATGATGAGTCAAAACAGCCAAGCGTTTCTCTTTTTCTTCGCCTATGTTGAACAATTTCCCCGTCACTGCGGGAGGTGGGTTGCTTACAATAAGGCCGGTGGCTGAAGAGGAGTTCTTCGACGGTGTCATGGTTCCAGGAAATGAGCAGGAGAATCTCAGCTCTCCCGGATTCTCTCAATGGCGAGCTTATCGCATGCTGATATTTGTCCTCTTGGTAAGGCCTTTAGGGAACTTATCTCTTGCGTTTGGTATGAAGCATATCGGTCAATCAGTGGCCATCAATCCGCTCTTCTATTTACGGGCATTTCTCAATCCCTATGTGGCGATTGGAGTAACATTCCTGATTTTGGGGCTGCTACTGCGTATGGCGTTGCTAAGCGTCGCAGACCTTAGTTTTGTTTTGCCGCTGACTGCTCTTGGATACGTCATTTCAACGATTCTTGGCAGGACCGTACTACATGAAGAAGTCAGCTGGGAGCGATGGCTTGGAATAATCTTAATTTTCACAGGGACCGCCGTCGTGGGCGCAGGGAGCCCGAGCGAAGTTTCGCGCGAAGTCTGACAGAATGGAAAAGATCCTGAACTAAACTTCGCAGCAATCACAAGAGGGGTTCAGTCATCCGAAGAGGAGCAATTCGATTCACGCATGAGAGTCTGCGTTCTTGGTGGGGACGGCTACTGCGGTTGGGCGACCGCGTTATATCTATCATCGAAAGGACATGAGGTTGCAATTGTCGACAACTTCGCCCGGCGGCAGTGGGATTATGAGCTTTCCGTTCAAACACTCACGCCCATCAGGCCCTTGGCTGAACGGCTCAAAGTCTGGCATCAATTAACAGGTAAGGAGATCGAGCTCTTTGTCGGAGACGTAACCGATTATGATTTTCTTGCTTCAGCGGTTCGGGCCATCGAGCCGGAAGCAACGATCCACTTCGCTGAGCAGCGTTCTGCCCCTTACTCGATGATCGACCGCAAACATGCGGTTTCGACTCAGGTCAACAATGTTGTCGGAACGTTAAACCTGCTGTTTGCTCTTCGTGAACTTCAACCTGATTGTCATCTGGTCAAGTTAGGAACCATGGGTGAATACGGCACGCCTAACATCGACATCGAAGAAGGATACATCGCCATCGAGCACAATGGCCGAAAGGATGTCCTGCCCTTTCCGAAGCAGCCCGGTTCCTTCTATCACCTTTCGAAGGTTCACGATAGCCACAATATGATGTTCGCCTGTAAAATTTGGGGACTGCGGGCAACAGATTTAAATCAGGGTGTTGTCTACGGAACGGTAACGGACGAAGTAGCCTACGATGAAGCTCTGATTAATCGGTTCGATTACGACGAAGTATTCGGAACAGTGCTAAATCGTTTCTGTGCACAGGCTGCTATAGGGCACCCCTTAACGGTTTACGGCCGAGGAGGGCAGACACGTGGCTTTCTGGACATTCGCGATACGGTTCGTTGTGTTGAACTCGCGTGTCTCAACCCTGCAGCCAAGGGCGAGTGCCGAGTCTACAATCAGTTTACCGAGCAATTCTCGGTGCTGGAATTAGCGAAGCTGGTTGAAACTGCAGCTCATAAATTAGGATTAGGGGTGGAAGTAGAGCATTTGCCCGATCCTCGTGTCGAATCTGAAGAGCACTACTACAATGCCAGGCACTCCAAGCTGGCCGACTTGGGCCTCCATCCGCATCTGCTATCAGACTCATTGTTAGACTCGCTCATGAACATAGCGGTGCGCTACCGCGATCGGATTGATTCATCTATGTTCTTGCCGCAGGTGAATTGGCGCCAGCCGAAGAACGAGCGGAGGCTTCGTCCCGAAGTCAGATCGCTAGCGTCTCTTGCCGCTCACGAAGCCTAATTGCTTCGGCACTCGCGGTCGGCTCGACTGATCAAAGGCTAGGTACCGGAAGGCGCTGAAGCTGCGGGAACAAGCTGGCCGTTTCGGATGTAATACTTTCCGCCTCTCCACTGCACGGTTCGTCGTGAAAAACTTGTTAGCCATACAGCAAAAGCGATGGCATCCCAAACAATCACCAACAGTGAGCTTCTCCATGATCCAGGTTGCCGAAGTCCCCACCGTCCAACAAGAGCCGTAACGATCAGCCTGAGAGCAAGGTAAGCGCCCAGGTATGCTGACGCTATACGCCAGGATGGATGTAAGAGTACGGCAGCTACCGACCACGGCAGTCCCTGCGTTAACAGGAGTCCCAAGTGTCCCCAGGGACGCATGTGGCGCATAACCACCAGCCATCGTAGTCGTTTGTGCAGCAGATCTCTCATCGACTTGAAATCTGCTACCGTTTCGATCGTGTACGGCGATAATTTGATCTCGTATCCTTGTTCTGCGATCAATCGTCCCACTAGCAAGTCATCTGCCGGCTGATTTTCGATAGTCTGGTAACCTCCGAAGTCGGCTAACCGCGCCCGGGTCGTTGCGATTGTTGGTCCCAGCGCAAACTTTACACCGTCCAACTGGCGTGCAACTAACAGCCCAGGGTAAAAATCCGAGATCATTCCAATAGACTGTAATTTTTCTACAAGGCTCTTTTCGCCTGTTGAAACATACAGGCAAGTCACCGCCCCAACCTTATCACTCGCTAGCGGTGCAATGATATTCCGGAGATAATCGGGCTTCACTCGTACGTCACTATCGCTTATGACCAGGTGTTCGTATTTGGCCTCATTTGCAAGTCGTGCAAGCTTCGCTACTTTGTCATTGGTGCCGGTTCGCCCAGAACCAAACAAGATTCGAATCTCTCTGTCCGGGAAGTCCCTCTGCAGCTTCTCAATGACGGGCAGGACTGGGTCGTCAATCGATCCTACACAGAAGACAATTTCGTACTCCGGATAGTCCTGCTGACAGAAGCTGGCGAAATTTCTGTAAGCATCGGGATCAAGACCTCTAACAGGTTTTAAATTACTTACGGGAGGAAGGAACTGCAGTTCCGTGGCTATTGGCTGGCTTTGACGTGCGAAGAACCGCCATGCACTATAAACCGCGAGGAGATAATAGATGAACGGGAGGGTAGCAATGCCTAGTAATACATCGGTGGTTATCGTCAAGAACTTCGATCCTTTTTTGAGGCAACGTGCATCCCGCTTCCCGCATTTGCTGAAGAAATTCCCCCAACCGAAATATAACAAATTGCTTACAGTTGCCGCCTTGGCCTTACCTTGTTGATTGTTATTCTTAAGGGTTGATCCTGTCTTTCCATCCAGAGTTTGTTTTTGATCACGCAAGTATTTAGGAAAAGGTTAGAGTCTGTTGCTGGAGATGCTCGATCTCAGGGTGCTTTTTTAACCAGCGAACGAAGTCCCTTCTTAACCGTCTTGCTGGTGGTAGCCGCAATCTATCTGGGCTGCATGATCTCACCCCCCTCCTTGATGGACGATGTAGACGCCGTCCAGGCGCAGATCGCGCGCAATATGGCCGTGTCCGGCGACTGGGTCTCTGCTCGACTCGATGGAGTTTTGTATCTAGAAAAGTCTCCGCTGATTTACTGGGCTATCGCACTGTCTTACAAGATCTTCGGAGTTTATGACTGGGCGGCCCGTGTTCCGATCGCTCTGTCAGCCATAGCTCTGGCTCTTCTTACCACTTCATTTGGCATCTGGGCTTTCGGAAAGCGCGCGGGACTCTACTCTGGGCTTTGCATCTCGACCTGCGTCGGCCTATTTCTTTTTACGCGCATCCTGATTCCGGATGTAACGCTGACCCTGACCGTGACGCTCGCGATGTGGGCCTTCCTTCGGACGTTGGAAGAAAATGAGGCTCACCCGCGTCTCTGGGCTGCTATCTTCGCCGCCAGTATTGCAATAGGCCTCTTACTAAAGAGCCTGGTTGGGGCTCTCTTTCCCGTTGCAGCTGGATTACTCTATTTGCTGATCACGCGTCAGCTTACTGCAAGGCGCACCTGGAGACGGCTTCGCCCCTTTTCAGGCTTGCTTATTGTCGTGATCTTGGCTGCACCGTGGCACTTTCTTGCTACGATTCGCAATCCGCCGTACTTTTCGTTCACGATGCACAGCGTGCCCGGAGAATATCACGGGTTTTTTTGGTTCTACTTCATCAACGAACAATTGTTGCGCTTTTTGAATCTGCGCTCTCCGCGAGACTATAACACCGTGCCGCGCCTCTACTTCTGGTTGTTTCACCTGCTGTGGCTTTTTCCTTGGAGTGTTTATCTTCCGGCGGCGGCTAAGCTTTCTTTCAAGCCGAGCGATCGCGCTGGCCGGGTTCAGCTTCTTGCTGTATGCTGGGTCGGTTTTGTATTGGTTTTCTTTACATTCTCGACTACGCAGGAATATTACTCGATGCCTTGCTATCCGGCGCTGGCCCTATTGATTGGCTCGGCGCTGACGACTAATGGTCTTTGGGTTCGTCGTGGAACTGTCGTCATCAGGGTTGTATCCGGACTTGCGGCAATCTCCTGTCTAACTATTCTCTTTCTTGTTCGTAGGACGCCTACGCCAGGAGACATAGCCGGTGCGTTGTCCTCGCATCCGGGCGCTTACACTCTCTCGCTTGGCCACATGGAAGATTTAACGCTTCAGTCATTCGCTTATTTGCGATTACCGCTGGCGGTAGCGGCTGGCGCTTTTGTGGTTGGCTGTCTCGGCACGCTGGTCAACACAGGCCGGCGGGTTTTCTTGAGCGCTGCCGCGATGATGGTTATTTTCTTTCATGCTTCTCGCCTCGCCCTGGTAGTCTTCGATCCGTTCATGTCCTCAAGGCCTTTGGCAGAGGCGCTCTTAAAATCTCCACCTGGCAAATTGATAGTCGACCATCATTATTACGACTTCTCATCCGTATTTTTCTATACGGATCGTCAAGCTTTCTTGCTAAACGGTCGCTTCAATAACCTGGTTTATGGGTCCTACGCTCCTGGTGCTCCCGATGTGTTTCTCAACAATGCCCAATTTCAGCGGCGATGGGCTCTGCCAGAGCGCTGCTACGTTGTAGCCGAAAAGCCCGGAGTGCGACGACTTGAGAATCTCATCGGCGGGCGTTCGTTGAATGTTGTAGCATTCAGCGGCGGCAAATACCTTTTAACAAATCATCCACTTGCGAACAGCAGCGTGCTCGGATCATGAGACCGAGAAAGATAGAGGTGGAGGCGCGGGGCGGAATCGAACCGCCGAATAAAGGTTTTGCAGACCTCTGCCTTACCGCTTGGCTACCGCGCCGGTGGTCCGTTCTCTTCGAAAGGTACCACAGCAGTGCTTCTACCCCGGATGACTGACTTCCACATCGGCAAGGATCGGCCTGACCTCTAAGAAACTCGTGATACGCTCCAGAGTAAAGGGGCCCTGATGCTTTGTCTCCGTTACTCGTTTGCTACTGTTTTGTGTTTCAGCTCAATCGGGGGGTTTACGTATGGTGAGCTATCGGCGGCACAAGCGCCAGTTCCCCAGACGAATTCGGTTCCTACTCCAAAAAACGCTCCTCGAACAGTAGGCGGGGGAGGCCAAGGATATCCTGTCTACGATCCTGAAACGGTTTCACGCGGGCAAACAATTTTTCAGGCAAATTGCGCCTTTTGTCATGGAGGTAATGCTAAAGGAGGAGAGACCGGCCCTGATCTTCTCCGCTCTGTGCTGGTTCTTGACGATGAGGGGGGCAATAAGATCGCTCCGGTCATACATAATGGGCGTCTTAGTAAAGGGATGCCGAAGTTTGCGCTGTCAGACGAGCAAATTGCCGACATTGCGACTTTCCTGCATGATCGAGTGAAGGCCGCAGCACTTCGGGGCACGTACCAAGTAGCTAACATCGTCACCGGCAATTCACGTGCGGGCGAAGTTTACTTCAACGGCGCCGGAGGGTGTTCCGGTTGCCACTCAGTAACCGGTGACATAGCTCATATTGGTTCGAAACTTGATCCGGTTAGCATCCAACAGAAGATTGTCATGCCTCGCGAGGGCCAAAGGGGCACCATGGGCGGCGAGTCGGCAGACGAAAAGCCTGTAATGGTGACTGTTACTCTGTCCTCGGGTCAGTCTGTGAGCGGGAAGTTAGATCATGTGGATGACTTCCTGGTAACTCTCACTGACAGCAATGGAAATTATCGTTCTTTTACTCGTAATAACGATAGCCCGAGGGTAGATATACAAGATCCCTTAAAGGCGCACACTGAACTGCTCATGAAATACACCGATTCGGACATTCACAATTTGACGGCTTACCTGGTGACTCTAAAGTGATTTTTCGATTCCTTTTTATTGGCCTTGTCTCTTACGCACTCGGCCTATCGGGTCAGGGCCTTGATCCTGCGCTTTTGCTTAAGCCACCGGTTGACTCGTGGCCCACTTACAACGGAGATTACTCAGGGCGGCGCTTCAGCACCCTCGATCAGATCAACAACTCTACTATCGCTAAGTTGAGTCCTGCATGGATACACCGGATCACGCCGGGAGACTCTCAAGACGCCATTGTGGGCGGGGAAGCTACCGCAGCCCAAGCTGCGCAATTCAGTAGTGGCGGAGGTTTTGGCGTTTCGATCAAATCCACTCCGCTCCTGGTGAATGGTGTTCTCTACTTCACGACACCTGATAATACCTGGGCAGTCGATGCGCGGTCCGGCCGGGAGTTATGGCATTACTACTGGAGAACCAAGGGCGGCATCCACATTGGGAATCGCGGGGTTGGAATGTATGAGAATTGGTTATTTTTCGAAACGCCTGACGATTACCTGGTTTCACTCGACGCGAAGACAGGCAAAGAGCGCTGGCATGTCGAGATAGCCGATGTTAAGCAGGAATATTTTTCAACGCCCGCACCTATCATCATAGGCAATCACGTTATGGTGGGCACAGGCGGCGATTCCCTCGATGTGCCTGGATTCTTGGAGGCTCGTGACCCGGAGACCGGCAAACTTCAGTGGCGATGGTGGAGTGAGCCGTTGGAGAAGGGTGATCCCGGTTCAGAGTCATGGCCCGATAGCGTCTCCATGAGACACGGAGGGGGAATGACGTGGATGCCGGGCACATACGACCCTGAACTGCATCTTTACTACATCGGTACGGGCAACCCTAATCCGGTTATGGCAGGGCAAAGTCGAAAGGGAGACGATCTATGGACGTGCTCAATCGTGGCTTTAAACGTCGAAACTGGCAAGATCGGCTGGTACTTTCAGGCATCTCCGCATGATACACATGACTGGGATGCTACCCAAACTCCTATCTTGATTGATGGTGAGTTCAAGGGCGAACAGCGTAAGTTGCTGGCCCAGGCAAGCAGAAATGGATACTATTTTCTGCTTGATCGAACGGATGGAAAAAACCTGACTACAGCTCCGTTCATCGAAACGCTAAATTGGTCAAAGGGAATCAATGACAAAGGTCAGCCGGTCCGGAATCCGGCTAAAGACGCAACAGTTGATGGCGTTCTCGTTTCGCCTAATTCCAGCGGCGCGACGAACTGGCCGGCTCCGACTTTCGATCCAGAAACTGGCTTACTTTATGCGAGCACATCGCAGACTTTCAGCGAGTTTTATCTAACTGATACGGATCCTCATCCGGAGGGCTACGGGGCAGCGGAAAAAAACACCGGCGGGTTGGGAAATACCTTGCGGGCATTGGATTACAAGCGGGGCAAGACCTTTTGGCGGCACGAATTTCCCGGAGGCGGCGGCAATTCCGGGCTTCTTACAACCAAAGGCAAGCTGCTGTTCTCGGGCGATGGATCACAGCATCTAATCGCTTTCGACCCGGCAAAGGGAACCATCTTGTGGCACGTCGGATTGGCCGCGAACGTTAGTAATGGGCCTGAAACTTTCATGCTCGATGGCAAGCAATTCCTCGTTGTTGGTGCGGGTGATGCGCTTTATGCCTTCACGCTTGCAGAGTAGTTGCTAAGAGAGGAACAGTAATGCAATCGAGAAGAGATTTTGGACGTTTGGTCTTAGCTGGTTTACCGCTTTCGGTGTTAGCTGGAGACGGTTTAGTCGTTGATGGGGTCCGACTCGGGGTCTGCACTTATAGTTTTCGCGATCTGCCGCATGCCCCGGGCGGAGACGCCACTGGTCCGGTAATCAAGGCGTTCGGTGAGGTCGGAGCCGGCCTGTGTGAACTCTTTTCTCCCCAGCTTGAGCCTGCAATTTCTTCTGGGGGCGGTAGGAACAGCCCCGAAGCGACGAAGCGGCGCGAGGATCTGCGGCAGTGGCGTTTGTCGACGCCTTCCGAACACTTTGAATCTGTTCGCAAAGAATTTGATCACGCCGGTATAACTATTTACGCCTACACGCTTAACTTTCGAAGCGACTTCACAGACGAAGAGCTCGAAAAGTGTTTTCAGCAGACGAAAGCGTTGGGCGTAAAAATCATCGCCGCTTCGACGCAGCTGTCAGTCGCTCCCCGGCTTGTGCCGCTCGCAGAAAAGTATGACATCTTAGTCGCAATGCACGGGCATAGTAATACGGCAAATGCAGATGAGTTTTCTTCTCCTGAGTCATTCGGGAAGGCTCTCAAGATGTCCAAGCAGTTCCGTGTCAATCTAGACATCGGCCACTTCGCCGCCGCTGGGTTTGACCCGGTTGCTTTTATCCGTGAAAACCACGACGTTATTACTCATCTTCATATTAAGGATCGAAAGAAGAACGACGGTCCCAATGAGCCGTTTGGAGAAGGCGACACCCCGATAAAGCAGGTGTTAGCGCTTCTGAAAGACGAGCGGTATAAGATTCCGGCGCTCGTTGAGTATGAATATAAGGGCACCGGGTCTTCCATTGACGAAGTAAGAAAGTGCCTAGCATACGAAAAGTCGGCATTAACTAGTGCTTAGAAAGGCCCTCGATCACCTGGGGAACCACGGTCTCCAATTGTCGTGAAGATCGCCACTTACAACGTAAACTCCCTCCGCAAGCGCCTGCCCCTTGTGCTCGATTGGCTGGAGTACCATCGCCCTGACGTAATGTGTCTTCAGGAAACTAAAGTTCAGGATTCAGAGTTTCCGGTCGACACTTTCCTGCGTGCGGGATATCACGTATCGCACCGAGGAATGAAAGCGTACAACGGTGTAGCCACGCTTACACGGGAAGAACCTTCCCGCATCATCTACGGTTTGTTCGACGGACCCGAGAACGAAGACTCTCGGATACTTACGACCATCGTAAATACCATACCGATTGTGAATACGTATATCCCGCAAGGTTACCAGATTAAATCGGAGAAGTATCAGTTTAAGTTAGAGTGGTTTAGACGTCTTCGCCGATATTTCGAAGAGCACCTCGATCCGCGTAAACCTGCTATCTGGCTGGGCGATTTGAATGTCGCACCGGAGTCGGTCGATGTTTATCATCCGGATCGGCGCATTAACGACGTGGATTTCCACATCGACGCTCGGAATGCCTATTTGGAAAGTAAGTCTTGGGGCTTCTCTGACGTTTTTCGGCAGTTGCATCCTGACCGGGTTCAGTACACTTATTGGGATTACTTCAGAAAAGCCTTCGAGAATAACTGGGGCTGGCGGATTGACCACATTCTGGCGACCGAATCCCTCGCTGCCGTCTGCCAAGAGTCCGATGTAGATCTTGTTCCGCGGAAAGCTGCCGATCCGTCTGATCATACGGTTGTTTGGGCTGATTTCCGCATTTAGGAAGCTCTCCTGCGACGGCCGCAGATTTGCTAGTATTTCTGCTTGGCCACTCACCCCTTTCGCGAATTCGAATTTGGCGTCTACTCGGTATGAGTGAGAACGTGATTTTGTCTCTTATCGAACAGCAGGAGTGGCTTCAGCCAGTTCAGGATGTCGGGCAGGATTTGACAACGAAGGCCTTCGATGCTGCAGGTCGCAACGGTGCAATCATCAAGGACGCTCTTCACGGAACTTGGCTCGGACACCCTCTCCATCCTGCGATTACCGATGTTCCCGTGGGCAGCTGGACTGTCGCTCTGGTACTTGATTTGCTCGAAGCCCGTGGCAGCGTTGAATACCAGGCGGGAGCGGATGCTGCTGTGGCGATCGGGCTATTAAGCTCTATCCCTGCGGCGCTCAGTGGTATGACAGATTGGAGTAGCACTCGCGGAAAAGCTCAGCGGGTAGGTGCTCTTCATGGAGTGTTGAATCTAAGTGCGGCCGCTCTGTATGCGAGCTCTTATGCGGCCCGTAAAGCGGAGAATCGTGAAGCTGGTCGCTGGCTGAGCTTTCTCGGCTATGGTCTGCTCATGGCCAGCGCCTATCTTGGGGGCGAGCTGACCTATACGCAGGGCGTAGGGGTGAAGACTCCAGTTGAGGCGGAGCGAACAATCTGAACGATTGCCTCAACAATCTGTTTAATCGTTAGGACCAGCAGTTTAGCGACTGCTGTGAAGGCCAAGGGTTCGTTCAACTTGCTATTACGAGAAGGACTAACAATACCCGGATAACTCCCGCAGCCGGTTTTCGGATTTCTTGCCGGATTTGGACAACATTCCAACTGCAAGTCTAACCAGAACGTAAATGGGACGGGTGAAAACCGTAAATGTTGTTGCCCTTTGGCCGGGCTTGCCTCAAGTAAGTCGAGCGCCAATCAACGGCGGTCCATCATGCGCTCTCTCCAGGCTGCCTCGGTTTCTGTGTCTTGTTGCAGCTGCGCTCCGCTCGTCGCAGAGGCAATCTCCTCCAGCGGAGCTTTTGGAGTTCGATCGGCAAACACCAATCCGTTCGCCTCCTGGTATGTGTCGGTAAATTGGGTGTAACAGAAACCCGCCAAGGCTGGCAGGTCTCTTACAGTATCCATCAGCGATTTATAACGCTGGAGCAAGTCTCCGGGTGTTTGGCTACGCGAGTAACCCCAAGTCAGATTCTGATCTTTGGCAAGCGCGATGCCACCGAACTCGGTAAGTACGATCGGTTGACCTGAATTCACTTTGCCTTCTATCGCCAGCATCCGCCCACCAGGTCGTTCTCTCCCGAAGAAACGCCCTTCTATATAATCCAATCCATACCTC
>CAXTMN010000028.1:40044-49256 GCA_964245395.1 uncultured Bryobacteraceae bacterium
ACCAACAACGGGTCGTGTCGGATCCAGGGTTTTGGTCAGGTGATAAAGCGCTTGTACGTAGTTTCTTTGTGCTGGGCTTTCGGGCAGATCCGGTACACCCCACGACTCATTGAACGGAACCCAAGCCACGATGCATGGGTGACTGCTGTCTCGTTTTATTACCTCCATCCACTCGGATGTCAGACGATCAATCGACTTCCGCGTGTATCGGTATGCACTGGGCATTTCCTCCCAGACCATCAAGCCTATGCGGTCAGCCCAGTAAAGAAAACGAGGATTCTCGATTTTTTGATGTTTACGCACGCCATTGAACCCGAGCTCCTTCACCAGTACAACGTCTTCCCGAAAGGCGTCATCACTGGGAGCAGTCAAACCGCTCTCGACCCAGTAGCCTTGATCCAGTACAAGTCTAAGAATGAGCGGACGTCCATTGAGTATGAAACGGTCGCCCTGCACAGCTATAGCCCGTAACGCTGTATAACTCCGTACTCGATCCAGTAATTGGCCCGACTTGTCCCGGAGTTCAACCTCGACATCGATTAGCGTTGGCGAAGAAGGGCTCCACAGGAGCGAATTTCGGTAGTCATCAATGCCTGGATCGGACAGAGCAATGCGCCGGTGGACTTCGCCGGCAATGACCGAGTAGGTGTCTCGCGCCAGGGTCTTCTCATTTGCCCGCAGGTGAACTGAGAGGTTCAACTCCCGTTCTGAAACACTGCTTATATGTGCTTCGAGCCCTATCTCCCAGCGCTCGAGGTTCGAAGTCCACCTGATCACCTTAATTGCGGTTTGCGGAACGACTTCCAGCCAGACTGTCTGCCATATTCCTGTTGTTCGCGGATACCAGATGGAATGGGGCTCCAAATGCCAGTCCTGTTTGCCTCGCGGCTTAGCCAGGTCTGCAGGGTCATCCTCAGCTCTCACGATCACCTGCTGCTGCTGGCCAGGGTAGAGTACGTCCGTAATGTCCGCATAAAACGGGGTGTAACCGCCGCGATGCGAAACCACTCTCGTGCCGTTCACCCAAACAGTCGCGCTGTAGTCGACCGCGCCAAAATGAAGAATTAGCCGCTGATCCGACCGCAATTCCGGCATATCGAAGGTTCGCCGGTACCAGACGGCGCAGTAGAATCCTGGGTCTGCCACCGTACTAGCCGGTGTCTCGGGGCTGAATGGAACAACAATAGTCTTGTCCCACTCAACGTTGTCGGCACTTGCCCATGATGCCTTCCGGTCAATCGCAAACTCCCAGATTCCATTCAGCGAAATCCATTGATCACGCTGCAATTGGGGGCGCGGATACGCGTCCACTTCGTTGGTATTTGTTCCCACCATTCAAACTTATCGTTTACCGGCAGAACCAGCCTGAATCGGTACTGACTTTGCGATGAGATTTATCTACTTCCGTCCACGTGGCCCTGTCACTACGGAAGGATATTGACCGCCGATACTGCCTGCCCGTTCATCCTCAACTGCCGATCCGCCAGCCCTTTCGCAAAGAAGGTTTCAATAACTTATTCGCGTCGGAATTATTAGTGATGCGCATCTTCTCAGCGTCCCATTCCAGCCTGCAGTTAAGCCTGGTCGCAATCGCGCCTAAGGCAATCCATTCGGTGAACGGCGCAGAAACGCTGAAATTTGAACATGCTGGAGATCCACCCTTGCAGGCCCGAATCCAATCACGATAATGACCCGGCGAGCGCGGCAGAAACTCGGGAGAAAACTCATAGTCTCTCATCTTTTCGACTGGAAGCAAGCGCGTCCATTCGCCATAAGTACCCGTGGTGATCATGCCCTTGTCGCCCACGAACAGACTGCCGTTTGTGCCTACACTAATCAGTCTCATCCATTCAGCCATTTTTTGGTCATGCGCACTCATTGATGTATTCTGTGGACGCGGCTTTCGCGGGGGCGGTTCGGTTGGGGTAAAGAAACGATCGGTGAAGACTTCACCTTGGATCTGCTTTTCTTTCGGCTTGAGAGACGAGTATTCGCCTCCTTGCCGGTTTCGCGGCAAATCGCCCAGAATCTCTCCCTGCGGAGCGCCCGCAAAGGTGGGCCGTTCTCCTCTCATTGCGTCATACCAGAAAATCTTCACAGGCGGCATGCCTTCACGCTCTGGAAAGTCGAATCGGACCACTGACTTCCCCGGAAAGTAAAGATCGCTCCGGTTTTCCTGGCTAACGCATTCCACAGATGTTGGCGCACCCAATCGGAGAGCCATATTGGGGGCACCTAATATGTGACAAGCCATATCGCCGAGCGCTCCCGAACCGAAGTCGAAAAAGCCCCGCCAGGTGAATGGCAGATAATCTTCGCTGAACGGTCTATCCTCTGCAACACCTAGCCATAGATCCCAGTCCAGCGTGCCGGGAACAGAAGAAGTAGGCGGTGCCTCTTTCAACCCTTGGGGCCAGGCCGGACGGTTGGTCCATGCGTGCACCTCGGTCACGTTCCCTATAACGCCGGACCAGACCATTTCCGCGCATTGGCGGGTACCCTCATTTGAGTAGCCCTGGTTCCCCATCTGCGTTGCTACGTTATACTTCTCAGCGGCCTTGGCTAAATCACGGCATTCGGCGACGGTGTGCGCCAGTGGCTTCTGTACATACACATGCTTGCCGCGTTCCATGGCGGCAATCGCTGCCGCGGCATGCATGTGGTCTGGAATGGTGACAATCACCGCGTCAATGTTATCTTCTTCTTTTTCCAGCATCACGCGGTAATCTTTATATTTCGGCACATTCGGGTACAAGCCATAAATCTCCTGTGCGCGCTTATCGTCCACGTCACAAAGCGCGACGATGTTTTCCGTTTGTGCACAAGCTTTGATATCGCTTGTGGCCTTGCCGCCCGCACCAGTAGAAGCAATGTTCAGCTTCTCGTTCGGTGATTTGTAGCCCAGCCTCTTAAGGTTCGGTACGCTGCCAAAACCTGCTAGCGGGACAGCCCCCGCCAACAAACCGCCGTAAAAGAAGTAACGCCTTGAAAATCCCTTACTCTTCATTCGTGCTTTTTCGCCCCACTTGGGATCATATACTCCTCGTTGTTTACTTTCAGAACGTAATGGGTTGCTTCGGACGCGAGACAATGAAATATAGCTGCTCGACTTTAAAGGAGACTTGGATATGAACCCTCAAGAAACCCGGCGCGGATTTCTGCAGACCTCTTTGCAAGCTGCCGCCGGAGTAACCGTCGCGTCTACAGCAGGCGCGCAGAGTATAAGCACTTCAGTCACCGGAGCCGTACCTAACGTTGAATGGCGCAACAAGCAACCCGGAATGTCTTACCGTCGACTGGGGCGAACAGGTCTGATGATCTCCAGAGTCGTCTCAGGCGGCGCACCCATCCGATCCGAAAATTACCGGCACCTGAACCTCGCTCTTGAAATGGGCCTTAACTATCTTGATATGGCACCGGCTTACGGCGATGGTGATTGCGAGATCGCTTACGGCAAGCTCCTGGGCGGATCTGCTATGCGAGATCGTGTCTTTCTGCAAACGAAGGTGAGTGCTTTCGGTAACCTTCGCAATCGAATGTACCGGGAGATCTTTAATGGCCTGCCTGCAGATAAACAGAGCGGCATTGTCAAGCGAGCGGACGAGCTCCGTCAGACTAATCTCGCCGAAAAGCCCGGATATTTTCTGACCTACTTTCCCGGTCAACACGATCAGTTCGCAGGCGCGTATCTAAGCAGCGCTATGATGCCCGATTACGCTCACATGGTGGAAGGAAGCCAGCAGTTCCGTAAGTGTATTACCGACTCCCTCGAAGCCAGTCTCAAACGAGTTGGAACCGACCATTTCGACCTTCTCATGTGTCCCCACGGTGCAAATACAACAGATGAACTCGACAATCCTCACATTCACGAGACATTTCTTGAGCTGAAACGCCAGGGCAAAGTGCGATATCTCGGCGTAACTTCCCACAATGACGCTGGTGGAGTTCTAAAAAAGGCGGCAGATCTGGGCCACTACGACGCTGTTCAAATGGCCTACAACGTCATCAATGCCGGTTATGTGGATCAATCTATTCTTGATGCTTCTGCGCGTGACGTCGGAATGATCGCCATGAAGACCGCTCACGCCGTGGCCACCCATCACAAGTCGTTACAGCCTGTGCCCCAGTGGCGAATTGACAAGTTGAACCGCATCATACCTGGCGATATGAAACCCGCTATGAAGGGTTATCTTTGGGTGCTGCAGAATCCGCATATCTCAGCTGTCAACTCGAACCTTTGGGATGAAACTTATATCCGTGAGAACCTCTCACTTGCAGGCAAAAAGATTGAGTTGCAGCCGGCTTAAGTCAGTCACCACAAACTTTCATGCCTAAACAAAGCACAACCGAACGGCTGAATCACCTTGTCGAAATTAATCGGGAGGCCAACGCAAGCCTTCAGACTGCAGCGAGGACGATTAAAAATTCGGAGCTCGAGACGCTCTTTGACGGCATTGCAAAGCAGCATGCTAAGTTCGTTGCTGAACTTGAATCTGAGATTGGACGCCAGGGTGGGAGCATTCACGACACTTCCAGTAGTCCAGTCAGTGAAGCTGTGCACCGGGGCTGGAAAGATATAAAAGCTGCTTTTTCTGGTAATTCTGCAGGTTCCGTTCTGGCCGCGTGTGATAGCACCGAGCAGTCCGTCGAAATCGCCTACACCGATGCGGTGGGCGAAAATCCGACCGGGCGAATACACACCTTCCTCAGCAAGCACCTTAAAGAGATTAAGGAGCTTCGATCGCGCCTTCACCGCCTTTTAGAACAGACTAAGGACGGCGTTGAGTATCCCGTAAACGAGCGATAGGTCCCTACCTGACCCTGATCTGGTCGGCATAGGAGATTCAGCAAGCACTGTAGCAATCAAGCATTTCGGTCTTGCGTTACCCTGAGATTGATTAGCTTCAGCGTTGGATGCGGCCTCCTGACGTCGGAATTACTGCAATCTAGAATGCTTCTGCGTTCGTAACATCGCTAAGGGACATGTAATGGCTTCTACAACTGTTGTTGGCGCTCGTGAACTTCGGCCTGCTCGTTTTTGGGATAGCACTAACGGTCAAAAGATCGTCATGGCCCTCACTGGAGCCATCCTCTTTTTCTTTGTAATCTTTCACATGATCGGCAATCTTCAGGTGTTTGAGGGTGCCGAACAGATTAACTTCTACGGCTTTGCCCTACGCCGCTTTCCTGAAGCATTGTGGGGGGCGCGCGCGGTTCTCCTTCTAGCCGTTGCTCTGCACATTTGGTCGTCTATAAAGCTTGGTTTACGCAAGGTGAAGGCTCGCCCCGTCGCCTACTCCACGCGTCAGAACACCGTGTCCGATTACGCGTCACGCACCATGTATTGGAGCGGTCCCATTTTGCTCGCGTTCATCATCTACCATCTGCTTCATCTCACGGCTGGTATCGTGCATCCGCAAAGCACGTTTCGCGAAGGTGACGTTTATCACAACATCATCTCCGGGTTTCAGGTCTGGTACGTGTCGGCCTGGTATATTTTCTCGATGGTCCTGCTCGGGCTTCACATTCGCCACGGTGCCTGGAGTATGTTTCAGTCGCTCGGCATGAACCATCCTCGTCACACGCCGATCCTGAAAAAGGGAGCCGCTGCCTTGGCCTTCATCGTCGTTCTCGGGTATATTTCAATCCCCATCAGTGTTCTTCTCGGCGTCATCAAATAGTTGCCCGCACATATATGCAATTGAACTCGAGACTTCCGTCTGGTCCGATCGAAACTTCTTGGGACCGGACTCGGTTCGACATGAAGCTTGTCAACCCTGCTAATAAGCGGCGAAACTCCCTCATTGTGGTCGGATCAGGCCTGGCAGGTGCTTCGGCCGCTGCGACCCTCGGCGAATTGGGCTATAAAGTTGACTGCTTTTGCTTTCAGGATTCACCTCGCCGGGCCCATTCCATTGCCGCTCAGGGCGGGATCAATGCCGCAAAGAACTATCAGAATGATGGCGACAGTGTCTACCGCCTTTTCTACGATACGGTCAAGGGCGGTGACTTCCGTGCTCGTGAAGCCAACGTTTACCGTCTCGCTCAGATCAGCGTTAGCATTATCGATCAATGCGTAGCTCAGGGTGTTCCGTTTGCTCGCGAATATGGCGGCACGCTCACGAATCGCTCCTTTGGTGGCGCTCAGGTGTCACGCACGTTTTACGCGCGAGGGCAGACCGGACAACAGTTACTTCTAGGTGCTTATCAGGCTCTTGAACGTCAGGTGGATGCCGGCGGCGTCAACATGCATGCTCGTACTGAGATGCTTGACCTTATAGTTATCGATGGTCGCGCTCGCGGAATTGTCACTCGTCACTTGGTTACCGGCGAACTACAAACTTATATCGCCGATGCAGTCATCCTTGGCACGGGCGGGTATGGCAACGTCTTCTATCTCTCGACGAACGCTAAAGGCTCGAATGTAACTGCCAGCTGGCGCGCTCACAAGCGCGGCGCGCTGTTTGCAAATCCTTGCTATACCCAGATCCATCCCACTTGCATCCCTGTTTCGGGAGATTACCAATCGAAGTTGACTCTGATGAGCGAGTCTCTCAGAAACGACGGTCGTATTTGGGTTCCGAGACAAAAAGAGGATCACCGCTCGCCCGATCAAATTTCTGATGCTGACCGTGATTACTACTTGGAGCGCCGCTATCCGAGCTTCGGTAATCTTGTTCCTCGCGATGTTGCCTCCCGGAACGCGAAAGCTGTCTGCGATGAAGGTCGCGGCGTCGGCGAAACCGGACTTGGTGTTTACCTCGATTTCACAGACTCCATAAACCGCCTTGGCCGCAAGACCATCGAAGAACGTTATGGGAACCTTTTCGACATGTACCAGCGCATTACGGACGAAGATCCCTATCGCGTGCCCATGCGCATCTACCCGGCAATCCATTACACGATGGGCGGCTTGTGGGTCGATTATCACCTGATGAGCTCCATCCCGGGCCTTTTCGTGATCGGCGAGGCTAACTTTTCCGATCATGGTGCGAATCGTCTCGGAGCCAGCGCTCTAATGCAAGGATTATCGGACGGCTACTTCATCGTTCCGTACACGGTCGGCGACTACCTGGCTTCAAATAAGATCGAGAAGGTCAGCGAATCTCATCCTGAAGTCGCAAACGCTGTCGCGTCTGTTCAGCAGACCATTGACAAACTGCTGCACGTGAATGGCAGGCGAACCGTCGATTCGTTTCATCGCCAGCTTGGAAAGATTGTTTGGGATTACTGCGGTATGTCGCGGAATGCTCAGGGGCTCCGAACTGCCATAAGCCAGATCCGCTCATTACGCGATGAATTTTGGTCAGATGTGAAGGTGCTTGGCTCTGCGGACGACCTGAACCAGTGTCTCGAAAAAGCCGGTCGCGTAGCAGACTTCTTCGAACTTGCCGAACTGATGTGCGTTGATGCTCTGGAGCGCAATGAATCCTGCGGCGGCCATTTTCGGGAAGAATACCAAACGCCGGAGGGCGAAGCCCAGCGCGATGACGAAAACTTCTCCTACGTCGCTGCCTGGGACTATCGCGGCGCTAACAATCAGGAAGAACTCTCGCGCGAACCGCTCCGATTCGACTACGTGCATCCAAGCCAAAGGAGCTACAAGTAATGAAACTGATGTTGAAAGTCTGGCGCCAGAAGAACCGTAGCGCAACCGGCCAGTTTGTCACCTATCCTTTTGGCGACGTGAACCCCGATATGTCTATACTCGAATGCATCGACGTCCTGAACGAACGTCTCATCGAAGAGGGTCAGGATCCTATTGCCTTTGAGCACGACTGTCGCGAGGGAATTTGTGGCTCTTGCGGGTTCATGATCAACGGCATCGCACATGGTCCTCTGCCTGGAACCACAGTCTGTCAGCTCACTATGCGCCACTTTAAAGACGGTGAGGAATTAATCCTCGAACCGTGGCGTGCCCGTGCTTTCCCGCTCATAAAAGATTTAATTGTTGATCGTCGTTCGTTTGATCGCATCATAGCGTCGGGCGGCTATGTGTCTGTCTCAACTGGAAGTGCTCCTGACGGCAACGCTATCTTGGTCGCAAAGGAGCAAGCCGACCGTGCTATGGACGCCGCGGCATGCATCGGCTGCGGAGCTTGTGTAGCCGCCTGTCCGAACGCCTCCGCCGCTCTCTTCACGGGTGCAAAAATAACTCACTTGGGAATCCTGCCGCAAGGTAAGCCAGAGCGGGACCAGCGCGCCGTACGCATGGTTACACAGATGAATGCAGAAGGTTTTGGCGGGTGCACAAACATTGGTGAATGCACGGGTGTCTGTCCAAAGGAAATTCCGCTTGAAGTGATCGCTGGTATGAATCGCGATTACTTCCGTGGTAGCTGGCGCGAACGCGACAATCAAGTCACTACGCTTAAACCATTCACTGAGTGGAGTACCGGCTCGAAACTTAAAGTGGATTCCCACCCATAATCAATCGGCAACTGTCATTGTTGGACGGAGGCGAGTCTTGCTCGCTTCGGCCTTCTCAATTACCGTGCGAGCCAACTTGTGGAACAGGGCTGATTGCGCTGTGTTTTCGAGAGCGATTGGTTTCCCTGCATCACCTCCTGACCGAGTCTGCAAATCGAGCGGAATCTCGGCTAGAAGCGGGACTTTCATCAGTTCTGCTGTTCTTGCGCCGCCACCTTGACCGAACACATAGAGCTTCTCGCCATTGTGCTCTAGATAGCTCATGTTCTCCACAATGCCGAGTACCGGCTCTCGCACCTGTTCAAACATGTGCACCGCTTTGCGCGCATCTTCAAGCGAGACATCGGACGGCGTAGTCACAATAACCGCTCCGGTGATTGGAGTCGTCTGAATTAAGGTTAATTGTACGTCCCCGGTCCCCGGGGGAAGATCGATCACCAAATAATCCAGTGCGCCCCATTCCACATTACGCAGAAATTGCTGAATCACCGAATTCAGCATTGGTCCACGCCATACAAGCGGCTTATCACCCGGATTCAAGAAGCCCATGGACATAATACGAATGCCGTGCGCCTCAATTGGCCGGATGTTTTGTCCCAACGCATGTGGCGTCTCCTGAACTCCTAACATGAGCGGAACATATGGCCCATAAACGTCCGCGTCGAGCAAACCCACGGAGTGTCCCAACTTGGCAAGGCTGATAGCCAGGTTCACCGCAACTGTGCTTTTCCCAACCCCGCCCTTTCCCGAACCAACCGCAATGATATTCTGAACGCCGGGAA
>CAXTMN010000029.1:0-24779 GCA_964245395.1 uncultured Bryobacteraceae bacterium
TGTTTGGCTTCCAGAGAGTAGGCGATCTGGTTTGGGCGTTTGCCGATTCGCGCGGCAAGGGATTCTTAGTCGGCGGTACGTCAGGGCGGACAACGCTGCTGGGCGAGGGGCTTCAGCACGATGATGGACACAGCCATGTGCTGTCGAGTGTAATTCCAAGTTGCCGGAGTTACGATCCTGCCTTTGCATACGAGATTGCAGTCATTGTGCAGGAGGGCATCCGCACGATGTACGAAAATAACGAGGATCACTTCTATTATCTGACGGTTTGCAACGAGAACTATCCGCAACCGGCAATGCCTGAAGGCGCGGATGTGGTTGAAGGCATCCTGCGCGGCATGTATCTGTACAAGTCCTCCGAAAGTGGGACGGCTCAGGTTACGTTATTTGGCAGCGGTCCCATCCTGAATGAGGCTTTGAAGGCCCAAGACATTCTCAGCGAGCAATACAGCATCGGTGCGGATGTCTGGAGCGTCACCAGCTACACTGAACTCCGTCGCAACGCCTTGATCACTGAGCGTTGGAACCGGTTACATCCAGATCAGCCAGCGCGCCAGCCTTATCTGCTGAAGGCGTTGGGAGACAACCGGACACCGATTGTTGCAGCTAGCGATTACATGAAGATTGTGGCGGATCAGATTTCACCGTGGCTTCCCGGACGTCTGACGGCATTAGGAACGGATGGATTCGGCCGCAGCGAGAATCGTCAACATCTTCGTAGTTTCTTCGAAGTTGATGGTGCGAGCATAGCTGCGGCTGCGCTCTCGCGGCTTGCAGCATCAGGCCAGTTCGATGCTCAAAAGGCTGCGCAAGCGATTAAAGATCTGGCCCTGAACCCTGAAGGTGTTGATCCTTCATTGGCTTAGGTCGCGGAGCTTTGAAAGCAGCTTAAGCAGCTAGCCATATTCGTCCTCGTTCATGCTAGTCGCTGCCCTTTACGATATTCATGGAAACCTCCCAGCGCTGGAGGCTGTGCTTGAAGAAGTTTCTGTACTGGGCGTAGACACAATCGTAGTTGGCGGCGACCTGCTTCCAGGTCCTATGCCGCGCGAAGTGCTCGCTCGTTTGCTCAGCGTTAGTCTTCCTGTGCAGTTTATCTACGGTAATGGCGAAGTAGCCGTGCTGGAGCAAATGGCCGGCCGCGATCTAAGTAGCGTTCCGGAATACTATCGACCCATCGTGCGTTGGACTGAGCAGCAGCTGGATTCTGACAGTAAGCGCTTTATTGCAGTGTGGCCCAAAACACTCCGGCTCAGGATTGCAGGGTTGGAGGAGGTGCTCTTTTGTCACGCGACACCGCGAGATGAGAACCAACTCTTCACTCGGTTGACGCCAGAAGATCGGATCTTACCGTTTCTGGAAGGCCTCAATGTATCCGTAGTAGTCTGCGGTCATACTCACATGCAATTTGACCGTAAAGTTGGAGAGGTTCGAATAGTCAACGCCGGTAGCGTGGGAATGCCCTTTGGGGAACCAGGCGCGGACTGGCTCCTATTAGGGCCCGGCATTCAGCTTCGGCATACTTACTACGATCTGGCGAAAGCTGCTGAGACAGTTCAATACACGAGTTATCCTGAAGCCCAGGAGTTTGCACAGAACAGCATCCTTCAGCCGCCCTCGGAGGTGAAGATGCTGGAGCTGTTCGGTTAACGGCAATCAGGCATCTTGTTGGTTCTTTTTGATTGATTACGCTGGATTAATGGCGCCAGCTATGTTTTGCTCTCACCGGTGAAACCCAGAAGGTAATCAGCTACGTCCTGAAATTGTACGCAACTGAAGCACGAAGGCAAGGTTAGTAACTGCCAAGAGCTACTAAGTCTTGTAAGGATAGTGCACTGTTGCTGTGCAAAGGAGAACATAACTTGAAGCTTTCTAGTTCGATCTTATTAGGGACTCTTCTGTTTGTAGGTACGTCTTTGGCGCACGCACAAAGCGGATTAGACGTCTATTTTGGTGTAGGCACCTCGCAGGTTGGTTCCAGCGGAAATCTGATCGATCCTCTCAGCACCGGTACCGCTTCGCCAACGAACGCGATGGGCGGAGCGTTTGGCAAAGCAGGCGCTGATTTCATGATTACGCCCCGTCTTGGTGTGGGCGCTGAGACTGACTTCCGGTTTTCGCAGGGCACTTACTCAAGCAATATCAATTACCGCCCAAACTTCTATGACTTTAACCTGATCTACCTTCCCGTTGCGCACCATTTGAAGCGGATTGTGCCAGAGCTACAGGCAGGATTAGGCGGTGTCAATCTGAAGTTTTATTATCCGCAAGGTTATTGCGATTCCTTAGCGGGTTGCAGTAGCAGTAACACCTACTTGGAGAGTTCGAACCATTTTCAGGTGCACTTAGAAGCCGGCCTGCGAGTCTACGCGACATCACATCTTTTTGTCAGGCCGCAAGTAGACGCTCATTACGTGAATAACTTCTTTCAATACGGAAGTAATTGGGTTCCGGAGTACGGCGCCTCTGTTGGTTGGAGCTTCGGCGAGCGATAACGCCCGAGTTCTTCAACCCCGGGAGCGGTCATCCGTTCCCGGACTTTTTTTCATTTTCGCGCAAAATGTGCTCCAGAATCGGCGGGATTTCGAACACTGCGCGGTTGTCCATCCCAGCTAATCTGGTTCGAACGGTCCGCAACGTGTGATCCTCAAGAAGTTCCTCGAAGGCTTTTTCGATGTGTCGGAAATTCTTAATGACCTTCCCAACGCCTTGTTCGTTTACCCACTGAGTGTTGTAACGCTCCTGCGGCAGTGTCCAGAGGTTTCCTTCAACAATCACGGGTAGCTTCATCTGCACAGCCTCGGAAATACTGCCCGGCCCGGGTTTGCCAATGAATATATCCGAGAGCCACATAAGATGGGGAATGTGTTTGGAGAAGCCCTGGACCAATAACTTATTAGTGCTCAATTGCTCCAGTCGTGCCCTCAGCCGCTCATTTCGCCCGCAAATCATGATGAGTTGAAGGTCTAGATGCGAGTTACCCAAGCGTTGCGCGATTGAGTACATCGTGTTTGATCCTTCCCCTCCGAATAAGACAAGGCCCGTTGGTCGGTGAGGATCCAGGCCTAGCTTTAAGCGCTCCTCCTCGCGACTGCCGGTAAATCGGGTATAAAACTCTGGGCGGAGAATCATTCCACTGACGCGGATGACCTTGGATCGTGGATGTCCCATAGCCACAGCTTGTTCTTCAGCGCGCCTGGTTCCACATACGAAATACTGATCCTGCTGTTCCATCCAGAAGTGAGGGGGGTAATCGGCGAAGTCGGTCAGAATCGTTACGTACGGCACCCGCTGGAGCGCCTTCTGAAGAGCTTCATAGGCGGCGCGATTAAGATTGGGAATGAGCGAGACGATCATGTCGGGACGCCGCTCGCGCCAGAAAGCTGTCAGTAGTTTGACAAGAGCGGAATGATTCAGCCGGATGACGGTCTGCAGGCCGAAGAGAAGTTGTGGCGCACCTAGGGTCCAGCCTCTTGCGAGCAATTTATTGTAGATGTCTTGAGATCGGACGCGAGTAACTTTCTGGAAAACATCAAGAGGATCAAGAACCTCCTGAAGGTTCACAAGCCTGACACTCCAGTTGCGTTTCTGGGATTCAATCACAGCCTGAAGCGCCTGAGCGGCGCTGCGGTGCCCGCCGCCGGCATCGAAGTAGATGAAGTCGAGTGTGGGTCGCTCCTGCAACTCTCATCCTACTTGGGCCGCAGAGAAGAAGCGTAAGCCGCTGCTGACCCGGAAATCCTGCTACCTGTTTACCAAGGTTTATTGGAGTTGTCACCGCCTTGTAACTGCTTGTCCCTTACAAAGGAATCGGTGAGAGTAGCGGTATGCTCGATCGCATAGACTTGGCTGTAGAGGGGAAGTCGTTATGACGACCCACGGCATGCTCCAGTTTATTTCTACCCGTGATCATCGGTTGATGCGGAAGGTGAACAAATGGCCCGCTCCTAGATGGGTTCGCTTATCGGCCATTGCTGCCACGAAAGCAGGCGATGGCTGGTTGTGGTACCTGGTCGGGTTATCCATCCTGCTATTCGGTGGATCGGATCGGCTAACGGCAATCGCCTCGGCGGGGTCGGCGGCCTTTGTGGGCGTTGGTACATTTATCTTTCTGAAAAAGATCTCGGGGCGCAAGCGGCCGTGTGAGGTCGAGCCGCATTGCTGGGCCCACCTTCTTCCCCCTGACCGATTCTCCTTTCCTTCGGGCCACACCATCACAGCATTTGCAGTCGCTGTTTCGCTTGGCGAATTTTATCCCTTTCTGCTGGTTGTTCTTATCGCCTGCGCTTTGGCCATCGCGACCTCAAGAATTCTGCTTGGAATGCATTTCTTGAGTGACGTACTCGTCGGGGCGGTCCTGGGCACGGGCTTAGCAATGAGCAGCCACCTGCTATTCAGCTGAGGGCTTTTTCACCTGTTTGCTGACGGAGGCCGCCTCGCACCCGTACCGCTATATTGAAAGAGCCCGATCATCATGCTGCGCAGGACGCTTCTCCACTTATCACAGAGTCACTGGTTGCGGCAATGGATGGAGAATTCGCCTGTCTCGCGAAAGCTGACCTCACGCTTCGTTGCTGGACCGACACTCGAAGAAGGCATCCAGGTATTAAGGCAACTCTCAGGAGAGCAAATTACGGGAACCCTGGATTTCCTCGGGGAAAACGTGACTTCTCTGGAGGAGGCGTCGAAGTCTCGCGATTCATACCTTAGAGCTTTGGACGAAATCAGAACGGCTGGACTGGCTTCCACGGTGTCGATCAAACTCTCGCAATTCGGCCTGGATTTTTCTCCGGAAGGCTGTCTGCAAAACGTGTTTACGCTGGTGGAACGCGCTCGCGCAATGAACAGTCGCGTAGAGATCGACATGGAGGCCAGTGAATACACAGACCGCACCTTACAGGTAGTGACCGAGGTTCAAAAACGTTACCAAGGCTGTGTTCGCGCCGTGATCCAGGCCTACTTATACCGAAGTGAAGCGGACATCGAGCGCCTGTCGGAATTGAATATTCCGGTACGACTCTGCAAAGGAGCCTATCGGGAAGCTCCAAACCTTGCTTACCCACGCAAGGCAGATGTCGACATCAATTACGTGAAATTGTCCAAGCTGTTACTTGATCGCGGAGTCTACCCTGCCATTGCAAGCCACGATGAGAAAATCGTTCGGGAAACTCTACAGCACTTGAAAGAGCGGAAAATCGGGCGGGATCGATTCGAATTTCAGATGCTGTACGGAATTCGACGCGATTTGCAGCGGCAGATTGTCGGGCAAGGCTATCAGTTGCGGCTTTACGTTCCGTACGGGGATGCGTGGTACCCGTACTTTATGAGGCGGTTAGCCGAGCGGCCAGCGAATGTTTTATTTCTGGCCAAGAATTTGCTCCGTAATTGAAGCGACCTGGATCCGGAACCCTTGCCGCTTTGAAGGAGTCTAAATGAGGGACATGACATATTGGCTGTACCTAACGGCTAAGTTTGCCGCAGGCGCAATGGTAATTTGCGCGATGCAGGCGATCTTAGCCGCGGTTTATCCGTTACCGGAACCACTGCCGGCGCGCTTTGGCCCACAGCAGACGTTGTTCATGCACGACATGCTCTTCACGTTTGCGACCTTCGGGATCTGGTTAGTTGGGGCGGGCATGGTTTCCTTGATCTTAAGAGACCAGCGACGTCGCTGCCGGAGTTGTCTGCGCCGCCTGATTATGCCCGTGAATAGTGGGTCTTGGGGCAATATGGTGATCTTCGGCCGGCCAACAACGGAGCTGATCTGTCCATTTGGTCACGGTACGTTGAGCATCGATGAACTGCAAATTACAGGCAAACAGCTTCCCAACTGGCAGCCGCATAGCGATAACATCTGGACAGAGTTAGAATCGTATTATCAAGCCCGGAAGTAACCTAGGCTGCCGTCGGGCGTCCAGTTGAAAGTCCTCTTTCCAGGCTATCTATTTGCCCGTTCGCATCAGAGTTCCTTCTAAGTCTTCATCCACCCGCACTAACAACAACGGCCGCAGCCGGTTGATTCTCAACGCCGTTCTGCTCGGCGCAGGCATTGTTGTCACCATTGCGCTCATAGTGATCTTTTTCGACTATCGCCATTTTGCCCGGCTGACGGATGAAAAGCTGACGCAAGGGCCCTTTCCCAATTCTTCACTGCTTTATGCAGCGCCCGTGGTTGTGGGAGTGGGGGACTCAGGCACGCCTTTACAGTTTGCTTCGCGACTACGCGAAAGCGGGTATGCGGAAGATTCGCGAGCGAACACAGCCGGCTGGTACCACCTTCGTTCAAACGCTATCGAAATCTTTCCTGGCAGCCGGAGCGAAGGCGAATCTGAGGCGGGTGTGCTGCGCTTTGAGGGAGGCAAGATCGAATCGATCGTTTCTTTAAGCGATAATTCAGCGCGAACCGAGTATACTCTGGAGCCGCAGTTACTCAGCAGCCTGTACGATAAGAATCGCGAAAAACGAAGGCTGGTGAAGTACGACCAGATTCCGCCTGTGCTGGTCCATGCGGTCATTTCGATCGAAGACAAGCGCTTTTTCCAACACTCCGGGTTCGATCCCATCCGCATTGTGAAGGCTGTGTTTGTAGATATCCGGGAACGGCGGAGCGCGCAAGGCGCCTCGACGTTAACCCAGCAATTGGCCCGGAATCTTTGGTTAGATGCCCGCAAGACATGGACGCGAAAATTTGACGAACTTCTGATTACGATCCACCTTGAGCAGAAGCTAACCAAGCAACAGATCTTCGAATATTATTCCAATCAGGTAGACCTAGGTCGACGCGGATCATTTGCGATTCGTGGTTTCGGGGAGGCAGCGCAGGCCTACTTCGGCAAAGACATTCGTAATCTGTCTCTACCGGAGGCGGCGACCCTGGCAGGACTAGTGCAGGAGCCCAGTTTCCGGAATCCCGTCCGCTGGCCAAAGCGAGCCGAGGCGCGCCGCAACATAGTGCTGAAGCAGATGCTCGACAACGGGTATATCTCAACAAATCAGTACGAGGCGGCTATTGGCACGCCGCTCTCGACGGCAAAACAAGGAATGGAATCGGCCGATGCTCATTACTTTGTGGATTTGGTAAACGAGCGGTTGGCGAATGAATTCGAGGATAGGGATTTTCAACAATCCGGTTCGAGGATCTACACGACGCTTGACCCGGACCTGCAGCGGGACGCGGCTGAAGCGGTGGGACTGGGAATGCGCGAGATTGCAAATACGCTGGCCAAACGCAATAAAAGTGGGGGTCCGATCGAGGAGCCGCAGGTAGCGCTGATTTGTCTGGATCCGCATACGGGAGAAGTGAAGGCACTCATTGGCGGAAGGAATTATGGCGTAAGCCAGTTGGACCACGTAGTAGCTAAACGTCCTTCGGGTAGCATTTTTAAGCCCTTTGTGTACGCCGCGGCTTTGAATACGGGTTTGTACGATCATCCCGATCCGATCACTCCATCCAGCATGGTTCAGGATGAAGCCCGAACGTTCTATTTCGGCGGCAAGGCCTATGACCCGGTGGATTATCACAAAGACGACTGGAAGGGCTCAGTCACGTTGCGCACAGCTTTCGCGAAATCATTGAATGTGCCCGCAGTCGAGGTGGCTGAGTCGGCTGGGTACAACGCTGTGGCTGACCTGGCGCACAAAGCGGGACTAGAAGATATTCGCGCGACTCCGGCCATGGCGCTCGGAGCGTACGATGTAACTCCGCTGGAAATGGCTGGGGCGTACACATTGTTTGCAAATGGCGGGATAATGGTGAGACCCCGCCTGATCTCGAAAATCGTGGAAGGCGGCCAAGCGGTCTGGTCTTCTCAGTCTGAAACAAAGAAGATTCTAGATCCCCGAGTGACCTACCTGATGGTGAGTATGATGCAGGAGGTTTTGCGAAGTGGGTCGGGGGCGGGAGTTCGGTCGCGCGGATTCACTTTACCGGCCGCGGGAAAGACAGGCACCTCGCACGACGCCTGGTTTGCCGGTTTCACCACGAAGCTTTTGTGCATCGTGTGGGTGGGGCTTGACGATTACCAGGATCTAAAACTGGAAGGCGCAAAGGCAGCGCTTCCAATTTGGGCCGAGTACATGCGACGAGCACATAAACACAGGGCTTATCGCGACGTGAGTGATTTTGCTGTTCCCGACGGAGTAGTCAGTGCGCAAGTGGATCCTCTTAGCGGGCTGCTGGCCACAAGCGCTTGCCCTACAGCGGTTACCGAGTTTTACCTGGTGGGGACACAGCCAGTCCAGTTTTGTGCGCTGCATCAGGGCGGGTCAACGGAAATCGCCGGGTGGGAAACCGGATCGACAACACCCAGGAGCTTGCCCAATATCCCTCCGGCGCCAGGCCAAATGCCGGCTTCTGGTGATGCCGCAGCTGTAAGCGTGCAGAATCAAGATGCCAACAAGACCAGAGAGAAAAAGGGCTTCTTCGACAAGCTGAAGAGCATCTTCAAGTAGTTCTTTTCCGGATGCAGAAAAAGTTATAGTATAAATCCAAGGGGGATCGCGTTATGATCTCTTTTTCTGTTTCGAAGCTTGCTTGCTGTAGCGCCGGTTTTTATCTCACCGCCTTGGCGTTTGCCGGCCAGAATGCCTTAGTAGCGCACGACCTTAATACGTCCTCTGTGTCGGTCCCGCCTGTGACGACACCGTCGTCCGAAATCGCAAAAGCACCGGCTCCCAACCCACCAATTACAAGCGAGCTGCGCGGAGACATCTACATGGCCCGAAAGATGTATCGCGAGGCCGTTGATATGTACCGGCAAGGCCCGAAGGACTCGCCAATCCTAGCCAATAAGATTGGTATCGCCTTTCACCAGATGCTTAAGTTCGATGTGGCCAAAAGCAACTACGAGCGTGCGATCAAGCTGAATCCCCGCTACTCAGAGGCCATCAACAACCTTGGAACGATTTACTATTCGGGCAGAAGCTATCGGCGGGCGATTGGCTGTTACAAAAAGGCGTTGCGATATTCGGACCCGAGCGCCTCAATCTACGCAAATTTGGGTGCTGCATATTTCGGGCGCAAGGATTATCAACAGGCCACCAACTACTATGAGCAGGCGTTGAAGCTTGACCCTGATGTCTTCGAACACCACAATGCGTTTGGCACGTTGATGCAGGAGCGGACCATTGAAGACCGGGCGACGTACCATCTCTACCTTGCCAAGATGTACGCAAAGGCGGGCTCGACAGAACGCGCCATCATCTGCTTGCGAAAGGCTCTGGAAGAAGGCGTAAAGAACCGGGAGAAGATCCCGGCGATGCCGGAGTTTGCTTCTTTGAAGACCGACCCCGCATTTAAGCAGCTCTGGCTGGATAATCCCAAGCCCCTATAATTAGGGCATCCGGCTTCTTAGATTTCATACGCTCCCGCTTGTCATGCTGGTGCTGACAGCTGGATGTTCGCGCGCTCCGCAGCATGTTGTTCATCGTATTGCTGTACTTCCGACCGATGTTCTAATAGCGGACGCCTCGTCGGACTGGATGCGAGTTGCGCTTCCCATAGCGCTGCAAACAGACTTGGCTTCTTCGCCCTCGGGCATTGTGTTCAATGCAGAAAGTGAGTCGTCCGCTTATGCGGGTCAGGCAGATGAACTGCTGCATACGGTAATCGAGAGCCGCAGCGGCAGGTTTGGCCTGAGTGCAGTGTTGACGGACATTTCCACGCAGCGTACTGTCCGGGTCATTGACGTGTCCGGAGCTGCGAGCCGAGGAGCTATTCCGCTGGTCGACGAGATTGCGCGACGGGTTGACGTTCGCGCTAAACGCTTCCCAACCCGAAGCGATGCTGCGCTAAGGGCGTTTGCAGCGGTAGCGGAAACACCTGACCTGCAGCGGAGAATCGCTCTTCTAAACACAGCTACATCTATAGACCCGAGTTTTGGGCTAGCACAGGTTGCACGACTCGAGGCTGCTGCACAGACGGGAGTACTGGATCTAAAATCGCTGATCTCCGAGGGGCAAAGAACGAGCGGTTCATTTGATTCGGTCGACAGGGCGCGGTTCAATGCGCTCGTCAGCAGATTGACCCACGCTCAGCTGCCTAAGCAGGAGGAAGCTATAGCGGCATTAGCTCGGCTCCTACCTAACGATCCGGATGTGAGTGCAGCTTTGGGCTCGCTCCAGGTGTTAGCCGGGAACTTCGGGCCGGGCCTACGGTTGCTGGGCAGGGCAACCGAATTAAATCCGGCAAGCGTTGGTTTACTCCGGCAATCGGCGGAAGCGTTTGTAAGAAGCAGGAGATTTGGGGAGGCGGAGAAAATGCTTGCGCCGTTGGCAGAGCGCAATCCTACGCTGCTTCCGCAGCTGGCAGCCGTCATTTTGCTGAACGGAGATCCAGCCCGGGCCAGTAAAGTTTTCGAGCAGTTTGTAGCGTTGCGAGGACCAAGCGACCCGATTGCAGTACTGCTCCGCGCGCGCTGGATGGCTATTGGCGGTCAACTGAATGGGGCGGTAGCTTTGCTTCAGACGGCGAGCACGACTGATCCAGATTTCCACTCAGCGGCGATGGGCCAGATTGCAGTTTGGCAGCTCTCCATGGGGAGCCGGACAGAAGCGAAAAGGAACATGTCCAGACCGGGCAATTCGCCCACTGCGGGAATTGCAGCAATCCTGACGGCAGCAAGCGACAAATCTTCAGCGCAGTGGCAAGCGCAGGTGGAGGCATCTCCGTTTGGAGCGAACGAGCCGGTAAAAGACTTGCTACTCGCGTTCGGGTTCTTCCTTCAGGCAGACTACGCCAACTCTGCGCCTGCCTGGGAGAAGATTGTGGGACGATCCGGGAACACGGATTTACCCGCAAGAGCAATGCTGGCAGCATCACTTGATCGCGCAGGCCGGCAGGTTGATGCACGGAAGGTAGTCGTGGAACCGTTTGTTCCGGATCTAAGCGATCTCTATGCGGCAGTGTCGTTTGGCGAAATGCGGCGGTTACTTGGCCTGCGCGGGCAGTGAATCTTTGGTCTCGGGAGCCACGATCCGGTGCTCCTTCTTCTCCCATGGCTTCGGCTGCAGTCCGGTATCCCGCTTGTTCACGCGGTCGTACATGTGCTTTGGTGTCGTCGTGCCAAGGGACGTGTTGTAGAGGTTTACCAGGTCAAGCGCCTCCTTTACATCGTCTTCAAATTGATGGAGAGCCCTCAGCTGTTCGGCCATGGCTGGCGCGCGCATGCCACTCGGAGTCTCGAGGAACATTTGATAACCGCCGTTCAGCAGAGTAGCTATTTCGGCACCAACGAGTATGCCGGCCTTTTCGATCTCAGGGTGGTCTTGTCCTTGGTCGCCTATGATTGCACCAACCCCGTGCTTAGTGATTTTGACTCGCCCGTCCGGCTGAACCTCCGACGCAAACCCGGCATTCTTCAGCTGGTTTAAGCGTTCGGCAAAGGTCGGCTTCTTCGGAAGGCTGCGGCGGAAGAACATCTTTCCAGTGTATGCTTGCGCCTTCGGAACAGCTTGCCGACGATCACGCCCTTAATATAAAGATCTAAAGAATGTTTGAACCACAAGTTCCGATTTGCGCAATTACCGACGAGTTTTCGCCTCTCTTAGCCGAAGCCATTCCGGTGATGAAAGAAATCGGAATGACGGCAGCCGAGCTTCGCGTTGTGAACGGGAAAAACATCATGGACCTCGATGGGGACGAACTCCACCGAGTCAAGGAGGCTTTGGATGAGGCCGGGCTTCCCGTGATCTCCATCGCTTCACCGTTGCTGAAGTGCGTGTTGCCCAACTCGCTTGAACTTGACAGCCGTTTTCAGCACGATGTTTTTGCCTCAAAGCATACCTTCGATGATCAGCCACGGCTGACCGAGCGTGCGTTTCAGTTGGCGAGCTTCTTCGGTGCGCGGATCATCCGCGTCTTTTCCTACTGGCGAACGGTCAGGCCTGAGCTGTGCGCCGATGCCGTCATTCAGGCGCTTAGTCAACTCGCTACGCTGGCGGAAAAAGCTGATTTGGTGATTGGTCTGGAAAATGAGCACGCCTGCAACATTGGAACGGCTGCAGAAACCATGCGCGTGCTGGATTACGTGCCGAATCCGAGGGTAATGATTGTGTGGGATCCGGCAAATGCTTTGGTGGCCGGTGAAAATCCCTTTCCGGGGGGCTACTCGGTCTTGGCCAAGAATCGCATTGTGCATGTCCACGCAAAAGATTGCCATATGGAAGGCGATAAGCCGGTGTGGGGACCGCTGGGCACTCGCAGAATTCTCTGGAAGGAACAGATAGCAGCTCTGCTGAAGGACGGCTACAAAGGATACGTAAGCCTGGAGACTCATTGGTCCGGGCCAAAGGGCAACAAGCTGGAAGCGAGCCGGATCTGCGGATGGAATCTGAAGGGCCTGGCGGCTCTTTAGACTTGCTGGCGCAGCGCATCCCGACCGAGGCGCAGGTCCACAAGATAATCGCGCTCGAGCTCGCGGGAAGTTTTGTACTGATCTCGATCGCCGTCACCTACGACACGTTCCAGATCCTTAAAAGCAGTTCTAATCCAGTCCACGCACATTCGGAACATTGCCGTTTGCATTGCCACACTTTGCAGCATTGTGATCCGGTAGTAACAGCCGCAATCCCTTCGGCACGTTCACATCGAACAGGATCTTCAATAATGACCCTGCGGAGACCAGAGGACGTACGTCGTTCCGCCGCAACTCGCGCAGCACTAGCTTGACCTGTTCGGGCGTCACGTCGAAATTTTCCATGATCTCGGCGACCTCGGCTTGAGTACCGCCGCAGTGGATGTTGTTCGTTACGACGTCGACGGGAATGCGTGTACCCGCGAACACGGGTGCCCCGCTCTGCCTCTCGGGATCGTTTTCGACCCCCGGTACCTTCGACCAGTCGATTGCGCTCATCGTCGCTTCCCTTCCCTCTTCATCATAGGTCGATCTGCGAAGCGATCGCTCAGACGCGATGCGGGACCTGCTTACAGGCCTGATGCCCCTTGCAAAGCGCAGGCTGGAAATTCGCTCACGAGAGCGCACACGACCAGTTCTCGACAAGACCACCAATCCGGAGCCGTGCGCGCGGGTAGCAGCGTCGATCGAGACGCAACCCGAAGCTCGGCATAGCGACAGGTTCCATGATTTCCGCAACGCTGGACGGTGCCTTTATTAGCAGGCCATGCTGCTACGCCAATCTCCAGGCTTGATTAAGCGTTTATCACAGGAGTGGACGCCAGAGTTGTTTCGTCACCGAGGTGACGACCTGGAATCAGATAGTGAACAACATAGTCCCGGACTGCGTCTGAAAGGGGAGTCATTTCCCGGGTAAACCCTGATCGGCGAAGCTTCGAGATGTCGGCACAGGTGAAATATTGATACTTCTCCTGCAGCGCCTCGGGCATGTCAATGAACTTGATCTTAGGTTCCTGACCAAGCGAGGTGAAGATCGCGGTGACCAACGCAAGCCACGTGTTGGGTTCGCCTGAACCGATGTTGAATAGTCCACCACCGTCAACCTGTTCCGCCAAAAACAGGGTTGCGGCCACGGCATCCTTTACATAGAGAAAATCGCGGCATTGTTCACCATGTTGAAACTCGGCTCGATAGCTCTTAAAAAGAGAGACCTGGGCCTTCTCTAAAATGTCGAAGAACGATTTGTGCACCACGCTGCGCATGTCGCCCTTATGGTTTTCATTGGGTCCGAAGATGTTGAAGAATTTGAGACCGGTAATCTGGTCGAGTATACCCGTCCGTTCTGCATAGCAATCAAAAAGATGCTTCGAGTACCCGTACATATTTAGCGGACGCAAAGTGTGCAGCGGGATGGACTCGGAAACCTTCTGTTCCAGGCAGCCGTAGGTAGCTGCAGACGAGGCATAAACAAAGCGGCAGCCAGACTCGAGGGAGAAGTGCGCTAGTGCTTTCGTGAACTCGAAGTTGTTGTGGACCAGGTAGGCGGCGTCCGTTTCAGTCGTTGCGGAGCAGGCGCCCAGGTGAAAGATGGCGGTTACGTCATCGAACTGCTGGGGCGAGACATCCATACGCATCAGCAGACTGTCACCCTCGACATAGTCGGCGAATTGCAGGGGTACGAGATTTCTCCACTTTTCATCGTTGCCGAGCATGTCTGCCACCAGGATGTTCGTTAGACCACGGCGATTGAGTTCCCAAATCAGCGCACTACCAATCAGGCCAGCCCCGCCCGTTACCAGAATCCGTCCCTGACCCAGATCGATCATTTCGCCATCCAACCCCGGCTGACAATCAGCAAAGGTATGTTTACTTGATGGCGAACAGCGTTAATTGTTGTCCCGAAAATTAGGTCTTTCATGCCGCGGTGCCCGTGGGACGCCATGATCAGTAAATCAGGAGTTACCTGATGGACGGCTGAAACAATTTCAGACCTTGGAGTGCCGTGCCGCACAATCGCGTCGACTTCAACATTCTGCTCCCGCAGGGATCGGGCCAGATTGTGGAGATAGTCTTCGCCTTCGGCGATCTCAGCGGTAGAGGAAAGCGAACCGAACAAGCGGCTGGTCACGTCTTCCTCGACATGGAGGAGAACGATCCGGGCTCCATGCATTTTTGCTAGTGTAAGAGCGTTTCAAAGCGCCTCCTGGTCGGCCTCACTGTGGTCGAGCGGCACAAGAATGCGGTGGTATGTGCGCGAACTCCAGACCGGTGCGGCCTGATCCGAAAGGTCGATGACCACGCGTCCCGCCAATGCGGGCTGGCGTCGGATCAGCGGCCACGCGGTTATAAACCCGAGAAGCCCGAAAAACCCGGCTCCTCCAAGTGCTGACGCCACAAGGATAATAGGCCGCAGTTCCCCGCTTTTCATGGCCCACTCGCCTACTTGAGTCCAAACCAGCCAGATGTTCAAGGCCAGGATAAAGACAGCGCAGAACCAGGATGCGATTTTCAGCCAGGGGCCGTTGGCGAATACGCCCATACGCTTGCGATCGCTGGTCAGATGAATGAGGGGAATGACAGCGAAGGGCAGTTGGAGGCTGAGAATAATCTGGCTTACGATGATCAGCCGGGTGGTTGCAGACTCGCCTGACAGGTAGATCGTAAGAGCAGCTGGAATGATGGCAAAAAAACGGGTCACAGCGCGGCGGAGCCAAGGCTGCATCCGGAATTTAAGGAATCCTTCCATCACAATTTGGCCGGCCATGGTGCCTGTAAGGGTGGATGACTGCCCGGAACACAGCAAAGCAAGTCCAAAAATCCAGCTTGCCAGTGCAGTGCCCATCAAAGGCGAAAGAAGCTGGTGTGCTTGCTGGATTTCTGTGACGGCAATGTGGCGGCTGAAAAAGATCGCGCTCGACATGACCAGAATTGCCGCGTTGACAAACAGCGCTCCGTTAAGCGCAACTGTAGAGTCAATCAGGTTGAACTTACAGGCCCTTCGTTTATCGCTGACTGTCTCCCCGATACGGCGGGTCTGAACCAATGCCGAGTGAAGGTAAAGGTTATGAGGCATCACAGTTGCTCCAAGAATTGCGACCGCGGTGTAGAGGCTCTGTCCGCTAATTCTCGGAACCAATCCGCCGGTGATTCCCGGAAGATCAGGCCGGGCAAAGAAGATCTCAACTGCGAAGCAGCCGGCAATGACAGCGATCAAGGCCAGTACAAACGCTTCGATCACACGAATGCCCATACGCGTAAACCAAAGAACAAGGAGGGTGTCGGCCGCCGTGATCAACACTCCCATCAGCAGTGGAATGTGGAAAAGCAGATTGAGACCGATGGCCGCACCTAAGACTTCAGCCAGATCGCAGGCGACAACAGCAACTTCACAGAGGATCCACAGCGTGTAGGAGATAGCATGCGGATACTCATCGCGGCAGGCTTGGGCTAAGTCGCGGCGCGTGACAATTCCCAGGCGCGTACTCAAAGTTTGCAAAAGCAGCGCCATCAGGTTCGAAAGGACCAGGACCCAAAGTAATTGGTATCCGAACCGGGCGCCTCCTTCCAGATCGGTGGCCCAGTTACCCGGGTCCATATAGCCGACGCTGATGAGATAGGCAGGTCCGGCAAATGCAAAAAGGCGCCGCCAAACGCTGGTGTGGGAAGTGGAGACGCTCTGGTTGACTTCGGGCAGGGAGTCCCCGCGCGACTCAGCAAGATCGTCCTGGAGCATGGCTGCTCCTAGTATGGCTTGGCGAAAGACGATCTATCTAGACGGCCGGTGCTCCTGTTACGTCGCCATGCAACGAAGGTGAAACTCGCAACTCCGAACAGGCCTAATGCAGCGGTGGACGGTTCGGGGGTAGAGCTTGTGAGGTTTACGTTGTCCAGATCGAGGCGGATCGAAGCTGGCGCATTGCCTGTTGCTCCGCTAAAGATAAGCTCGAGGCTGAGGTTTGCGACTTCGGACCAGGAGACACAAGGAAACAGAGAGGACTGATCGCAAGCAAATGAACTCATCGGAAGCGGAATGGTCTGCCAGGTCGCGTTCGGCTTTGTCGAGACATTTGACGAAAAGCTGAATTGTCCGCTTTGCGAGTCGAAACCGGTCCAAGTGGCATTCAAGCGGTAGTCATTGATGTTAAACGGATTTGAAGCACGAACATCAAAATAGAGCGTATCGGTTAATACGTTCGCGGGCAGAGCGTGAACGGCCGTTGAAGCCTGGATCACTCCGTAGCTGGTGCCTTCCAGAAACGCGTTGTCATACAGGCTATAGAATCCGCCTGGGTTACCTCCACTTGGCTGCCACACAGGATTCAGCGGGGTGCCGGATGTCGCGCCTGTCCAGCCTTGCAGGCCGGAATCGAAGCCGAACGAGAAAACGCTCGCGGCTTGTGCGAGTGAAGAAATCAGGAGCAAACTGAACAGCAGAGTAATAGGCATAAGTCTGTGGTCACGCCACACTGAAGGTTAAAACTACACCGTTGTAAGTGCTCTAAGTATCCTCAATGCTCTCTAGCTTTCCGCTTACGCTAATCGTCGTTCGGGGTGAGAGAGACTCGGCAGTTTACTACCGGACTTGCGAGATATCGGTAGCTACCGTGCTAGTCAACCCAAGCGGTCCTATCCTGGGTGGTTAGTCAAAGCGCAAACGCTTTGGCATCGGTTCCAACCCACGACGCATCCATCAGCTATAACCTTGAAGGACAATTATGACGATTTGTGAACATGTAAAACAAGCGAAAGATCTACAACCGAACAAGCATCAGTGTGAAGATTGCGTAAGGATGGGGGACCAGTGGGTTCACTTACGAATCTGTCTTACCTGTGGACATGTCGGATGTTGCGATTCATCGAAGAACACGCATGCCACGAAACACGCGCATGCAACGAAGCATGAAGTGATACGGTCCATCGAACGAGGAGAGCAATGGGGCTGGTGTTATGCCGACGAGATTATGTATGACCTGGCGCACGGAGTGGCCCACGCGAAAGTTTTGAATCAACAGTGACATACCAGGGCCAGTATGTCCGCTAATCTTGAGCATTCAGCAGGCCAAGAGCGTCCGCCTATAAAGATCATCGGGCGATCGGGTTCAATGGTTGCTTACGGCATTCGCGATTTCCTGCAGCGCAGTGATGTTCCTTTTGAGTGGCTGGAATTAAAGACCGATGAAGAAGCGCGGAAGGAAGCCGGCGCAACAGGGCTAAAGGACCCTATACTACCCGTTTGTATATTCCCAGATGGCACTCGTCTCCTCTGTCCGACGATCCGGCAGATCACTGAACGGCTCGGCTGGTTCCACGACGCTGCACTATCTGAGTACGATCTGGCAATTTATGGTGCCGGGCCCGCCGGGTTGAGCGCTGCAGTTTACGGAGCATCGGAGGGGCTGAAGACAATAGTGATCGTACGAGCCGCAATCGGTGGACAAGCCGGTACGAGTTCGAAAATTGAGAATTACCTGGGCTTTCCTTTGGGAATTAGCGGTGCCGATCTGGCGGAAAGGGCCAAAGAACAGGCAGTCCGTTTCGGGGCTGAGATCTTATTAGCGCGAGCTGGCGTGGGAGCGGAGTTTATTCCCGGCAAGGGCGGAATCGGGTACCTCGAAGATGGCTCGAAGATTCTTGCCCGTGCTGCGATTTGCGCTACCGGAGTCGAGTACCGGCGTTTAAATCTGCCCGGGGAACCGGATTTTCTCGGGGCAGGCATTTATTATGGAGCAGGCGCTAGCGAAGCCGCTCTTTGCGGGGATGAACATGTGGTCGTCATTGGGGGCGGGAACTCGGCCGGCCAGGCGGCCATAAACTTTTCTCGGTTCGCGCGAAAGGTCAGCATTGTGATCCGGGGCGCTTCGCTGAAGAGCACCCTGTCTTCCTACCTGATCGACAAGATACTTGCTGAACCGCGAATCGAAGTGAGGGCCTTCACGGAAGTGACTGCTTTGGAGGGTGATGATCGCTTACGTGCGATATTGCTTACCAACCGTGAGACTCAGCAGACCGAAGGAATAGAGACTCAATGGCTCTTCGCTTGCATCGGTGGCGATCCGCGCACCGAGTGGGCCGAGCCGATTGGCATAGCGCGGGATGCCGGTGGATATCTGTTGACCGGCCCTGATCTATTGCTGCATGGCGAGCATCCTCCGGGGTGGCCAGTTGACCGCGATCCGTATTATCTGGAAACCAGCATGCCGGGACTATTTGCGGCCGGTGACGTTCGCCACGGCTCGATAAAACGATGCGCTTCTGCAGTGGGCGAAGGTGCAATGTCAGTTGCATTCGTACACCGTTACCTCGCCGGAGGCTGAACGCATCCTGATACGGTTGAGAAGAAAAGGACGATTCGAATGGTACGGAACCAATTCACCTACAGCTTGATAACCGCCTTACTGGCCTTTGCCGGCTTTGCCGGAGCGCAAGGCGGGCGCATGTCAAGCCCGAGAGCAAAAGCAGAAGTCAACCTGAAGGGCGCGGACGTGACCGTCGATTACGGGCGGCCTTCGGTGCGCGGGCGTAAGATAATGGGCGGCTTAGTGCCCTACGGCGAAGTGTGGCGTACCGGTGCAAACGAAGCAACAGGGTTCGTGACCACGAGTGATCTCCTGATTGGCAACACGCCGGTTCCGGCCGGAAAATACACTTTATACTCGCTCCCCTCGGAAGGTGGGTGGAAGCTGATCGTTAATAGGCAAACGGGGCAGTGGGGCACAGAGTACGACCAATCCCAGGACCTGGCCCGGATCGACATGAAGGAATCCAAGACTGAAAGCCCTGTCGAGCAGTTTCTGATTTCGTTTAAAAAGACCGGCGCAGATCAGGCCGATTTGGTGATGGATTGGGAACATACCCGAGTTTCGGTTGTAATCAAGGCTAAGTAAGTACCGGGTACAGTCCGGTATCAATTTTTAGTACGGTTCCCATCCGGTTCTTAGGACTTAAGTGTCTGAAAATAAAAATCAAACTTGAACAAACTCAAATGCTATAGTGCGGAGTTAAGCGGTAGCCAGATGGCGTTTACCAGACCATGAAGGCAACGGCCATCTGGGTGAGCCGTTGAGCTCGTTATGAACACGGATCATCTGCGTACGCAGACAAATTGGACCAGGCTTACAGGCATAATCCTCAGCGGCGGCTACGAACTGGAAGGTTTGATTGAAGGTGAACCATCTTCTGAGACCTTTAGGGTTCGAGTTCTGGGTGATCGCTTTTTACAAGCTATTGCGCGCGTATTTCAGGCCGCCTTGAAGGCTGCGGCCGAACAACTCGCTGTCTGGGAAAGTGCTCGCTCGTTCAAGCATCCGAATCTGATTTCTCCCTTGGGCGCCGGGCGGCTTGAATACGAAACGGAGGAGTTCGTTTACGTGGTCCTGAGTCGCGCGGACGAATCACTGAGTGGTGTCCTCCCCGAGCGGCCTCTGACGGTTGACGAGGCCGGAGAAGTGTTGACTTGTTTGGTCCGCGCCTTAACCGAGTTGCACACACAAGGGTTTGTACACGGATGCTTGTCGCCACAGCAGGTTTTTGCCGTGGGAGAACTGATCAAGTTGCCGACAGACTGCATCCGGCCTGCTGGACAAGAGCCCGCAATCATCGTGGCCAAGCCGAAATACCTTGCGCCTGAAAGCAGGGAACACAACACCACCCCAGAAGCAGACGTGTGGTGCCTGGGTGCCACGTTATTTGAAACACTGACCCAGCGGGCGGCCGATGACACGACCCCGGAAGAGGCACTCGAACTGCCTGCACCGTTCAGCCATGTCGTCACACAATGCCTGAATCCCGATCCCGGGTCGCGATGCACCCTGGCTGACGCACTGGCGATCTATCGAGGGGCTAAAAACCCAGGGTTCGTAGGTTTACGCCCGGAGGCAGCCGGCGCTCCGCCTCGGCCCGCAGTCACGCAACTGGAACCTGGTCCCTCCGATCCAAACCCGCCGTTGAACCTGGACCTCCCTGCTCCTATAATTTCTGTCTCTGAACCCGTAGCTGCTGAGGACCCAGACGCGCCGGAGCCGGAGCCCGTAAAAGTATTTCTTCCGCCGTCTTTGCCCAAGCTACCTGAGGCCCCGATCCGTAGGCCCGATATTGAGCGCGATAACCCCGAGACTTCCACGTCCATTGCACGCCGCCAAGCCTCACGCTTTGACCAGCAAGTAGACGAGCCGTACTCGCGCAAGCCTTGGATCTATGTAACAGTCATAGCATTGTTGTTGCTAGTGGTACTTTGGGCGGCTCAGCGGAAAGACAACAGTTCAATATCAAGAAAAACTTCCGTTGCAACGGCGGGCGTGGTAAGGCCGACCCAGGATAATTCGTGGGAGACACGAACGCTCTCTCCTGACGGCACGGCTGCTAAGGCTGGCACCGTTTCACCTGGATCTGAATCAGCGCCCAAGCGAGCACCTGCTGCTCAGCAACTGGCTGCGAACGGGGGTGCGCCCATCTGGCGCTTAGTTCTTTATACTTACAACAAATCCAGTGAAGCGGAGAAAAAAGTAGGCGCACTAAAGACTAAGCATCCCGATCTTAGCCCGGCGATCTTTCTTCCGAATGGCCATGGAGCGCCCTATTTGGTTGTTTCGGGCGGCCGGATGAGCCGTGAGAGCGCCGACAAGTTGCGAAGGAGAGCAATCTCCATTGGCTTACCGCACGACTCCTATATTCAAAACTTTAAGCAGTAGTCGTTCGAACTAGCGAGAGACAGCCGGCAGCTTGCCAACAGCCCCCGCGGGCGCAGGATTGTGCTGCGTTGGTGTAGCGCCACCCTCATCAAGCGTGACCAACATATCTTCCTTACGATAGATCAGAGTGGATGTGTTGTAGCTGGCTAGTTCAAAGCCATGGCCGTGTGTAATCGCGTCAGTGGGACAAGCCTCTACACAATACCCGCAGAAGATGCAGCGATTGTAATCGATATTGTAGACTCGCGCATACCGCTCGCCACCACTCATCCGCACCTGGTCTGTATTCTCAGCCGCTTCGATGTAAATACAGTCTGCCGGACAGGCTGCAGCGCACAGAAAGCACGCGACACATTTTTCAAGCCCGTTCTCGTCACGCTGGAGAACGTGAGCTCCGCGAAAACGCTCGGCAACGGTCGCGGGTGCGTCCGGGTACTCTTCCGTAATTGCAGGTTGCAGCATCTCCTTGAAGGTGATGCCCATCCCTTTAGCGATCGCCGCTGCCGAATCGATCACTTCTCCGAACTTCGCCATTTGATTTAGGTTAGCGCAGCAAAAGCAGGTGCGGCTTGGAAAGTCGATAATAGACTTGTGCGGTTTGTTTTGCTGGCGCTCGTCACCGCTGCTCTTTTGCTGGGTGACACCTTCAAACTTTACCTAAAAGACGGCGATTTTCACGTTGTGCGCGAGTACCAGGTGGACGCAGATCGTGTTCGATACTACAGCACCGAACGCGGCGACTGGGAGGAGATTCCCAAAGAACTGGTCGACTTGGAGAAGACCGAGGAACAACGCAAAGGGAAGACCGAAAAGGCTCTGAAAGCCGCGCGCGCCGAGGATGAAGAGGAGAAAGCTGAACGCACTCTACGCAAGGAGATCGAGTCCATCCCGGTAAACAGCGGAGCCTATTACAGAGTCGGCGACGCTATTAAAGCAGTGAAGATTGCCGATTACCAGGTGGTCACAGATAAGAAGCGTCGGGCCATTCAAATGCTTTCTCCTGTGCCTCTGGTTCCCGGCAAGGCCTCTGTTGTGATTAAGGGAGACCGTTCGGCGTTTGTAATCAGAGATGAGCGTCCCGAGTTTTACCTTCGTCTTCAGCAGGAAGAGCGCTTTGGCATTATCCGGCTCACCCCGAAGAAAAACGCGCGCATTGTAGAGAGTATCTCAATTCTCCCGGTCAGCAGGGAGAGTGTCGAAGATCGCAAGCAAATAGCTACCTTCGATCAGCAGCTCGGCAATGGCCTTTTCAAAGTCTGGCCTGAAAAAGCGCTCGGGCCTGGCGAGTACGCACTGGTAGAGTTTTCAGAAACTGGTGATAACGCCGACATCGAGCTGCTTATCTGGGACTTTGCAGTGACTACGTGATAAGAGCTCATTCATAACGAAGAGCCTCAGCGGGAGCAATGCGGGAGGCGGTCCGGCTGGGGTGCAAAGTGGCTAGCAAGCTCGTCGTCAGAGCCAGTGCGGCAACAGACAGAGCATCGGTCCAATGGCTCTTGAACGGCACATAGCTTATTGCGTAGATCTGCTCGTCCAGTCGCAGCCATTGATAGCGGTTGAAAAGCATGGTGATCGTGTAGCCAGCGCAAAGCCCAATCACACATCCAGTGCCGCCGACTAGCAGCCCTTGCAGGATGAATATTCGCTGGATTTGTGCACGCCGCGCACCCATAGCCATGATGATGGCAACATCACGGTGTTTCTCCATTACTAACATGACCAGGACGACGAGGATATTGAGGGCGGCGACAAGCTCAATCAGGCTCACCGTGATCAGGCTAACGATCTTCTCTAGTCGAAGCGCGTTTAACAGTGCCTTATTCTGGTCCATCCAGGTGGTAGCAATCAGCTTGGGTCCGGTTATGGTTTCTGCGGCGCGGGCTACTGCAGGCGCCTGGAAGATCTCGTCCAATCGTAGTTCGACGGTATTAACGACATCATTCAAATCGAGCACGCGCTGCGCCTCAACGAGCGACGTAAAAGCCCAGCTTGAATCGAGGTCGTAAAGCCCCGACTCGAAGATGCCGGCAACGCGGAAATGAAACAGAGTCGGAACGTATCCAAATGGAGTGAGTTGACCTTGAAAGCTGATAAGAGTCACAGGACTGTTCACGGCTACGCCAGCTTGTTCTGCAAGCCGCGAACCAAGCACGATGGCCGGAACGCGCGGGTTGATTTCGAAAGCTGACAGATTGCCGGCTTTCAGGTGACGAAGCAAATCCGGGACAGGCACATTTCTTCCTAATGGAACACCTTTCAATATGGCGCCAGCACCAACGAGAGGACCCTTCACAGCAACTTGGCCGTAGAGTCCCGGAGTGGCACTCACTACATGGGGAAGAAACCGCAACTTGGCCGCAAGATCCTCCCAGTTCTCAATTCCATAGGCCGGGTTGCGCTCCAAAATGTTGACGTGGGCAGTCGCGTTCAGCAGACTCGATTGAAGCGTCGTTTGGAAGCCGTTGTTGATTGCCAGCGCAATAATCAGCGCAGTCACACCTGCAGCCACACCTAGAACGGAGATCACCGTGATGACCGGGATAACCGTCTGCTTGCGTTTCGCGCGCAAGTAGCGTATCGCGACCATCCACTCAAAACGCGACATTACGGAGCAATATCGCGCAGCTTCTCAATAAGACCTGTAGGCCCCTCAGGTCGAAGGAGAGGGAACAAGATCACGTCCCGAATGGACTTAGAGTCCGTAAGAACCATCGTGAGGCGATCAATCCCGATGCCCTCTCCGCCGGCAGGAGGCATCGCATAGCAGAGTGCCCGAATATAATCTTCATCCATCATATGCGCTTCTTCATCCCCGCCCTCTTTGCGTGCAAGCTGTGACTCAAAACGGCGGCGCTGCTCCTGTGGGTCATTCAACTCTGTAAAGGCGTTAGCAATTTCCATCCCTCCCGCATAGATTTCAAAGCGCTCAACGAAATCCGGCTCATCAGGTTTGTTTTTCGAAAGTGGAGAGACTTCCACCGGAAAGTCATAGATGACTGTAGGATTCCAGAGTTGCTCTTCCACGTGACGTTCGAACAGATCGAGAAGCGCATTGCCCGGAGTTTTCTCTTTAGAATTCTGGAGGAGCCAGTCAGGATCTTTGATGTTCTCAAGCGTCGGCTTCTCGCTGGTGGGCCAATACTCAATCACGGCCTCCCGCATAGAGAGTTCGCGAAAATCGGCAAAGTCAATAGTGCGCCCTTCGTAAAGCACTTCAGCGCTTCCGGTGGCGTCGATTGCCGTCTGTCGCAGCAACTCTCGAGAAAGCTGAGCCATGCCGCGGTAATCGCTGTAGGCCTGATAGAACTCGAGCATGGTGAACTCGGGGTTGTGGTGCGATGAAATGCCTTCGTTGCGAAAATTACGGTTGATTTCGTAAACGCGTTCTATTCCCCCGACTAACAAACGCTTCAGATATAGTTCTGGCGCAATGCGAAGGTACAGATCGATATCGAGAGCATTGTGGTGGGTCATAAACGGGCGCGCTGCCGCCCCGCCATAGAGCGACTGCATCATGGGTGTTTCGACTTCGAGAAAGCCTCGATTGTCAAGTTGCCGCCGCAAAGAACTGATGATCTTAGAACGGGCGACGAACACGTTGCGCACTTCCTGATTAGCAATCAGATCCAGGTATCGCTGGCGATAGCGCGTTTCAATGTCTTCCAGACCGTGCCATTTCTCAGGCAAGGGATACAGAATCTTTGAGAGGAAGAACAGCTCCTCGACGTGGACGGTC
>CAXTMN010000029.1:24789-25243 GCA_964245395.1 uncultured Bryobacteraceae bacterium
CCCTCGCACTCCGATGATGTCGCCTGTATCCAACAACTCGTAAAGCCGGTAGCTGCGTTCGTCAACAGCGCCTTTTTTTACGTAAATCTGCAGCTTCTTGCCATCCTGCGACAAGGTGAGAAAACCGGCTTTACCCATACGCCGCAGCGTGTGGATGCGCCCGGCGAGGCGTACCGTAACCGGCTCAGCTAATTGTTCTGCTGTCTTCTCGCCGAATCCGGCTAAGACTTGGGGAATTGATTGGGTATGATCGAAAGCTTTGCCGTACGGGTCAAATCCCAGCTCACGGATTTGCGCCATTCGATCGTGGCGCTGTCGCAATAAATCGTCTTCTAGTGCCATTTGCGGTGAGCACCCTGCGTTCGGGCGCGAAGCTCCATTGTAGAGGCAGCGAATAAGGTCAACGACGAACGATGAGCTCGCGCAGATGATCCCTCGTAAGGAAGAACTTTAC
>CAXTMN010000029.1:25253-48239 GCA_964245395.1 uncultured Bryobacteraceae bacterium
GAAGATGCCTTTCCAAAAAGCCGTTCGAGCGCACGATTGTTGAAATACTGACTACGCTGGTAGGCCGTACCACGCGGGATCTGGGTGATTGTCTTCTGATCCTGGATTCTGTAATTGTATACAGGAATGCGCGTGGCTTTCTCGTCAGCATTGAAGAAGACCAGCATGGTTCCGCCGGGCCGCATCACTCGGAAGAGTTGTGACATCGCTTGCTCAATCAGTGGTGAGGTCAGAAACTGAAACGCGTCCCAGACCAGGGCGCCATCGAACGACTCATCGGGAAAGGTCAGAGTCTGGTCCAAGAAGCGCTGGGCGTTGCTAGCGGCCTGCTGGCTCTCAAGAAAGTCGCTGCCGAAGCACTCGCTCATGGTGCTTACGATGTCATCAGAAGAAATCCGATGGCCATACCCGGTGACAAAGCTGATGTTGGCCTGACTCGCACCGGACATATCGAGTATTGAAAGATTCTCCGACGATTGCAGCATGGCGCAGAACTGATCTAAGCCACTGCTGTGCCTGGTAAGTACCGGAGGTAGATCTTTCGGCGACCCTTTGCCGGCCACACCTTTTCCAGCCCCAAATCTCATCGTCGATTCTTTGACGAACCCGAATGAGACCGGTGCATAAGTCGTTCGGGAACCAACGGGCACGCTCCCACGTTGGTCCTCCTCAACGCTACTTAAGTGAACCGGCTACAGCCGCAGTGTTAGCAGACTGCGCAGGTGCTGCGACTGGCGCAGACTGAACACTAGGTTGGGCAACACCAGTGGCGGCCTTCCCCGTAACCGCGGCTTTGGAGATGTCGATGCTGCCTTTAAAATAAGCACCATCCTCAATAACGATCCGGCTGGTCTTAATGTCTCCAACCAGTTTGGCTTCTTTCTTGATGTCGATTTTATCCGTCGCGTCCACGTTGCCCTGAATCGATCCCTGAATGATGATCTCGCGCGCTTTCAGGCTGGCCTGGACCCGCGCATTCGGCCCGATTGTCAATCGGTGCTCCTGGCACTCGACGGTACCTTCCACTTCGCCATCGATAGTCAGATCTTCGCGCGCGAAAATCTGACCCTTTACGGTCACGTTTTTACCCAGTGCGGCTGAACCGGCGCGTGTGGAAATTGGTTCAGAATCAAATGGTCTGGTGGGCGATGACATAGTATTAATTTCTCTCCTCTGTGGTTCCACTGGGGGCGCAGGCGTCACTGGCATTCCAGCTGGCCTATCGGTCCTTTGCGGCATTTCGTCTTCTCTCTTTTTCCACATGCGAAAGGGGATCTCCTAAAATTGCTATTTTCAATCGTACTACTGCATGAGTGCATCAACTGGCCGTCCTAAGAAGCCTTCGAGCGCGTTCTCCCCCGCAGCACTTCTGGATTATGACATCTCCCAGTCACCGGTTTCTTGCCATAATATTGACAGTGTCGAAATACCGGGAACTCGAGGCACGACTCGAACGATCAGAACAGCAGCTCCGGCTTTTCCAACGGGTAAGTAGGCTCATGACTCGCGATATGGGAATGGACGACGTTCTGCACGAGATTGTCGGCTTGGTCAGTGACTTTCTGGTTAGCGACTCTTGCCTGATTTACCTGGTGGAAGATGCTGAGTTAGTTTTATATGCAACCAGCGATGCTAACCGGAGCAGCATCGGGAAGGTACGGCTCCGATTGAACGAGGGCCTTACTGGCTGGGTGGCCAGAGAACGCAGGCTGCTTGCCATCTCTCGGGAGGCTTACCACGACCCGCGATTTAAGTGGTTCAAAGATCTCCCACAAGACACGTTCGAGGCCTTCCTCTCCGTGCCGATCATCTCGCAAAACAAGGTGGTCGGGGTGATTAACGTTCAGCATCGGGAGCCGCGTATTCACTCCGGAAACGATATGGAGATGTTGAGTACGCTGGGTGAGCAGGTTGGCTGTCTTCTGGTGCTTTCTCACCAAAAAAGCTCTGCCTTATCTAGTCTGGTGTAAGTCTTGAGTCAGGCTTCGTCCGAAGTTGTGGATGACGGCTCCAGCTTCGCCCTTAACCGGTGACTGCGGCGGAAACTTACAAAGTAATGCCGGCATGCCGGGCAGCGGTAGCGATGTGCTCCTAAGGCTGAGAGTAGCTTCTGCAATCCGGACGGGCGGTAACGTTTATGAGGCCAGGGGTGGAGAGTGAGGCTCAAGCAGTTCGGACACTCCGCAGGGGCCAGTAGGCTGAAAGGCATCAGATTCATCCAAAACCGTGCGTTACACTCCGAGCACCGGAACGGACACAAGCCCAGAGCCATCTTCATGGTCTCCAGCGCGGAATGGGAACGCGACCGGCGTATGTTGGGGCTGTGGCACGAAACGCATTCAAAATACTTGCTGATCATGCTGCAAAGATCTCGGTCTTACGGGAGTGGGCCCGGATATAGCTCCTTGTATAATCTGTAAACGCGCTTTGAACCCGCTCGAAAACCGAGCCTTGCCGGTGAAGCACCTCACCCTCTATCTTAAACACCGGAAGTAAGTCGCGCGTGCTGGAGGTTATAAATACTCCATCGCTGCGGTGTAAGTCGCCCGGCGTAAGTATCCGCTCCGATATTGTAAGATCTGGAAGCCGTATGTCATCGAGCAAAATTGCGCGTGTTACTCCAGGAAGACAGCCCGAGGAGTCGACCGGGGGCGTGTATACGTGATTGCCTTGGATGACAAACAGGTTTGCAGACGTGCATTCACTGACATGCCCGTGCTCGTTCAGCAGAACGTATTCGTCAAGGCCGCGCTCATGCGCTTCCTCATACCAGGTTAAGTTTTCGGCCCAGGAGATAATTTTCGCTCCAGCAAAGGGTGACTGCCCGAACCGTGCATGCGGCTTGTAACCGAGCTTCACTTCCTGATCCCAGGCAGTCAGATCGGCGGTGAAGGCAACCAGGTCCGAATCGCGCCCAATCTCCGGACCCTCGAAGAGCCCGCCACGGTTTCTGACAATGGCAACCCGTAGAGTTGCATTTGCGGCCCCATTCCGATCAACCAGGCTTTCTAGTGCACTGCGAAGTTTAGCGGGAGAAAAGGTAAATGGCACATGCATGCGTACCGCATCACCCTGCATTCGAGCATAATGGCGTTCAAAAACAAACAAAACTCCCTCAGATACCCGCAACGTACTGAAAATACCCCAACCATTCAGGAATCCGACCTGCCCCGGCGATAACAAGGGCTCGCTCGTATCACGTATCTCTTCGTTGTGAAGCAGGTAGCGATGCATGACTTGAGTTTATCGGAGACTGGACAGAGAAGAGAAAGCGGTAAAAGCCTTGCGGAGGGCCTGGCCACGCGCACTGACGGAGAGCTTCTCCGCATCGGACAGTTCTCCAAAGGAGCGATTTAGTGGAGGATAGAAAAAAAGTGGGTCATATCCAAACCCATGTGACCCTCGGGGTGTGGGCAGGATCTCGCCTTCTACGAAGCCAGTGGCTAACTTCAAAACACAGCCACCCTGAGCCAGAGCAATTACACAAGCAAAGCGCGCCTGCCGGTTCGAATTGCCACCCAAGTTCCTCAGGAGCAGCTGATTATTCTCTGCTGCGGAGGCATGTGGACCCGCGTAGCGCGCCGAGTGCACTCCCGGATTCCCGTTCAACGCATCAACAATTAATCCGGAATCATCGGCGAGAACCCATTGGTCTGTCAAGAGCGAGTAATGGATCGCTTTCAAAGCGGCATTAGCTGCAAAAGTTTCTCCCGTCTCCTCAGGAGGCACAATGCTATCGAGGTCAGGGAAAGGTATCAGTTCGAACCCAATCAGATCCGCTGCGAGGGAGAATTCTGCCAGCTTTCCCTTGTTGGTGGAACAGGCATAGATGGTCATCGCTCTGCGCGATTTGCCAGCGCCTGCTGCTGCAGGAGGCGAAGTTCGTTGATTCCCGCACGTGCTAACCGGATCAATTCAGTGAGGTTGGAATCCTCGAAAGGGATGCGCTCCGCTGTGGCCTGGAGTTCAACAAACTTATTTCCTCCGGTCATCACCACGTTCATGTCCACATCGGCCCGCGAATCCTCCTCGTAGCAGAGATCAAGAGTGGGAACGCCGTCCACAATGCCAACACTCGTGGCAGCGACGGAATCGAGAAGCGGAGATCTGGAAACGACCTTGTACTTCACCAGAGTGCTTAGCGCAATGGCGAGAGCCACGTAGGCACCCGTAATCGCTGCCGTTCGCGTGCCGCCATCTGCCTGAAGAACGTCGCAATCGACGATGACGCTACGTTCGCCGAGCGCACTCAGATCAACCACAGCTCGCAGTGATCGTCCAATCAGTCGTTGAATTTCATGTGTCCGGCCAGAGGGCCGCCCTTTGGTTAGTTCACGTTGAGTCCGCGTGACAGTCGCGCGCGGCAGCATGGAATACTCAGCCGTCACCCATCCTTTTCCCGTACCGCGCAGAAAGCCGGGAATCGTATCTTCTACCGTGGCGGCGCAGAGCACACGTGTATAACCCGCTTCGATCAGAACAGAACCTTCCGCAGTCATCAGATAGTCAGTGACGATTCGAGTAGGCCGAATTTGATCGGCAGATCTTCCGTCTGGTCGCATGCTTACTGAAGATTATCCGCCAGCGTGGAAGCTAGCAAAAAAGAAGAAGCCCGCAACGACAAGAATGATGATGATCAGAATCAAGCAAGGAACAGCTCCCTGCCGCGGGATGGCAGTCGTCTTGGCCGCGGTCGACCTCTTCTTAATCTTGGATGAGGACACTACTTCTTGAAGAGGCTATCGAAAGCTGCCCGCGCATCACTGGCGTTACGCGGAGCAGCCGAGACCAGACTGGGCGGTGCGATCTTAGAAACTGGTCCTGAGGGTAGGCCATCGCGCGCAACGGTCACGCAGGGACGAAACAATTCGCATGAATTCGCCTGATCCTTTGCGGGTATTCGAACGGAAATTGGCTTCAAGCACTGGAAGCGGGTTGATGAATCGAAATGCATGCATTGCTTACAGCAGTGGAGAGCCGTTCCGCATTTTGGGCAGTTCCCTCGGTAATCAGTGTCAGGAGGAAGTGTGACTGCGCAACCGAAGCACCGTGCAGCGGCTACCGACTGAACGAGGCGCGGAAGCTTGGGCCCGGTGATATCCAACGGGACTTTAGGCCCTTGTTGCCGCGGTTTGTCTAAGCGATAATAATCCGAGTTTCCTCGTGAATCCTGATACCCGTTTTGTTTGTATTTGCGATCTCCGTCCATTTGCGTTGATCGACTCCTTGAACGTCCAGTATTGTCCTACTGCAAAACCGCGAGGGCATGCACTCTAATCGACTGGGCTAAACCGGGTGCCTCCCCAGAAATCAACAGAAGTCTGTTTTTGACTACGCTGCGATTCTCTTTGGAGACGACAGGCTTCAAAAATCGGAAGGACTTGATCAGAAGTCGCAGAGCCTGCCTGCACCTGATTAGTATGTACCACGGATTCAAAGAGAAAGCCAGTTTATTCGTTTGGATTTTCAATGACATCGCTCTGAAAAGTTTAGTCCGAAATCCACTTCATGGGCGCATTGCAAGGCCGGGTAAGTGGATTATCAAAGTGATTGGGACTTATCCGTACTGAGTACCCTACCCGCCCGGTCTGTTGGACAGTGAACTCGCTCGCGAACGTAACGGCTGTCCCCTTTTCCTCAACCGGGGAAAGCGTAAGCGTTTCGAGATCCTGCAGCTGACCATTTACACCGATTCTGCCGACGACCGCCTCGACCCGAACATCGGAAGGCTTCAGGCCGGCCAGTTCCACTGTTGTTCGCAAAGGAATAGCCGATCCACTCTTTACCTTGTCTTCTGTCAAGTCGGCTACATCGACGAAATGAATCGAGTTCCACGCTTCGTCCACCCGTTCATCCCAACCCGTTTTCTTGCGTACCTTTTCGAAGTCATTTTCCGACATGCTCATCCAGAACTTATGGGCCGGCTGATAAAGTTCGGACATATATTCAGCTACCATCCGCCCGCAGCTGAAAAGGGGTGTCATGTTCGCAATACAAGTTTTCATCCGGCGCAGCCACTCTTCTGGACCTTCTTGTCCACTGCTCTGGTAGAACAGAGGAACTATCTCGTTCTCAAGAGTGGAATAAATAGAACTGGCGTGAATGTCGTCCTGGTCCTCAGAATAAGGCACACGGTCCCCAATTGCCCATCCCCCAGAACTCTCAAACGCCTCATCGAACCAGCCATCGAGCACGCTAAAGTTCAACACCCCATTCATAGCCGCTTTCATTCCACTGGTTCCACAAGCTTCTTCTCCACGACGCGGATTATTCAGCCACAGATCAACACCCTGGACCATTTCGCGAGCGACTTGAATGCTGTAATCTTCCACGAAGATCAGACGCTTCGATAATTCAGGATCGCGCGACAGATTAACGATTTCGCGAATCAACGTCTTCCCTGGGATGTCCTTGGGATGCGCTTTTCCTGCAATAACAATCTGCACGGGCATTTTCGGGTTATTAAGCAGACGCTTCAGCCGTGCAACGTCGCGGAGCAGCAGCGTTGCCCGCTTATAAGTGGCAAATCGCCGGGCGAACCCAATGGTGAAAACGTCGGGATCAAGCACGTCTTGCAGTCGCCGCACTTCAGCCGCTGACGCTTTCCGCTGCACCGCCGCTTGCGAAGCCCGCTCACGTACATAGCTGACCGTGCGACGCTTGCGCCTCCGATGCATCTCCCAAAGCTCCTGATTGGGGATCTCGTGGACCTGCTCCCACATCTTTGTGTCTTCTAGACGGTCCCGCCAATCGGGCTGAAGGTACTGGTCATAGATACTGGCCAAATCGCCGTTAATCCAAGTAGGAGAATGGACCCCGTTTGTGACGGAGGTAATGGGTACCTCCTCGACTGGCAAGCGCGGCCATAGGTGCTGGAACATCTCCTGCGACACGTACCGATGGAGAACGCTGACCGCATTGCGAAACGCGGAGGTCTTGAGAGCGAGCACCGCCATCGAGAAGCGCTCGGTCGGATCCTGCAGGTTCGTCCGCCCTAGCGCAAGTAGCTTTTCAAACGGTAGGCCGGACTGCTCGCAGTACCGGGCGAAATAATCGTAAACCAGACTTGAATCGAATAGGTCAATGCCCGCTGGTACTGAAGTATGGGTCGTGAAAACGTTAGTAAGTCGGGTCGCCTCCAGCCCTTCCTCAAAAGTAAGGTCACTCTCCTGCATCAAAATACGAATACGCTCGATACCTAGAAAAGCAGAATGCCCCTCATTCATGTGGTGAACAGTTGGTTTAATTCCCAACTTCTTTAGCGCGCGCAATCCCCCAATGCCCAGAACAATCTCTTGCCGAATCCGCTTATGAATGTCGCCTCCATAGAGCTGATCGGTGATCTCGCGATGTTCGGCAGACTTATTGTGCGGGATATTGGTATCGAGCAGGATTAAGTTCACCCGGCCGATATCGATCTGCCATACCTTGATGAACACTTCGCCCGTAGGGATAAATACGCTGACGATGATGTCTTCCCCGTCTTTGCCCGTCAGAGGACGAACGGGGAGATTGTAGAAGTCATTTAGGGGTGTACGTTCCTGCTGCCATCCGTCCGGATTGAGATGCTGCTGAAGGTACCCACGTTGATACAAAAGACCCACACCGGTTAGCGCAAAATCTTCGTCGCTGGCCGCTTTCATGTGATCACCGGACAACAGCCCGAGGCCGCCGGAATAAATCTGCATGCAATCGAGCAAGCCGTATTCCATAGAAAAATAGGCGATTTCAGGAGTGCTCTCGTTGATTGCGGCACGATGAAGATAAGCATCGTAACGCTCGCAAGCACGATTGTATAGGGCAATAAAGCGCGGATCAGACGCTGCTTTGTCCAACTTCTCCTGGGAAACGCGGCTGAGTAGATCGATCGGGTTATGATTCGATTCTTTCCAAAGCCTTGGGTCCAAGCGCCGGAATAGCGCTCGCACCGTATGGTCCCAACTCCATAGCAGGTTGGAGCTAATCTCCAAAAGGCGACTGAGCGAAGGCGGAAGCGAAGGACGAACTAGGAATTCTCTGAGAGGTTGAATCTGATAGGACATGCAGGGGTAAAAGCAATTCTAAGTAATGGTGCTTGGCAGTATGCCAAATTAGCAGAGGAAGTGACCAGGAAGTTTTCTCGTAAAGATAGAGATTCCGCGTCAAAATGTAAATAGGAGAAGAAACATTAGTATCCCATGCTTAGGAATCGAACAATGAGGAATTGGCTTGCCCTATCTTTCTTTTCGTGAGGTAAGCTACTCCGTCGATGGCCGGACCATACTGGAAAAGCTGAGTTTCGATGTAGAGCTGGGAGAGACCCTGGTCCTGTTGGGGCGAAGCGGGTCAGGTAAAACAACCGCCTTACGACTCATAAACCGCTTGCTCGATCCCTCTGCCGGTTCCATTTGGCTGGACGGCAGAGACATAGCCGGAGCGAACCCAATCGAACTCCGGCGCAAGATCGGCTATGTGATTCAGGAATTTGGCCTGCTTCCACATTGGACGGTTGAACAAAACGTTGCGCTCGTCCCGAAGCTGCTCGGCTGGCCTCAGGATAAACAGCGCGAGCGAGGGCGAGAGTTACTGGGTCAAGTCGGATTGAACCCCGACGAACTGGGTGCCCGCAAGCCTCATCAATTGTCGGGTGGCCAACGTCAGCGGGCTGCTGTGGCGCGCGCCTTGGCGGCTGCACCCAAGTTATTACTGTTTGACGAGCCATTCGGAGCACTTGACCCGGTTACCCGGCACGAGATGCAGCAGCAGTTTATGCAGCTTCGGAAAATGTACAACATCGCTTCTATTTTCGTCACCCATGACCTTATGGAAGCGTTGAAGATCGGATCGAAGATTGCCCTACTCGATCATGGAAAGCTGGAAGCCTTAGCGAGTCCCCCTGACTTCTTTACTGTCAGGACCCCTGTAGCCGAGGCTTTCTTGAACACTCTTCCGCCCGAAATGAGGCAGCGAGGTTCATCTTGAGCAGATGCTCCATCGGACTCTTCTTGGTTTACCGGTTGTCTCTGAACGCGGCTGACCGCCCTTTCCCCAACGCTCAGGAGTTGAAGCCACGACTCCTCGCCAGCATGAAAAAGTCTGAGCGTGATTTGGAAAATTATTCTTGCATGGTTCGTACAGAATCCGATGAGTTCAACGGCAACGGAACTGTCAAGAAGCACGACAGCAAGCAGGAAGAGCGCTTTTACCTCAACGGTGTTCCCATCGGACACTTGCTCGTTAAGAACGGAAAGCCACTGGCCGGATCGGACGCGAAGAAAGAGCAAGACAGGGTCAACTACGAGGTGAGGAAATACAGCGATCCGAAGCAGGCCGAGAAAAGGCACGAAGAGGGCGAGCGACAGGTTGATATGTTCCTTCGTGCGCAGCGGCTGCTCCATGCAAGACGTGAGATACGCAATGGACGGAGCACCTTGGTTTATGATCTGGAAGGCGATCCTAACTTCCGCCCGAAGAAGCTGGAGGAGCGATTTGCCCAAGCTCTGACTGGAAAGCTCTGGATGGATGAGGAGAGTACTGCACCCGTCGAACTTCGCGGGTATACCGAAAAGGACATCAAGATCGGAGGCGGTCTAATAGCCAATTTGCACAAGGGCTTTCAAATTCACTTTCTGCAACAACGGGAGTCCGACGGCACCTGGATTGTCAAAGCGGTGGAAGGGGACGGCGAAGCCCGAGCGGTTCTGTTTCTTCATCCCAGGTTTCACTTCAAGGAGGAAATGAGCAACTGTCATCTCTTTTCGGTCGATACACAACAGAAAGTAAGCGCTCCGGAAGCCAGTGCCAAGCAATAGCTCGTTAGGCTGCAGGAATTCCTAGTGGATCCGATTGTCCTCGAAGCCCTTTTGCACGATGTCGTTGAGCTAACTGGCGAACACATCGTGCTGGTTGGCGTCTCTTCGACGATTGCCATCCTGATCGGCGTGAGCGTGGGCATCCTGGCCACCCGCCATTCGAAGATTCAGAGTATCTCGGTCAACGTCGCAAACGTTCTGCAAACGATTCCAAGTCTTGCCCTTTTTGGATTCCTCTTGCCGGTTCCCTTCATCGGAGGCATCGGTGAACACACAGCCATTCTTAGTTTGGTGCTCTATTCTCTTCTTCCCATCCTGCGGAACACCATCGTCGGCATTATGGCCGTCGACCGCTCCGTTCGGGAAGCAGCCATTGCCATGGGCATGACCGATGGACAGCTGTTGCGAATGGTGGAACTACCTCTTGCTGCTCCAACGATTTTGGCTGGAATCCGTATCGCGGTAGTTACCAACATCGGCACTGCCGTAATTGCTGCCGTGATCGGCGGGGGCGGGTTAGGGGTCCTCATTTTTCGGGGTGTTGCCTCGGTCGATCCGTTGCAAATCCTGGCAGGCGCCGTACCAGCCGCAGCTCTCGCTCTTCTGGCGGATGCAGGCCTGAGCCGCTTAGAGCGTAAGATCAAGCGAGCATGATCCGACCGGTTGCCATCATCGCTGTCCCGCTCTGTGCACTCTTTCTGAGCGGATGCAGTCCCAGGGACACGATCGTGGTTGGATCCAAAAACTTTACCGAACAGGTGATCCTTGGCGAAATAGCGGCCCAACAGATTGAGCGTAAGGTGCATATCAAAGTTGAACGAAAGCTGAATCTGGGCGGCACTTTACTAACACATGAGGCCATACTAAAGGGAGACATCGATGTCTATCCGGAATACACCGGCACTGCCAGCGGTGTTGTGCTGAAGCAGCAAATACCCTCTGATTCGGCGCGAGCTTACATGCTCGTGAAAGACGAGTACCTTCGCCGTTTTGAATTGGTTTGGTTGCCCCCTCTGGGATTTAACGACACGTTCGCTATGGTGGTTCGGTCCGAAGACAGCCGAAGACTCTCGCGGCAGGATCTTTCGGCTGCTAGTGCGCGGGCTTGGCGGCTCGGAGTTGGATACGAATTTTTGACCCGTCCTGATGGATTGCAGCGTTTCGACAAATCTTATGCGTTACGGTGGGAAGGTACTCCGAGGACCATGGACCTGGGCCTGCTCTATCAGGCCTTGCGTCAGCGGCAAATCGACATGGCCGCCGCAGATTCGACTGATGCGATGCTCACCCAACCCGAGTTCGCTGTTTTACAGGATGATAAACGGGCTTTTCCACCTTATAGTGCCTGCTTTATCGGGCGCGAGTCGGTGTTGCGCAATCACGCGGGGGTCGAGATGGCGCTCACCATGCTCTCAAATCACATTAGCGCTGAAACGATGAGAGGTCTAAACCGCCAGGTAGACGTCGATCATCGGCCAGTCACCAGGGTTGTGAGAGACTTCCTGGCTACCCAAGAGTGAATCTGGCCGCTAAATGATCAATAAGCTTGTCATCGAAAACCTGAAGCATCGGTGGGTGCGCACCTTCCTTTGTGCGCTGGTAGTAGGCGTCCAGGTAATGTCAATTCTTACTCTGATTGGGCTTAGCCGAGGCTTGCTCGAGGACTCGGCGCGGCGTGCGGAGGGAACCGGAGCCGATATTTTCCTCAAGCAGAGTCAAACGTTTTCACTTTCGACGGGGCAAGTCTTGGAACGTTTTGTGCCCTTTGTAGCCAAACAGCCACATGTAAAACAGGCTGTCGGAGTCTTAATGGTTCAAGCAGAAGGCGTGATCACAACTCTGAACGGAGTAAATGTCGAGCAGTTTGCCAGGCTTAACGGCGGCTTCCATTTCCTGGCCGGAGGACCGCCCCAGAATCCGGACGACCTCATTGTGGACGAATATTATGCCCAACAGCATAAGCTGAAAGTTGGCCAGACCTGGAAGCTCTTGAATCACGACTGGCATTTGACGGGCATCATGCAGGGGGGGGTGCTGGCGCGCCTGGTCGTCGACCTCAAACGCCTCCAGGAGTTGACAGGAAATGCCAATCCCGGTCGTGTTTCGGAGATTCTCGTCAAACTCGACAATCCGGCCTTGACGAATCAGCAAGTTACAACCTTTGATGAAACGCTGAAAGGCAATCTGACTGCTATATCCATGCACGACTTCGTTTCGCAATTTAGTATCAGCAACATTCCTACCCTGAAAACCTTCATTTGGGTCATCACGGCGATGGCTGTCCTCGTGGGTTTCCTGGTTGTCTTTCTTTCCATGTACACGGCGGTGGTGGAACGAACTCGGGAAATCGGCATCTTGAAAGCGCTCGGGGCCAAGCCGATGACGATCCTGAATATTCTCGTCCGTGAGGCGATCGTCCTGGCGCTGGTAGGTTGCGTTATCGGGATCATCCTCTCAGCGGTTGCGCGGGCCTTGGTGATGGGTGTCATGCCTGCAACTCTGCAGATTGCCAACGTACCCGACTGGTGGCCGATTGCGGCCGCCATCGCGCTTGCCGGTGCACTGCTGGGCGCCATCTATCCTGGGCTGAAAGCGGCCCGGCAGGACGCTATCGAGGCGCTTGCCTATGAGTAGTGCCCTTGGCACTGATCAGATTATTAGAGTTCAGGAACTACGGAAGGTATATCGCACAGGTGATGTGGATGTGGCGGCACTGCGCGGCATCAATTTGACGGTGCGGCGCGGAGAGTTCCTGGCCGTAATCGGCCCTTCGGGGTCAGGTAAGTCTACCCTGTTCCACATACTAGGTGGTTTGGCTCCTCCGACCACCGGCGAGGTACTGATCGACGGTGTCGATTTGCGCAGCCTGACGGAGAACGAACGAACCGAACTGCGGCAACAGAAGATTGGCTTCGTTTTTCAAAAGTACAATCTGTTGCCCACCCTCACGGCGGGCGATAACATTGCACTCGCACAGTCGCTCGGCGGTAGAGCACGTCCGGCCAACTTCGATGAGATTCTTCAGATGCTGGGGATTAAACACCGGCTTGACCATAAGCCCCGGGCTTTGTCCGGTGGCGAGCAGCAGCGTGTGGCAATTGCACGCGCCTTGGTGAATCAGCCCGCTATTGTGCTTGCTGATGAGCCGACAGGGAACCTTGATACCGCCAACTCCAATGCGGTTCTGGACATTCTTCGCGGCCTGAACGCGCGCACGGGTCAGACTATTCTGATGATCACCCACAACCCGGAAGCGGCTGCTTACGCCGATCGGATCGTCAGTATGCGCGACGGCAGGATTGATTCTTCCGGAGCGGACAGCTAGCGCATATTGTTCTTGAAATGGAGTAGTAACTTGTAACATCTTTCCGGACTTGAGCGGAATCGGTCGTCAACAAACGAAGCGTCAAAGAAGTCGCTGTTTGCACCGAGATCTTCCGGTGACAGCTTGCTCAAGTTCTTGAAGGCCATCGACCAATCTGGGAACTGACGCTCGGCAATGGGCTTCTTCAGCAGGGTAATCACGCCGCGGTGGCGGCCGTCCTTTTCGATATGAGCAACCAGCTTGGATAAGGCCTCTTCTGTACCTTCCAGGACTTGTAAGAAGTTTCCGTCCTTATACAGCAACATCCCTGTGATATTCAGACGAGCGTTGTTAGTGCGCGAGGAGCGGAGAATTTCGAGGATCTCGGAATCCTCCATTTTTCGTACGCCCGAACTGATGTAAACGAGCGAAACTAGATTCTGTTCTGCGGTCGACGTAGTACTCATGCCAAGAGATAAGTTAGTTATCTCCGGGAAATATTTCAGCCTTCTTACACAATTTCGGGGCTATCGGTGAGCGCCGTTTGTAAACGTGGGCTGAGCTGGCGCGAAGAGCCAAACCATACCTGGATCTTGTTCAAATAGAGATACACGACCGGCGTTGTATAGAGGGTTAGCAGCTGACTGAAAACCAATCCGCCAACGATGGTGATCCCCAGGGGTCGACGCAACTCGGAACCGGTGCCGGACCCTAACGCTAGTGGCAATCCGCCCAGGAGCGCCGCCATGGTGGTCATAAGAATAGGCCTGAACCGCAGGAGGCACGCCTGATAAATAGCGTTCTTTGGCGAAAGCCCCTGCTTCCGCTCGACCTCCAGAGCAAAGTCGATCATCAAAATAGCATTCTTTTTGACAATGCCAATTAACAAAATGATCCCAATTAACGCAATGACCGTAAGATCGGTCCCGCAAAGAATCAGCGCTAGCAGTGCGCCGACTCCCGCCGAAGGCAGAGTAGAGAGTATCGTAATCGGGTGAACATAACTTTCGTAGAGAATGCCGAGAACAATATAGACGGCCAGCAGAGCCGCGAGAATCAGGATCGGTTCCGATTTTAGCGAAGCCTGGAAGGCTTGGGCTGTTCCGGCAAAAGCGCCATGCACGTTGGCAGGCATGCCGATGTCTTGCTCGGCACTTTGCACGGCGTCGACCGCCTCGCTAAGCGCAACACCCGGTGCGAGAGCAAAAGAGAGAGTGATCGAGGGGAACTGACCCTGATGATTGACAGTAAGCGAACTCAAGGTGGTGCGGTGATGAGTAAAGGTTGAAATTGGAATCGCCGTCCCGCTCTTAGACCGGACATAGATGTCGTTCAACGAGGAAGGGCTTTGCTGGAACTCGGGAAGGACCTCTAGGATTACGTGGTACTGGTTGATTCCCGTATACATAGTCGAAACTTGACGCTGTCCGAAAGCGCTATACAGAGTTGTATCGACGTCGTAAGGATTAATCCCGAGACGTGAAGCGGTGCTGCGATCAATAACCAGTTCCGTTTCAAGGCCATGGACCTGCTGGTCGCTATTCGCATCAAGAACGACCGGAAGCGTTCTCAGCTTGTTCAGCAACTGGGGCGCCCATGCGCCAAGGTCTCTTAAATTGTCCGATTGCAGAGTGTACTGATATTGCGAGTTGCCTCCACGGCCTCCTACTCGAATGTCCTGGGCGGACTGCATGTAGAGGGTCGCTCCGGGAATGTGCGACACTTTGCCGCGCAAGCGATTAATGACCGCATCGGCTGAGACTTTCCGGACATTTAGCGGCTTCAGCTGCGCCCACATCGAAGCGACATTCAGAGTTCCACCGCCAGTGAAGCCTTGGAGATCGTCAATAGCAGGATCTGTTCCCACGATTTTCATCAGAGCGTAAAGCTTCTCGCGCATGGCCGCGAACGAGATGTCCTGATCAGCCACAACGGCGCCTCCGACTCGCCCGGTGTCCTGCTGAGGGAAGAAGCCCTTGGGCACGACAACATACAAATAGACATTCAGCGCCACAGCAATTATGGTTATGACGAGAGTGAGTTGGGGGTGACGCAGTACCGAAGCCAGAGTTCGCGCGTACGCAGTATGAATGATGTCGAATGCTCGCTCGGTAAATAGGTAAACCGAGTTATGTGTTTTTCCCCGCTGCGAACGTAAAAACTTGGCGCACATCATTGGCGTTGCAGTGAGCGAAACAATGAGCGAGATCACAATGGCAATCGTTAGCGTGATAGCAAACTCGCGAAACAGCCGTCCGACAATGCCGCCCATCAGGAGAATCGGGATGAACACGGCGACCAGAGAGATGCTCATGGACAAAACAGTGAATCCAATCTCTTTGGCCCCCTGTAGCGCCGCTTTCACCGGTTCGTACCCCGCCTCGAGATAACGGGAGATATTTTCGATCACCACAATGGCATCATCTACGACGAAACCAGTTGAGATGGTAAGCGCCATGAGCGAGAGATTATCGAGCGTGTAATCCAACAGGTACATGACTCCGAACGTGCCCAGAATCGAGATCGGAACAACGATGCCGGGAATGACCGTCGCCCAGACATTACGGAGAAAAACAAAAACTACAAGCACGACTAGACCGAGCGATAACAGAAGCGTCCACTCCACATCGCGAACAGAAGCGCGAATAGTGTTGGTGCGGTCTTGTGCGACGCGGAGATGGACTGAAGGCGGAATAGAAGCCCGTAACTGGGGCAACATCGCAGTGACATGGTCAACCGTATCGATAATGTTTGCGCCAGGCTGGCGGGAGATCGCAACGATGATAGTCGGTTTACCGTTATCAAGGCCGTCATTGCGCGTGTCTTCCACCGAATCAAGAACACTGCCCAGGTCGAGCAGACGGATAGGAGCATTGTTTCTGTAGCTGACAATCAGGGGAGCGTACTCGGCAGCGTGGAACAGTTGATCGGTCGCATTCAACTGCCAACGATCGTCGCTGCCGCTCAGTGAGCCTTTCGCCTGGTGCGCGTTGGCCGCCTGAAGCGTAGCGGCTACATCGGTTAAACCGATACCCATATTATTCAAAACGTCAGGGTTGACCTGAACCCGGACGGCCGGCCGCGAACTTCCCCACACGTGGACCTGTCCAACACCTTGAATCTGCGCAATCTTCTGGGCCAGGATGGAATCGGCGATATCGTACATCTGCGGACGCGCGTATACATCCGAACTCAGAGAGAGCATGAGAATAGGCGCATCGGCTGGGTTGGATTTCCAGTATCCGGGGTTGCCTGGAAGATCCGCTGGCAGCTGGCCACGAGCTGCGTTGATCGAGGCTTGCACATCCCGACCAGCGGCATCAATGTTGCGGTCCAGATCAAACTGCAGCGTGATCGATGTGCTGCTGAGCTGGCTCGACGAAGTCATTTCCGTGATCCCGGCTATACGTCCAAACTGCCGTTCTAACGGGGTTGCCACCGAGGAGGCCATTGTCTCCGGACTTGCACCGGGCAAGTTCGCGTGCACCTGAATGGTCGGAAAATCAACCTCAGGCAGGGGCGCCACTCCAAGCAAACGGAACGCTAACGCTCCCGACAACGCGAGAGCGACCGTGAGCAACGACGTGGCGACCGGTCGTTTGATAAAGGGCGCAGATAGATTCAAATGTTACTCCACGCCAATAGGTTCGCCCAAATGCATGCGTTCCGGGACAGTTGCAGTAGTGGCTGAACTGAAACGTCTCGCGAGCCGGTCGAAAAACAAATACACCACCGGCGTTGTATATAAAGTCAGGACCTGACTCACAATAAGACCACCAACAATGGTGATGCCCAACGGGCGGCGCAATTCGGATCCGACGCCGCTGCCTAAGGCAAGCGGCAGACCGCCAAACAGCGCAGCCATCGTGGTCATCATAATGGGCCGGAACCGGAGCAGGCAGGCTTCATAGATCGCTTCCAGAGGCGGTTTGCCTCCCTGACGCTCCGCCTCTAAGGCGAAGTCGATCATCATGATTGCATTCTTCTTCACAATGCCGATCAGTAAAATGATGCCGATTAATGCGACCACATTGAAATCTTCGCGGCACACGTACAACGCCAGGATTGCGCCTATGCCGGCTGAAGGCAGAGTAGAAAGAATTGTGATCGGATGGATATAGCTTTCGTACAGCACGCCGAGGACAATGTAAACCACAACGAGAGCCGCCAAGATCAGCCACACTTCATTCGAAAGCGAGTTCTGAAAAGCGGCAGCCGTTCCCTGAAAACTGGAGTGAATGCTGCCGGGTAATTCGATATCGGATTCAGCATCCCGGATGGCTTTCACGGCATTACCCAGCGACTCGCCGGCGGGCAAATTAAACGAAACTGTCACGACCGGAAATTGCCCCTGGTGGTTCACCGTAAGAGGCGTCGTTTGCGTCTCAAAATGCGCAAAGGAACTAAGAGGCGCTTCCGTACCCGTCCCGGTCTTCACGTAAATATCGTCCAGGTCGCTCGGATCGCGGCGAAAATCCGGCGCTACTTCCATCACCACGTGATACTGATTCAGCTGGGTGAACATGGTGGAGACTAGACGCTGGCCGAAAGCATCGTATAACGTATCGTCGATCTGCTGCATGCCGATTCCCAGCCGTGACGCAGTATCGCGATCAATGACCAGCACTGTTTCGAGTCCGCCGTTCTGCTCATCGGTCGCCACATCGCGCAGCGTTGGAAGCGCCTTCAATTTTTCAACCAGGCGCTCAGTCCAGCTTGTGAGTTCGCCCGCGTCGGCGTCTTCGAGCGTATATTGATACTGGGTAGGGCTGACTCTGTCTTCCACCGTGAGGTCCTGCACGGGCTGCATGAACAGAGTGATGCCAGGTACCGCACTCAGCTTGGGCTGGAGGCGTCGAATGATGTCGCTGGCTTTGACGCCACGATCTTCTAACGGCTTCAGGTTGATCTGGATTCGACCGCTATTTACGGTGGTGTTGATACCGTCGATTCCAATGAAAGAAGAAAGGCTGTCCACCGCCGGGTCCTGAAGAATCGCCTTGGCCAGCAGTTGCTGACGCTGTGACATAGCCGCGAATGAGACGGTCTGGGGAGCTTGTGACACACCGAGGACGACTCCCGTATCCTGCACCGGGAAAAACCCTTTTGGCACAAAGAAGAACAGCAGGCCGGTAGCCGCGATGGTCGCGACCATCACCGTCAGCATCATTGGCTGACGCCGTAAGACCCATTGCAAAGTGACCGCGTAGCGGGCAATGATTTGGTTAAATACATACTCCGATTTGCGATAGAACCAACCCTGTTCGCTCTCCGCTTTGTGCCGGAGAAGCTTCGCGCACATCATTGGCGTCAGAGTAAGTGAGACAAATGCCGAAACCAATATAGTGACCGCTAATGTGATGGCAAACTCCCGGAAGAGCCGGCCAACAATATCGCCCATAAAGAGGAGCGGGATCAGCACCGCAATCAAGGAGACCGTTAGCGAAACAATCGTGAATCCGATCTGCTCTGAGCCGCGCAATGCCGCTTCTAGTGGCGCCTCGCCCTCCTCCAGGTAACGCGAGATATTCTCGATCATTACAATTGCATCGTCAACAACGAAGCCCGTAGAGATCGTGAGTGCCATCAATGTCAGGTTGTTGAGGCTGTAGCCTAGCAGGTACATCACCCCGAAGGTGCCCACGATCGAGAGCGGGACGGCTATGCTCGGAATGATGGTAGCGGCAAGATTGCGAAGGAACAGGAATATCACCATCACGACCAGCGCAACCGTGAGGATTAGCTCAAACTGAACGTCCTCTACCGAAGCACGAATCGTGGTAGTGCGGTCGGTTAAGACGGTGACATCGACAGCGGAAGGAATACTGACGCGTAGCTGCGGCAGAAGAGCCTTTATACGGTCTACAACTGAAATGATATTGGCGCCGGGTTGTCGTTGGATGTTGATAATGACGGCCGGGATCGTATTCTTCCAAGCAGCCTGGTGAGTGTTCTCGGCGCCGTCAATAATCGTAGCAACATCCTGCAGCCGCACAGGAGCGCCGTTCTTATAGGCGACGATTACAGTTCTGTATCCGGAACTTGAGAGTATCTGATCATTGGCCCCGATCGTGAATGCCTGGCGGAGCCCGTCAAAGTTACCCTTCGCTTGGTTGATATTGGTTTGGTTAAGCGATGTCCTCAGGTCCTCTAGACTCAGCCCGTAGGCAGCAAGCGCCGTCGGGTTGACCCGAATCCGTACAGCCGGCTTTTGCCCGCCGCTGATAGTGACCAGTCCAACGCCAGGTAGCTGAGAAATCTTCTGAGACAGGGTGGTGTCAGCCAGATCCTCAACCTTCGTAAGCGGAACCGTCTTGGAGGTGAGGGCAAGCGTAATGATCGGCGCATCCGCCGGATTGACCTTGCTGTAGATCGGCGGATTGGGGAGATCGGTTGGTAAATAGGTTCCCGCTGCATTGATGGACGCTTGGACCTGCTGCTCAGCGATGTCAATGTTCAGATCGAGGTCGAACTGAAGCGTAATAATTGAACTACCAAACGAACTGGTCGAGGTCATCTGCTTCAGCCCCGGTACTTGCCCGAAAGTTCGTTCCAACGGTGCGGTGACTGATGATGCCATTACTTCGGGGCTAGCGCCCGGATAGAAAGTAAGGCACTGGATGGTCGGATATTCAACTTCGGGAAGAGCGGAGACCGGCAACTGTTTATAGGCGATTCCTCCCGCAATCAGAATGCCTGCCATCAAGAGCGAAGTGGCGACTGGCCGAAGAATGAACGGCCGGGACGGGCTCATTCGGAGCTACTCCTATTCGCGCGACTCCCGCTGGGACCGCGGACCGCTACTTTCATTCCTTCAGTAAGCTTCTCGGCGCCGTCCACCACTACGCGCTCTCCGGGCTGGAGCCCATCATCAATCGCTACGTCGTTGCCCTGAGATAAGCCGAGTTTGACCTGCCTGACTGAGACAGAGCTATCGCTTCCAATCAAGTAAACAAACGTGCCAGTCGGACCACGCTGGATGGCCACACTTGGCACTATGAGCACTCCTCTCCGGGTATCGAGTGACAGCCTCACATTCACAAACTGATTAGGGAACAAAGCATAAGTCGTGTTGGAAAAGACTGCCTTCAAGCGCGATGTACCCGTGGTCTGGTCGATTTCGTTGTCGACAGTCAGCAGCGTACCGTCTGCCAGCTTCTTCGCCCCATCGCGATCGTAAGCTTCAGCCGGCAGCTTCGCCCCCTGACGGAGCCGCTGTAAAACCGGTGGCAGCTGATCTTCAGGAATGGTGAATAAAACCGCAATCGGTTCCAGCTGGGTAATCACAGCCAAACCGTTTGCATCTGCCGCATGGACCATATTTCCGGCATCTACCAGCCGAAGGCCAATGCGCCCGCTGATAGGGGCAGTGATTCTGGTGTAGGTCAGGTTGAGCCTGGCATTGTCAATCGAAGCCTGCGCGGCCACGATACCTGCCTGGTTCGACGAAACGGTCGCTTGGTCTGCGGAGATCGATCCGCGAACCTGGTCGGCAGTGGCCAGTTGTGTGTCCAACTGCTGTTTGGCAATAATCTGATCTTTAAATAGTTCCTGGTCTCGCTGGTAGTTTGCGACCGTGTCTCTCAATGAGGCCTGGTCCCGGTCGAGATTTCCGCGCGCCTGAGCTACGCTCGCCTTAGCCTGTTCGAGCTGACCTTTCGCCTGGTCAAGAGCTACCTGATAGGGGCGCGAGTCGATTTCTGCGAGCAAATCGCCCTGATGGACAAACTGGCCTTCCTTGAAACCGACAGTAACCAATTGGCCATCCACCCTGGTTTTTACCGTCACAGTGTTGAAGGCCGTCACCGTACCCAAACCCTGTAGGTAAACCGGCATGTCCCCGCGATGGGCAATAGCCACGGCAACCGTCATGCTGTGCGCATGCATCGCTCCCTTTTTGGCCGCTAGGCCCTGCTCTTTGGTTCCCTCGAATTTATACAGCTCGTAGCACCCAAAGCCAATCAGGCCGAAAATAATCAGCCAAACCCATAGATGCCGCTTGGATGCCGACCCCTCAGTCTTGTCCAGATCGGGATACCCCGGACCGATCCCTCCCATGCTGCCGTGCATTTTCTCAGTCTGAATCGGATGTGGTTCTAAAGTGCCGGGCGGAATCATCCCGTTCTCCCCTCAAGTGATTTGCCAACCAGGCTTTGGCCCCAAACCATTTCATCTGATTGACTAATGAGATAGATGCAATGCGATTGCAATGCATCTCATTGTCGCTCAGACGACCAATGATCCCCAAATGTTACCAATAGGGGCCTTGCGCATTACTACTAAGGTTAAACGGCAGTCACCACGGAAAGTAAGTGCTGTCTAATCGCCTGTCGGGGAAATGCCTTTACTCTCGACCATCAGAATGACGGTTCTTTGGGGTGCTCGCGTGCGGTGAACAACACCTTTCGGGACGACAAACCCCTGCCGGGGTGAGAGCTTTACCTCTGTATCTTCGAGATCGATCAGTAACATGCCTTCGACTACGTAGAAAAACTCGTCGTCTGCCGCATGTTTATGCCAATGATATTCACCCTGAATTACGCCCAGGCGAACCACCGACTCATTCACCTTGCAGAGTGTCTGGTTATACCAGTGATGAGGCACTTCGTTTGATAACGCCTTTTCGTCGATTACCTGGAGAGGTTGGTAGAGGAGGTTGAGCCGGGTGTCGTAGGGGAAGGTTTCACTCATAGCGGTATGTTGTCCTGCTTTGCAGGCAAGTCAAGGGAGGAAGCAGTGGGGCCGCTCGAGTGTGTCGTGGGCCGCTGCTTCCCGGGAATCTGTTTTCAGCCGTTTGATGTCCTGAAACAAATCGCGGTCGCAAGAAGCGACCCAAAGACTAAGGTGAATCTAAAGTTACTTAGACGAACCTGATTTTTCGTTTTTGCTAAGATCCTGAACCATACTCAAATGTTCTTGTAACGTAGGCAGAGTTGACGAAGCGAATTGCTTGATCGCCGGGTCAGAACCGTTCTGTGACTCTGCTTTAAACTTAGCCACATCCTGCTGGTGATCCTTCAGCTGGTCCTTCACATACGCCCTGTCAAAGCTTGCACCTGACATCTTTGATAGCTTGTCTACTCGCGCCTGATGCTTGGCATCGAGCGAGCTTGGAACTGTGATGTTTTCTTTACCAGCTACGTCCTTCAATTGATCATTGGCTTTGGAGTGATCATCCACCATCTTCTGCCCAAACTGTTTAACAGAGTCGCTGGAGGCCTTCTGCGCAGCTAGTTTGCCCAGTTCAACCTCGGTCATTCCGCCGACTGCGGCATCCATAACGAACATCTTGTCGTCCATCTTCTTGGAAGAACCCGACATGCCAGAAGTGTTGTCACCCATTTGGCCTGATCTGTTCATTGAACCAGCGCCCGTTGAGGACGTAGTCGGAGAACCGCTCGTTGAGGGATTCTGCCCAGCCGGATTTTGCCCAGACGGATTCTGCCCGGACGGAGTTTGTGCGAATGCCGACCCGGTTATCAAACTCAAGCTAGCGCCTACGAACAGGCCCTGAACCAAAAATTTTCTCATTGTTGTTCCTCTGGTAATTTGATCCCCTTGTACCACCCAAACGTTTCATTTGTTCTGATTAAGAAAACGTATTCTGGATACCAGATAGGCAAGGGCTAGAACTCTTTACAGCCATGAAGTTATTGCGCAATGTCCTGACCGCAGCCGGGCTCGCCCTGGATTCGATCCGCGCGCACAAGTTAAGGAGCTTCCTAACTTTACTGGGCGTGATTGTCGGTGTCGCCAGTGTGGTTCTGGTGGGAGCTGCCATCGACGGCTTAGGTGTCTACGCGGAGCAAATTACGTCCAAGGCCTTCGGAAACGACAGCGTCCTGGTCGCTCAAATTGCGTCGGTGGGCCGGCTAACCGGTCGCCAGATGG
>CAXTMN010000030.1:0-929 GCA_964245395.1 uncultured Bryobacteraceae bacterium
ACGTAGGGCAGGGCGGGGGTCAACTGTTCGGCAAGACTGGGATCGGTTCGCATCAGCCTTTGAATTTCCGAAGCGTCGGAGCCATAAACCGAGAGTGCTCCGAACTGTGAGGCTTGCTCGTGGAAGCCGTGAATATTGAGACGCCTGGTGACGCAATCGCGCTCGGGCAACTTACCGAGAGTGGCGGCGTGGTTGACGCAGTCTTCTGCCATGTGCCTGTAAGTAGTCCACTTACCCCCCGTTATGGTAAGTAAGCCGGACTCATCGACATGAATCGTATGATCGCGAGACAGGGCCGCCGTGTTGCCGCCACCGCCGCTCTTTACGAGTGGACGGATGCCGGTAAAGACGCTTAGTATGTCAGCTCGAGTAGGCGCTTTCTGAAGATACTGGCCCGCAGTGGAGAGGATGAAATCAATTTCTTTCTCTTTCGGAGTGGGATCCAGCTCGGCTTGACCAATCGGCGTATCGGTGGTGCCGACCAAGGTGTGTCCGTGCCAGGGAATGGCAAACATCACTCGACCGTCGCTGGTATGCGGCACCATGATGGCGCTGTTACCGGGTAGGAATGACCGGTCAAAAACCAAGTGGATGCCCTGGCTCGGCGATATCATCGGCTGAACCGAGGGATCGGCTTCCTGCCGGAGTGTATCGGTAAACGGGCCTGTTGCATTTACTACTACTTTGGCTTTCGCTTGCCTCTCCAGCCCGGTTTCGATATCGATAGCGGTCACACCATTGACGAAGCCGTCATCGCCCTTAGTCAATCCACTTACTCGCACATAGTTGAGGAGGGTTGCGCCCTGCTCGGCGGCAGTCGAGACCATGTTGATAAGCAAGCGGCTGTCATCGAATTGCCCGTCGTAATAAACGACTCCGCCGCGAAGACCTTCGGTTTGGATAGTAGGCAATCGTTGCAGCGTTTCGTC
>CAXTMN010000030.1:939-47924 GCA_964245395.1 uncultured Bryobacteraceae bacterium
CTCCGAAGCCGTACTTACCAGAGAGTAAGTTATACACTTTTAGCCCCAGCCCATAAAACGGGGCTTCCCACCAATCGTAATTAGGAACAATAAAAGCAAGATCGCTCACTAAGTGGGGGGCATTCTGCCGAAGGAGACCGCGCTCTTTCAGTGCCTCCATAACCAGCGAAATATTGCCCTGTTCCAGGTAACGTACGCCGCCGTGAACGAGCTTAGTGCTTCTGCTCGATGTGCCCTTTCCAAAGTCACTCCCCTCCAGCAGCAGCGTGTCATAGCCACGCGAAGCAGCGTCGATGGCGACCCCAACACCGGTAGCGCCGCCGCCCACGATGATGATGTCCCACTCGCCACGGCGTGTTTCGAGCTGGCTCATCATATCGGATCTGGTCATTGATTGTTCTCTGTCCGTACGCTCTGACGGGGTTGCTCCCAGCTCTTAGAGCGTTCAAGCGCTTGATGCCAGCGTTCCATTGACCGTTCTACCTTGCTCGACGGCATGCGCGGAAAGAACTGAGCTTCAATCTTCCATTGAGATTGAACTTCGCCGCGATTCTTCCAGAAACCAACAGCCAATCCCGCAAGATAGGCAGCGCCAAGCGAAGTGGTTTCTGTAATCGCGGGGCGCACCACAGGAATGCCCAACAGGTCGGCTTGAAATTGCATAAGAGTGTTGTCGCGAACGGCCCCTCCGTCAACTCGCAATTCCCTGATCTCAATTCCTGAGTCTTCCTGTATGGCGTGAAGGAGGTCTGCGACTTGGAAAGCGATGCTCTCGTTAGCAGCGCGTGCAATGTGGCCTGCGGTTGTACCCCGAGTGATGCCAATGATGGTTCCGCGAGCATAGGGATCCCAGTGCGGAGCACCGAGGCCAGTGAAAGCGGGAACCAGGTAAACGCCTCCGCTGTCCGGAACAGTGAGCGCAAGCTTCTCCACATCCTGAGATTTCTGAATAATGCCGAGGCCGTCGCGAAGCCATTGAACAACGGAGCCAGCGACGAAGACGCTTCCTTCGAGGGCGTACTCCAAGGTGGTGTCGTCTTTCAGGGCCAAGGTGGTAAGCAGCCGGTGTTTAGACTCAACTGCCTTCGCACCCAGATTCTGGAGCATAAAAGCGCCTGTCCCAAAAGTACATTTTGTCTGCCCGGGTCGGAAACAAGCCTGGCCGAACAGAGCCGCCTGTTGATCTCCGGCGATACCTGCAATTGGTATGTCGTCCAAACCGAGAGTTGTGGAAACGTGGCCATAAACCTCAGAGGAAGATCGGATCTGCGGAAGAATGGTCTCGGGAATCTGCATGGCAGAGAGAAGTTCCTGGTCCCACGCACCCTCATGGATATTGAAAAGCATGGTTCGCGAGGCATTGGTTGCTTCGATCATATGCAAGCGCCCGCTCGTCAGATTCCAGACAAGCCAGGAATCGACGGTACCAAAAGCGAGCTTGCCGGCTTGGGCTTTCTCTCTTGCACCTTCGACATGTTCGAGTAGCCAGGCGATCTTGCTGGCTGAGAAATAAGCATCGATCAGCAGCCCCGTCCTTTCACGGACGGCCTGTTCCAGACCTGCGTCTCGCCATTGCTGACATTTTCCAGCTGTTCGACGATCCTGCCACACGATCGCGTTATAAATCGGCTGTCCAGTTTCACGATCCCAGAGGAGCGTTGTTTCGCGTTGATTTGTGATGCCAAGCGCAACCACATCGCGCGGACGAGCTTGCGCCCGGCCGAGGGCTTCTACGGCGACGCTGATCTGTGAGGTCCAGATCTCAAAGGGATCATGTTCTACCCATCCGCTTTGCGGATAGAACTGCTGATACTCGCGTTGTACAGATCCGCAGATGGTCCCCTCGCGATCGAAAAGAACCGCCCGCGAACTGGTTGTTCCCTGGTCTAGAGCAAGTATGTATTTCAAACCGTTACTCTGCGGGAAGCCGTCTTTAGTGAAGCGCCTTATCGACGGCGGACGTGAGGCTCGGGTCTTCAGGAGTGACAGCAGGCTCGAAACGTGCAAGGATACGGCCATCACGCCCGATCAAAAACTTAGTGAAGTTCCATTTGATTTCACCGCCTGTTGAGGGGTTTGCCTGCTCATCAGTGAGGTATTGGTAAAGTGCCGTTTTGTCGGTGCCTTGCACCGAGACTTTAGACATGATCGGGAACTTAACGTCGTATTTGCTTTTGCAGAATGTTTTGATCTCGGCATTGGTGCCAGGTTCCTGGCTGGCAAAGTTGTTTGCGGGGATGCCTACGATGACAAAACCCTGATCTTTGTGCTTTTCGTAAAGGGACTCAAGGCCGGCATACTGCGGCGTATACCCGCAGCGGCTAGCTACGTTCACCAGCATCACCACTTTGCCTTTGAAATGTGCGAGCGGAGTGGGAGTACCGTCGATAGAGTTCAGCGTAAAGTCATAGATCGAGGTAGCGGTACCCGCAATACCAGCCATGGCGATTGTGAGAAGAAGGACAAAGCTTCGGAACATTAAAACTCCTTTGAATGGTCTTGTCTGCCAGTCTATATCGGTACGACGAAAGCAGTCGAAGACTGGGCGTTTATCCATTGCACACCAATCCGGTAGGGGACCACAATAAATTCATTTCTGGTTTGCTCTACCAGGATTTCTATCAGGTTAGACACAACAACGCCAGTACACACGTTGAAGTAATTACATAGGACTTTTAATCAGCCGCCTGACCAATAGCTCGAAACGGTTCTGAACCGGTCCTCTTCTATAAGTCGGAACTATCTCCTGACCGCTTATGCGTACCCCAATCCAAGTGGTCGGGATCAATTTCTACTTCCAGAGAACCAGCTACCACTGGTTTGAAACTACTTACGATTTCTAAATTAAGGAACCAAATGCAAGATACAACGGAAAAGACTACCCTTGTCAGCCTGTTCCACACACAAGAGCAAGCTGAGAAGGCCATGCAAGATTTGAAATCAGCAGGATTGCCTGCTCAATCGATTGAGACGCTTGGCGGCGCTAGCAGCCGCAGTGCTGCTCCTGAGGCAACATTGGCTTCGCTGAAGGCCCTCAGTCTTCCTCCGAGAGACTTACAAATGCTCTCTGATGGGCTGAAAGGTGGCGGCACCTTGATCATTGTCCGCGCAGAGCAGGCGCTTTCAGAAAAGGCCGAAGACATTTTCGAAAGCCATTATGCCCAGAAAATAGATGAGCGCGCGGTTTCGACGGGAACAAAGCCGGTCGCTGCTGCGACGGCTGCCGCGGCCAAAACCGCGAGCGATACGGTGATTCCGATCGTAGAAGAAGAGCTCAGTGTCGGCAAACGGCAGGTTCAGCGCGGAGGAGTGCGCGTCTACAGCCGAATGGTAGAAACGCCAGTAGAAGAAACCGTTACTCTCCGGCAGGAACACGCCTCGGTAGAGCGGCACGCAGTGAATCGTCCTATATCCGAAGCAGAGTTAGATCGGCTTCAGGATCAATCAATCGAAGTGCGCGAAATGGACGAGGAAGCAGTAGTGGCCAAGACCGCCCGGGTGGTGGAAGAGGTTCATGTCGACAAGGAAACCAGTCAACGAACCCAGCAGATCAGCGATACGGTTCGCAAGACTCAGGTAGAAGTGGAAGAGCTTGTCACAGACACCGAGACAGCTGCTTCGACGAATAAAGCTGCTCAGATTAAGCGCTAGTCAACGTAAACGAGGAAACCATGGCAACTGAAAAAGTAAAAGTCTACGAAGAACAGGCAAAGAAGGGTCTTCCCGCATGGGCTTGGATCCTCCCTTTGCTTCTCCTGCTAGCAATTGGAATTTGGTACTTTACCCGATCGCATGCCGATCAAGCTCAAACCACAGCAGCTCCGGCGGCAGACCAGACTAAACCTGACAACGGGACTGGAACTGTGGCAACTGGCACTTCTGCAGCGGCGGGAGCATGGACTGCGGCTAGCATCGCTGACTCCATTCGTAAGAACGGGCGTGTTGGATTCGATAACAATGACGTCCATTTTGCGACTGGAAGCCCCACCCTGGCTGGTGATTCGCAAGCAGTCCTTGATCAGACCGCCCAGGCTTTGAAAGACAATCCTGATTGGAAGATGCGCGTGGTCGGCCATACCGATTCAGTAGGTTCCAGTTCATCTAACGACCAACTGGCGCAACAACGGGCAACCAGTGTAATGACTTACCTGGTGAGCCATGGTGTGGACCAGGGTCGCTTGAGCATGGATGCGAAGGGTGCAAGTCAGCCTGTTGCAACCAATCAAACCGACGATGGCCGGGCGCAGAATCGTCGAGTCGATCTGATTAAGCAGTAAGGTAATAAAAGCTACTCTGTACAAAAGGGTGAGCTGATTCGTCAGCTCACCCTTTTTGCTTGTAATTAGCTGGAGCTCAGAGATTACTTCTTTTCACCCGAACTTCTTGTGGGCTTCGTCGGCCACTTTCCTTATTCTTCTGATTTTTGCTTTGATCGAACGCTTTCAACCATTTTGTAGATACTTCGGAGTGGAATGGTGCACTACGATGCTCGAGTCCACATGCAATCGTCAATGCGGCAAATCTGAAGACCAGATCGATATATTGTCGGTCTGGCCTAAAGACTCGTCCCCGTGAAGCTTAGTGGACGCCGACTTCCTGATGCTGACTGGCACCCATCTCAGCTAGTCGATCAGACAGAAGCTTTTCAAGTGATACCAAGGCATCACTAAATCCTTTGATTCCCTCGGTCAGCTTATCCGAAGCCATCTTGTCGCTTTCGTGCATCCGCTCGAAAGTTGCTTCATCCATCGAGATCTTTTCAATCTGCTCGCTTTTCGCTTTTTCAGGATCGAGCTTGCGAGGCAGATCGCCTTCAGTCGAATCAAGCTCCTTCAAGAGCTGAGGCGAGATGGTGAGAAGGTCGCATCCGGCTAGCTCTTTGATCTCCCCGATGTTTCGGAAGCTTGCGCCCATGACAACCGTCTTGTAGTCATACTTCTTAAAGTAGTTATAAATCTTGGTAACGGATTGAACACCCGGGTCTTCTGCGCCCTGATAATCTTTGCCGGTATCCCTCTTGTACCAGTCGAGAATTCTACCTACGAAGGGGGAGATCAGAGTGACGCCGGCGTCCGCACAGGCAATTGCCTGGTGCATGCCGAAAAGGAGAGTCAGATTGCAGTGAATGCCTTCCTTTTCCAGCTTCTCTGCAGCCTTAATGCCCTTCCAGGTAGAGGCGATCTTAATTAGAACCCGATCCTTGGAGACGCCCGCCTTCTCGTATTGATCAATGATGGAGTGCGCTTTTTTTAGCGTTGCCTCTGTGTCGAAGGAAACGCGCGCGTCCACTTCGGTTGACACTCGCCCCTTTATCACCTTCAGAATTTTTTGCCCGAAAGCGACAGCGAGTCCTTCAAAGGCAAGATTCGCTACTTCCTGATCCTTTGCTCTGTCACCAAGTTCTTCTTTTGCTTTTAAGAGAACGTCATCGACGATTTCTTTGTATTGCGGCATTTGCGCCGCGGCTGTGATCAAAGACGGATTGGTTGTCGCGTCTTGCGGCTTGTAGTGTTCGATCTGCTGGATATCCCCGGTGTCCGAAACCACTATAGTCATTTCTCGGAGCTGCTCTAATAAAGTCTTAGCCATTGTTTGTTCTCCTACCAGACAGCCGTGTCATCGTTTTTCAAACGTCACACCCGTCCTCCCTTCTATCTTAAGAGGAACCGAGATCGATAATCCTACGAACTAACGAAACAAATGAACCTTTGGGTCCCATTCGTCGTTACCGGGTAGGGGTCTCGAGCGATGTTGAATTTCATTCTCTGGTGTTTACTTTTCGTGTTCTCGTGGCCACTGGCACTTCTGGCCCTTATCTGCTATCCCCTGGTCTGGCTCATTCTGGTACCGTTCAGAATTGTAGGAATCGCCGTGGAAGGTGCCTTGGGATTGGTAAAAGCAGTCATCATGTTGCCTGCGCGTGCGATCAAAGCTATGGTTTAGCCGGCCTTAATCGACTACTCGGCCGCTTCCTGGTTACACTAATGCAATATGCCGCTACCGCCGAGCGAAGACTTCTATCGAATTAAGAAGCTGCCACCGTATGTGTTCGCGGTTCTGAATGATTTGAGGGACAAGGCTCGGGCTGCCGGCGAAGACATCATTGACATGGGCATGGGGAATCCGGACGGAGCGACACCTAGACCCGTGGTCGACAAAGTGATCGAAGAGGTCCAGAACCCCTTAAATCACCGCTACTCGGTCTCGCGAGGTATTCCGGCTCTGCGACAAGCCATTGTGAAGCGGTATGCAGACCAATATGGCATTCATCTCGACAGCGAGTGCGAGGCGATTGTCACTGTCGGAGCAAAGGATGCTCTTGCTCATCTCCTGTTTGCCATCATCGGGCCGGGCGATGTGGTCGTGTCACCCAACCCTGCTTACCCGATTCATCAATATGGAGTGATCATGGCAGAAGGGGAAGCTCAGATGCTACCCATGCCGGATGCCGGAACGTTCCTGAGTGAATTGAAGAAGCTATACCGGTCGGCTGCCAAGAAGCCGAAGGTCATCCTGATCTCGTTTCCGCACAATCCAACTACGGTATGCGTTGATCTGGAGTTCATGCGAGAGATAGTCTCGTTAGCGAGGCAGTACGGCACCTACATCGTCCATGATTTTGCTTACGCCGAGCTTGGTTTCGATGGATACCGTCCGCCTAGCATCTTGCAAGTAGAAGGTGCTTCTGATCACGCCGTGGAAATTTACTCTATGACGAAAAGCTTCAACATGGCTGGTTGGCGGGTAGGCTTCTGTCTGGGGAATCGCAAGTTGATTGCAGCCTTGGCTCGCATCAAGAGCTACTTGGACTACGGGATTTTTCAACCGATTCAGATTGCATCGGTCGTTGCATTGGAGGAGTGTACCGATGCTCCAGGGGAGATTCGAGAACTGTATCAGCACCGTCGCGACATATTGATTGCGGGTTTGAGGGCTGTGGGGTGGCATATTGAGCCCCCGCAAGCCTCCATGTTTGTGTGGGCCCAGATCCCCGACGCTTTCAAAGAAATGGGTTCGCTGGAGTTTTCGAAGTTGATGATGAGAGAGGCGCGTGTTTCTGTGTCCCCCGGGATTGGCTTCGGTCCAATGGGTGAGGGCTTTGTCCGATTTAGCTTAATAGAAGATGACGAGCGAACAAGGCGGGCAACAGCTCAAATTGGCGGCTTTCTTGCGCAACGAAGCACAATTTCGGCTTTAGAACCAGCATCTGTCAACGGCTAGTTCGCAATATGGCGGCGCTGTCCGAAGCTCTCCTGCCTGAAGTAGTTGAGCTCTCCCAGGTAAGCGTGAGCGACCTCGATCCTTTGCTCCACGAAGAGATCCAGGCATGGCAGCGGCGCTTTGTATGGGACTTTCGGCCGTCTGCCGATCTGCTTCGCCGCTTCGTACACATTCACTCACTTTGCGGTTACGCACTGCGTAAGAGCAAAGACGTTATCGGTTACGCCTATTTCGTGGTGGAAGGTCGCAAAGGCTTAATCGGCGACTTCTACGTGCGAGATCAGTATGCAACCCCTACCAACGAAAGCATGCTTCTTGGGGCCTTGGTACAGGGATTGATGCTGACGGCCGGTATCCGCCGGATAGAGTCTCAGCTGATGATGTATCGTGGTGCGCTGTCGGCTTTGCCGTTCAGTCGCTACCTTACACGTCACGATCGCTTCTTCATGGAACTGGAGCAAGGTGAGACTCATAAGCTCCGTGTGCCGTCTGCCGACTTAGGTGTTACGTTCTCTCCATGGGAGGAACGACTCGCAGAAGAGATCGCTCATCTCGTGGCAGCCGCGTATCGCGGCCATGTTGATAGCGACATAAACGATCAATACCGAACCATTCCGGGGGCACGCCACTTTCTCACAAACATCGTTCGCTTCCCAGGGTGCGGGAATTTCTCTGCCGCATCATCGCGAGTTGCTGTCGACAACAGGACGGGCAGGGTGTGCGGTGTTTGTCTTACCAGTCTTGTTTCTGCGAGTTCCGGTCACGTTACGCAATTATGTGTCTTACCTGCCGTGCGTGGAGCTCGCATCGGATATGAGCTCTTGCGGCAATCTCTGGTCCACTTGGCCAGCGTTGGGTGCACAACTGTCAGCCTGACAGTTACGTGCTCCAATGCAGGGGCGATTCGGCTTTATGAGTCAGTGGGATTTCACACTGTGTGTAGCTTCCCGGCTCTCGTGTGGGAGGGTTTTTAGTTTGTAGTGGCTTCGGGCTGAGATTTATCCCGGGGAAGCTGCAGTCTGGCGTCCAAAATAGGCTCAGTGTATGCGTACAACAACGAGGGTAATGTCGTCATGCTGGGGAGCGTCGGCGGTGAACGCGTCGACACGCGTCAGGATCTGAGTGATCGCATCGGCTGCCGTACGCATCCCGCATTCCTCGATGGCTTGGATCAGCCGAGACTCGGCAATTCGTCGTCGCTAAGATCCATAGCCTCGCTGATGCCGTCGGTGAAAGCTACAAGCACGTCCCCAGTCGCCAACTGCAGTTTGGACTCACGGTAAGGGATGTCGGCAAAGAGTCCAATCACGGTGCCGCCGTCTTCAAGCCTGAGAATGAGAGGTTCGTTGCCTTCTCTGCGAAGGAGAATCGGAGGATTGTGTCCGGCATTTACATACCGGAGAACTCGCTGATTGGGATTGTATTCGCAGTAAAAGAAAGTAGCGTAACGATTGGCCGCAGAAGCTTCGTAAACGAGTCTGTTGATGTGCTGAATCATCTCGCTCAGGCTGGAGAGGGATTGATTGTTTGACCACGCAGTGACGCCTGCAGTCTCGCCATCATGAGCGCAGCCGCGATCCCCTTGCCCGAGACATCGCAGACAGCGATTCCCAGACAGCCATCTACAAGACGGATGAAGTCGTAATAGTCGCCTCCAACGCCCTCGGCAGGGCGGCAATAGCCTGCGAAGTCGAGCCCCTTTACTGCAGGGAGCGACTGCGGGAAGAGGCGCTGCTGAACTTCACGGGCAATCTCAAGCTCCCCGTTCAGCCGCTCACGCTGGGCCACTTCGTGCCGAATGCTTTCGGTCAGTTCAGCATTTTCGAGTGCCAGACCTGTTTGAGAAGCGACGGCGCCCAGCAATTGAAGGTCGGCTTGAGAGTAAGGGGTTTCTGAACGTTTCGGTCCTAGGCTGATGACTCCGAGTATCCGTTGACTGATACTGAGCGGCAAAAGAACCTGTGTGTTCAGGTCTCGCAGAACATTCTGTTCGTTGTCAGACGTGCCGTGAACCCATGACTGCGGGTCGTCGAAATAAACGCGCGAGGGAGAGTGCTGCCGGCGGAGCAAGCGAATCGTAGCCGTATCGCGCGACATTCTTATAGCAGGGAATGAGTGACTGAATCCCATTGCGTAAGCTGGTGCATACTGTTCGCCCGCTTCTAGCAACACGGCGATCTGCTCGATGTGTAGAGCGGCGGCGATTCGCTGTGCCACGGTTTCAATCAGCAGCGCCTTGTTGCGGATTTGGCCAAACGGGCATAACTGGGATCATGCCGCGATGCGAGAGCACGACCGGAAGCAATGGAGTGAGTGAAACAGAGCACCCTTGAACCAACAACCGCAGCCGGCGTCTCGCATCTGGGTTCTGAACGATACCCGCCTTCCAGCCGAGCAGGAAGGGAAAATGTGAAAACATGTGCGGCAAACAGGACGTAATGCCGTGATCTGTTTCTTGCTCGAAAGCTGCTAGCCAGCCAAGCTTATCAATGTGAGCACCCGCCTCGAAGCCCCATAAACATCTTCGGAGACAAGTGCGAGCGGCGGAATAGCTAAAAGCGAAATCAGCCATCTCCATCGAACAGCCCAGGGAAACGCTACAGGAAAATACGACACGAAGAGCACAAGCCATAACGGTCACGTGTTGCTGAAGATCGGGTGATAAGCCAAGAGCAGTTCGCGCCAGGGAGACGATAGCGCCCATGATGTTCCGCTTCCAGCGATATGTCCGAAGGAGACCAGCATTGTCATGGTGATCCAGGCCAAGGGATCGAGCGGACGCGCAAAGGCGATATAGAACCCGACCAGCAAGCAACTGAGCGGAAGAAAGAGGAGGAGACCGATGACACTTACCCAATGGAGAGGCGCAACAGGATCTTGATGAATCTGGACCGGCAGATTCAAGATAGTCGTACGACCGGCTATGCGCCTCTCGACGGTGCCTACCAGAGTTTGTCCAGTATGGATAGAAAAAGGGGGCGGAACAGAACTAATTGTCCTGGTCAGGTCAGTTCGATGAAAGGGCAGAGCGACACCGGCGTGACCGGAAAGTTGACTGTAGATGACTAACGCGGAAAATGAACCTTGCGCCAGGAAAGCCCATAGGAACAAAGCTCCCAAGACGATCAGCTGCCAGGTGAGCTTTACATTCATAACTTAATCAACAGTATGAAGCGGACTGCGCCTGCGGCTGTAAGAACTATAGATGACTAGCCCAATGGCAAGCCAAACAAAAAATCGGATCCACGTTTCCAAGGGCAAACCCAGCATTAAACCAAAGCAGCAGACAACCGAGATGATGGGTGTCACCGGACAAAAGGGAACGGCAAAGGATCGCTTTCTCTCGGGCTGAGTGCGCCGCAGGATTACCACACCTGCCGAAACGATGATGAAAGCGAAGAGAGTTCCGATGTTCGAGAGGTCTGCAAACGTGCCAATGTCCCAGATGCCAGCCGGAATGCCAACGGCTAGACCAGCAAGCCAAGTGCTGATATGCGGAGTCTGAAATTTCTTATGGACACGGGAGAACAGATCGGGAAGCAAGCGGTCCCGTGACATGGCAAACCAGATGCGTGCCTGCCCGTACTGATAAACCAGTAAAGAAGAAAGCATTCCCAGAAGAGCGCCAACCGTCACAGTAAACCGTAGCCGGTTCATACCGATTTGTTGCAGGGCATTAGCAACCGGAGAGGCGTTGTTCAACGTTCGCCAATCGACAATGCCGGTAAGCACAAATCCGACAGAGGTGTAGAGAATGGCACAAACGATGAGCGTCCCGATGATGCCGATGGGCATATTGCGCTGTGGACGTTCGCATTCTTCAGCAGCAGTTGATACCGAGTCGAATCCAATGAAAGTGAAGAAGACGATCGCTGCACCACTCACAACTCCCCGAAAGCCGTTCGGGAGGAAGGGAGTGAGGTGGGAGACCTGCACGGCACGGGCAGCACCGAAGATGAAAAGCAATACAGCCCCGAGCTTGATGGCTACCATGACGTTATTTGCGCCTGCGCTCTCCTTAACGCCTCGCACCAGAATCCAGCTCAGCATCATGACTATCAGGAGAGCGGGAACGTTGAACCAGCTGCCTGTCAAATGACCATCCACAATCGCCGGTTCAGAGAGGTACTTGGGCAGATGCGCACCAAAGAGGTAGTCGCACATGACATTAAAATAGGCGGAGAAGCCGACCGCCACAGACATGTTAGAAACCGCGTATTCAAGTATGAGATCCCAGCCGATAATCCAGGCGAAGATTTCACCAAGGGTGGTATACGCATACGTATAAGCACTTCCTGCAATGGGAATCATGGAAGCCAGTTCGGCGTAACAGAGTGCAGCAAATCCGCAGGTGATCGCTACCAAGATGAAGGAAAGACTGAGTCCAGGGCCTGCTCCTGGCCGGCCGGTCATAGAGAGGGCCGACGTTCCGTGCAACATCAAATCAAGTACCGGAGCATTGAGAACTGAGGGAACGCTTAAGTGTTGCCCAGCTGCGGCAGTCCCGGTGACGGTAAAGATGCCGCCGCCAATAACCGCTCCAATCCCGAAAGCAATCAGGCTCCAGGGGCCCAGCGTGCGTTTCAGCCGCTTACCTTCAACGTGTGTCTCTTCAACAAGCGCGTCGATGTTCTTGGTCCTTAGCAACTGGTTCATTGTTGTGTAAAGGGAGAGTATAGCGGCACACAGAACGTCCATGAATATTGAGGCTTAGGTGTCCTACATTGGCTGGGGCAACAGAATAAACCCCAATTCTCCAGAATGAAGTAAGATCTATGCAATATGTCTCGCAATATCCGGACTATGTCTGTCCTTGCATTGATGTTTGCTGGGGTGCCTCTATTCGGTCAGTTTAGAGGTGGGATCCAAGGCACCGTATCTGATCCGAGCGGCGCTGTAGTGCCTGGGGCAAGTATCACCTGTACGAGCACCGAGAGCCAGCGTAAGGTGGAGGTCGCCTCCGATGAGAGCGGTACATATCACTGTCTTCAACTTGGTCCTGGCGCATACACGGTTGAAGCCGGTCAAAAAGGGTTCAAGACATCGGCGATTACTGTCACGGTCAGTGCAGAGTCAATTGCTACTGCTGATATCGGTCTGCAGGCGGGCCAGGTCTCCGAACAAGTTACCGTCGTAGCGGAAAGCTCACCGGCTATCGAGACGACCAATGGTGATGTCTCCCGCGCCTTGACGAATCAGGAGGTGTTGCAGCTACCGCAGATTGGCCGGGATCCTTATGAGTTGTTACGGCTCGCTCCAGGGATTTTTGGTGACGCTGCCAGAGATGGATCCGGTAAATCGGTCGCGTTCCCTAACTCAGGTGGCAACGCCGCAGCCGGACCGGGAGGGTCGAACTTTTCGTTGTTCCAAGTCGAAAACCAGGTGCCCATATCGGCCGATGGACAGCGCTTAACAGCCAATAACTACCTGATCGATGGAGTAAGTGTGAACAGCCTCCAATGGGGCGGGGCAGCGGTTATCACTCCGAATCAGGAGTCAGTGAAAGAGATTCGTGTAAACGCCAACGCGTACTCGGCCGAGTATGGCCGGAACACGGGCGCTCAGATCGAAACGGTCTCGCAGAACGGGACTAACCAGTTTCACGGAAGCGCTCTGTTCCTCTTTCAGGATCCCAAGTTCAACGCGTATAACAAGCCGTCTCTCCCTAACATCCCCGTCACCAGGGTGAATAACAACTTCCGTAACTATGCGGGAAGCGTTGGTGGTCCTATCTTGAAGAACAAACTATTCTTCTTCTTCTCTCTCGAGGGCGTGCATGAGTACTCCACTTCATTCACTCCTCAATATGTAGAAACTCCGCAATTCGATCAGGCGGTATTGAGCCTGCGTCCGAACAGCACGGCAGCAAAGATCATAGGCGCGACAGGAAATACTCCTCGAGTAGCAAACATACTGCCCCTGAGTGGTTGTCCCGCCGGTCAGTTGCCAAATTGCCAGGTAGTGAACGGAGCGCTGGATTTAGGTTCTATCGGAGGCAGCCTTGGAAGCTATTTCCCGCAGAACTCGGCAGGAGCGGGATTGGACGGCATTCCAGACGTTGAATATGCAAGTGTCGCGGCACCGACTCGTAATACGGGCCGGCAATACAATGGGCGCATTGATTGGACGCGTAATAACGATCTTGTTGCTGGGAGCGAATACGTCACTAACTCACGGCAGCTTGGTGCTCCCGATCCGACTAGCAGGCCCAATGCCGACCAGTTCTCGGCGCCGGCGACGGCTGCGGTAACGGTGATCTGGACCCATACGCTGTCAGCGACAATGCTTAACGAAGCGCGAGGCAACTTTACCCGCTTTGCCTTCGATCAGCTTGCCAGCCCGGGAACGACGAATTATCAGCTTCCACAGGTAAACGTGCAGTTTCCTGCGCTCGCACAGATTCAATATGGGGCTAACCAGGGTGACACCAGCCCTGGCGTCTTTGCTCAAAATACGTACGAGTTTCGCGATGCGGTCAGCAAGGTAGCGGGGAATCATGCCTTCAAATTGGGTTTTGAGTTACGCCGCGAGCAGGACAACGACAATCTGGCAGGGGCCGCCCGGCCAGTTTACTCGGTTCAGAACCTTTGGAATTTTGCCAACGACGCGCCGGTTTATGAAGGTATCTCGGCGAATCCTGCAAACGGCGGGCCTCCGGTCACGCAGCACTATTTCCGAACGGGAGTTTATGCGCTGTTCCTGCAAGATGATTGGAAGATTGCGCCTAACCTGACGCTCAATTTAGGGGTTCGTTGGGAAGACTTCACACCGCTAACGGAAAAGCGGGGCAACCTCTACGACTGGGTTCCCGGTCCTGGTTACGGTAATTTAACGCAATCGACTATACAGCACGTGAGCCAGCTTTATAATGCTCGAACCAATAATGTGGCTCCCAGGTTTGGCTTTGCCTACAGTCCCAAACCTGCAATGGTTGTGCGGGGCGGATTTGGGATGATGTACAACCGACCGGAAGACTCCTTGCTGGCGCTTACGCGACAAGATAATCCCAATTCGGAGGTTTTTGGTTTTTGCTGCGGATCGGCCGCCAGTCCGCTCGCGGCTGGGACAATCAAATACGGCGTCGGTGCGAGTAATTCCATCTACTCCTATCCGTTTAATCCTGCCACTGCCACGGGCATCAATCCGGCGACGAACACCCCGAATGGGGAGGCTGTGCAGGTTTACGCCACTCCGAGATCTTTTCCCACGACTTACGCCTACATCTACTCGCTCGAAACCGACTTTACTTTTGCACGCGACTTCGTATTTACCATCGGCTACCAGGGCAGCGACGATCACCGCTTATTGCACTTAGTCGATCAGAAATTTCTCTTTCCATCGAGCGGCGCTGCAGTTACGAACTTCAGTGACATATTCAGCATCGCTCCTGACGCCGTGTCGAACTATAACGCTCTCAATACAACATTTTCGAAACGGCTCTCACGAGGCATTCAGTTCCAAAACAACTTCCGTTGGGCGAAGAGCCTCGACAATAACTCCTATGAGGGACCAGGGGGCGGGACAAATCCAACTTATCCGCAAGACTTTCATAGTGAGTATGGGCCATCTGATTACGACGTCAAATACACCGAGACGCTATCGGGGCTTTACGAACTTCCCTTCTACCGGAACCAGAAAGGGCTGCTTGGAAAGGCTTTAGGAGGTTGGCGGATCAATAGCATCTTCACGTTTCACACTGGGTTCCCCTGGACTCCGAAGACGGGCCAAGCGGAGCAGACGGCCACAGGTGCTGCTCTGTCACCCACCCGTCCCTATTCGTACCTTTGCGGCGGAGGTGGTGCGTGCGCATTAGAGGGCGAGTCAAATGCGGCCTTCTTACGACCGAACGGCAATTTCCCCGGCGGTGGCTCGGCCTATTTCCGCTACACCTATCCAACGGGACTGACTACCTTTCCCCCGGGCATTGGCCGCAATGTGTTTCGCGGGCCCTGGTATAAGGATGTTGATTTCAGCGTAGACAAAGTGGTGAAATTCCCTAACAAAGTTCTGGGGGAAGCGGCGCAGATTGATCTGCGCTTGAATCTCTTCAATGCCTTCAACCAGCAGAATTTTGCGCCGTTCAATTTTGGCGATGCCAGCACATTCGTAGATAATCCACAGTTTGGTCAGCCGATAAACGAGCTCTCCGGAAGAGCGGTCGAACTACAGGCTCGGTTCAGCTTTTAAGAGCTTGTTGGCGGACGGCGTATATATCCGGTAAACTGAAGGTGCAGTAGCAACGGGAACCCCGCAGAATTCTCTGACATCTACCTTTTAGAGAGTCTTCCAACATTCTCCTACTCACTTTCAAATGGCGGTCGAACGCAAGAACCCGAGTTTCTCGCGCCGGGAATTTTTATTGTCTACGGCTGGCGCAGCTTTGGTTGGCGGAAGTGCGCAGGGAGCAGCGCCTCCCAATATCTCTGTCCCTTTAAGGCCGGAAGAGCGCCAATTTCTCGAGGATTTTGCGAAACGAAGTGTCCGCTACTTCTGGGAGCAGTCGGACGAGCATACCGGTATTGTTATGGACCGCGCCAAAAACGACGGATCCCAATCGGGCAACAACGTAGGCAGTTTGGCTGCAACTGGCTTTGGACTGAGCGCTTTATGCATCGGCGCAAGCCGGGGTTGGCTGCCTCACGACAAGGTCCGTCTCAGAGTTTTGATAACCCTCAGATATTTCTGGGGGCATGCCTTTCATGACCACGGCTGGTACTACCATTTCATGGATGCTAGTACAGGAGTGCGCCGGCTTAGTTCTGAGATTTCAAGCATCGATACAGCTCTCTTTCTGTGCGGCGCCCTGACCGCGGCTGGTTTCTTCTCCAACGATCGAGAAATACAGACCCTGACCCGGCAGATTTTCGATCGCGTTGATTTCGCATGGATGCTCGATGGAAGCCCCTTGCTTCTCTCTCACGGATCGCGCCCCGGATCAGGGTTTCTGACTCAACGTTGGACTGCTTACAGTGAAGCCTCGGTTCTGTATCTGCTAGCGATCGGTTCTTCCCGCCATTCCATCTCTCCTGAGAGCTGGTACGCCTGGCTCCGGCCGGAGGTGCATTACGATGATTGGACCTTCGTCAGCGGTGGACCCTTATTCACGCACCAGTTCTCGCACGCCTGGATTGACTTTCGCCATCAGCAAGACGGCGATCCGTCTTATCTGGACTACTTCCGCAACTCTCAGATTGCGACCTATGCTCACCGTGATTTCTGCATTAGCCTGCAGTCAAAGTACGGCGACTACGGTCCCAACATGTGGGGCATTACTGTTTCCGACAGCCCGGCTGGCTACGTTGCGTGGGGTGGACCACCGTACGTAGGCCCGATCAACGGAACGCTCGTTCCTTGTGCGGCTGCAGGCTCGCTGATGTTTGCCCACGAGATTTGCCTTCCTGTTCTCCGCGAGATGTACAACGTCTACGGAGACCAGATCTACGGCCGCTATGGGTTTGCGGATGCGTTCAATCCCAACTGGAAAGATCAAAAGTTGTGGGTGAACCAAGACGTGGTTGGTATTGACGTGGGCATTTCTGTTCTCAGCATCGAAAACTGCCTAAGCGGAAATGTCTGGCGCTGGTTCATGAAAAACCAGTACATCCAGACAGCTATGGAGAGAGTCGGATTTCGGCTGGCTACGCCGGGTATCGGTATCCGCCAGAAAATTAATGTAAAGAGAGCTTGAGGCGGGCAATTCCACCGCCCCAAGTTGTCATTAATCAGAGTCTAGCGTTTACGTTGGCCCTTGACGATCTTCTTCACCTTGCGCTTATTGGACCCGCGCGCTTCGCCAGCAGCGCGTTTCCCGATCGGCGCCGCCTCCTTACGTGCCGCGCGCTTCAGTGTCTTGCGTTCTTCTTTATTCTCAACATGCTTCGTGTTCATCGATCGATCTTTATCCCTGCGTACTTTTCAACGATTTTTTTCAACCCGTGTCCCGGGAAACTTACAGTTAGTTTCGCATCTTCTCCATCGCCCTCCCGGCGAAGAATCGTGCCGCGGCCATATTTGGGGTGGTGGATCACAGTTCCTGCGGCGAATCCGACGGCTTGACGTCCGTTGCCGGTCCGTGGAGCTGGAACCGAGCGGCTGGACGGAGCGACTGAAGGAACGTGGGCTGGGGCAGAAGCTGGCGCCTCAAACATTGTTGCTTGAGGTGATGTTTGGGGCGACCCCTGACTCCGAGCCGGAAGACCGGTTGTTGCCGTCTTGGGCTGCGCTGCTCCATTGGGGTCCGATCTTGTCGCCGGTGTTGCAGCAGCGATGGGCGGCGCGGGCTGTCTTGCCGACGGCCGATTGGTAAATCCAGACGGAGGCGGCATGCCGCGCTCGGCAAAGAACTGCGAGATATTTTCCACCGAGTTGTAAGTGCGTCCCGTATACAAATTGCGCTTTACTGATTCGCGAACGTCAGACTGCTCTGCGAAGAGATCTACCTCCTCGGCTCGGCCCTTATTCTCTGATGACAGCCTTTCTCGCAGGCTGGCGGGCACTTCGTTCAAAAACCGGGAAGGCAGGCAGACTTCCGGCTGGGATCCTCCAAAACGGCGACGGTAACGCGCCCAGGTCAGGTACAAGCGCTTCTCGGCGCGCGTCATGGATACGTAGCAGAGCCGGCGCTCTTCTTCCATTGCCGCTTCAGAGTTGAGCGAACGGCTATGCGGGAAGATGCCTTCTTCAAGCCCAGCTACAAACACGTTGGGGAACTCGAGTCCCTTGGCGTTGTGGATGGTCAGCAGTGAGACGGCTGCTTGCTCATCCAGGGCATCTGAGTCGGCGACGAGAGCAGCATGGTCGAGGAACTCAGCCGCAGTCTCGCCCCGTTCAGCGGCCTCAACTGCTGCGTTGACAAGCTCTTCGATGTTTCCAAGACGCGACTCTGCCTCGGGCGAGACGTCGCTCTTCAACATCGCTTCATAACCAGTCTTCTGAAGGATATCGCGCAAAACCTCGTGAACGGGCTTTGTCTTTGCCGACTCGCTCAGATCATTGATCAAAGCCATAAACGACTTTGCAGCCGATTCGGCTCGCGTTGGGAAAGCTCTCTCCTCCAGCATCTTTGGGAGCGCGTTCCAAAGACTCATGCCGTGGGCCAGCGCGAACTGCTCTACTTGCTCGATGGTTCCTTTTCCGATACCGCGGGCCGGCGTGTTGATTATGCGGAGCAGACCAATCGAGTCCTGGGGGCTCAGCGAAATCTTGAGGTAGGAGAGGAGATCTTTCACTTCTGCCCGCTGATAAAAACTGAACCCTCCGACGACCAGATACTTGCGTCCATAACGGCGCAAGGCCTCTTCGATTTGCCTCGATTGAAAGTTAGTCCGGTAGAGCACGGCAACGCGCTCTCCCGGACTCTTAGAAAGGATTTTTTCGATCGTGTCCGCGATGAAAAGCGCTTCGTTCTCTCCATCGGGCGCTTCATAGAAGCCGATCTTGGAGCCCGGGTCCGAGCTGGTCCAGAGCCATTTCCCTTTGCGCTCTTTGTTGTTAGCAACGACCGAACTTGCTGCTTCCAGGATATTTTTCGTCGAGCGGTAGTTCTGCTCCAGCCGAATCACCACCGCGTTGGGGTAGTCGCGTTCAAAGTCTAGAATGTTCCGGATATCCGCACCGCGCCAGCCGTAAATTGACTGGTCCTCATCACCAACGACGCAAACGTTATGACGGACCTGCGTCAGCAAACGCATAAGCTCGTATTGACTGCGATTGGTGTCCTGATATTCGTCGATCATCACGAACTCAAAGCGACGATTATAGAGCTGGCGCAGCGCCTCGTCGTGCTTCAGTAAGCGAACCGGCTCGAGTAACAGGTCGTCAAAGTCAAGCGCGTTTGCCTGCAAGAGTCGTTCCTGATACTGCTCATAAATCTTCGCGAGCCTGGTCAGCTTGGGGTCAGTTGCTGCCTTATACCAGTCCTGAGGCGTTTCATCGTGGCTTTTGGCGTGACTGATCCGAGAAAGCGTTGCCCGGTACTGCATAAACTTCTCGTCGAGGCCTAGTTGCCTGTAGATCGACTTCAGAAGCGATACCTGGTCGTCGTCATCGTAAATGGTGAACTGCCGCGTAAAGCCCGGCCTAATCTCTGCCAGGGTAGCGCCATCACGCCGCAATAGCCGAACGCAGAATGAATGGAACGTAGAGACCATGGGGACGTGCGCGGTAGTGGTGTTGCTTAGCAGTGATAAAACCCGCTGACGCATCTCGTCCGCGGCTTTGTTGGTGAATGTGACGGCTAAGACCGTTGGACCAGGTACGCGCTGGGTCTCGATCAGATGCGCGATTCGATGAGTGATCACGCGAGTCTTCCCGCTGCCTGCTCCCGCTAAGAGCAATAGCGGTCCTTCTACGTGTGCCACCGCCTCACGCTGTTGGGGATTAAGACCTGCGAGAAAATCCATGAGGAGACAAGGCGGGAGCGACTTCAGAATAACATCGAGCGCAGCTTGCGCTCCCTCTGCGTCTATTCTGGATTCGAGTGTCTCTCGCGGCTATCATTTACATTTTTAAGAGTTGCCTGGTCATCTTGACAGCCTTGTTCCCCATCGTGAATCCGCTGGGAACAAGTCCCATCTTTCTCAGCCTCACTCCGGGGTATTCGACCGAAGCGCGATCCATTCTGTCCCGCAAAATCGCACTTAACAGCTTCTGGTTGCTCGCTGGATCGATGCTGATTGGCACCCACATTCTGGATTTTTTCGGTATCTCCATTCCGGTTGTTCAAGTGGGGGGCGGGTTGGTGGTGATGTCGGCCGGTTGGAATCTTCTGACTACGTCAGGTGACCACGCGCGCAGCAGCCCTGAGAAGCAAATCAGTTGTGAGGATATTGCCAATCGCGCTTTCTATCCTTTAACGTTGCCTCTTACCGTCGGTCCTGGCTCCATCTCGGTAGCGATCACCCTCGGCGCAAATGAGGTGCTCCACAGGTCCGTACTTCTGCGTTTTGTCAATGCTCTGGTCGGGCCTGCGCTGGTTGCGATCACCATTTACTTTTGCTATCGCTCTGCCGAACGAATTGCACGAGTGCTGGGCGAAACGGCTATGAACGTTTTTGTCCGCCTGACGGCTTTCATTCTTCTGTGCATTGGAGTTCAGATTGTCTGGAACGGGATCCAAAGCCTGCTTACTTTTGCACATTGAGGCGGGATAGCAGTGGCTGATACTCGGCTTCATTCAGTAACCTAGAGAGTAGTTCCTCTCGCCGCACTCATTACTTTTGCATGTTTCGTCGCTTAGTCGCCGCAATCCTGGTTTGTGGTGTGCCGTTTTTCCTCGGTTCGGCTAACACGAGGCAAAACGACAATTCGGCTTTAAACCGCATCGACTCGATTGTTAAATCGTTGTCTGAGATCACTGGATGGGAAGCGAGGCGCCCCGTCCAATCGGGACGCATGTCCAAACGTCAGCTGCGTTCGTTCCTTACTAAACGAATAAAAAAAACTCTGCGGCCTGAAGAGATCTATGCCGATGAGTTATCGCTCAAACTGTTTGGATTGGTTCCACAAGATTTCAACTTGCGCCAATCGACCATTGATCTGCTGACCGAGCAAGCCGCAGCCTTTTACGATTACGACCAGAAAAAGCTGTTCCTTCTTGAGGGTTCCTCATTGGACGATGAAACAACAACACTGGCTCATGAGTTGTCCCATGCTCTCGCTGACCAGCATTTCGATCTCGAAAAATACATGGACCAAGCGCCCGCAAACGATGACGAGAATCTCGCCCGGTCTGCTGTAGTCGAAGGCCAAGCTTCCTGGTTGATGATTGCTTACGAACTACAGCGGGCTGGGCAGCCACCCATTCCGACCGCGGAGATGCTGAACTCTTTGGTCGACGCGAATGGATCGTCTGCGTCCGACTTTCCCGTCCTCAAACAAGCCCCACTCTACATCCGTCAATCACTACTGTTCCCCTATGCCCAAGGAACGCTGTTCTTCGATGCGGTTTATAAAAAAGCGGGTAAGGAGTCATTCAGGAAAGTGTTTACCGATCCTCCTGTAGACTCCGCGCAGATTCTTCATCCTGAGCTTTACTTTAACCGCGTCAAGCCCTCTGAGCCAGGTCTTCCGCAACTTTCTTCCGATAAGCAAACAAAAGAGATCGCGGAGGGATCAGTCGGAGAGTTTGATCACGAGATCCTTTTGCAGCAATATCTGGGCGAAGAAGCGGCGCACCAGCAGTCAGCCCACCTGCGTGGGGGTCAGTTTAAAATCTTGTCGTTCGGCAAAGAACGGAAGCCGATCCTGACTTACTCCTCGCAATGGGACTCGAATGACGAGGCAGCCAGATACTTCTCATCGTATGAAAAAGTCCTTCATGGTAAGTGGAAACGTTGCGATGCGTCTACAGATGACAAATTGCTGTTTGCCGGGACTGGGGACAATGGATATTTTGTAGTGCGGCTTACTGGGGACACGGTCACAAGCGTGGAAGGAATCGACGAGTCGACCGAATGGAATCGCCTGAAAGCATCCGAAGATCTCCGGACGGCGGGTCCTTCGATCCGGTAGATTCTTCTTTACGCTAAACTAAGTTTTTGGAGACGGAACTTTGAAGAAAGCTTTAGCTTCGCTTTCGTTTTGGGCTATTTCTCTGTATGCTGCGGATCCGGGTGCGCCTTTGCGAAAGGCTCCGGAGCTCGCTTTTACCGTTCCTGGACAGGGACAAAAGCTGCTAAGCCAATACCGTGGCAAGGTGGTCGCCATCGAGTTTATTTTTACTACCTGTCCCCATTGCCAAGCGGCTTCGAAGGTAATGGGCAAGTATCAAGCTGAGTTTGGCCCGCGCGGATTTCAGGCCATCGATATCGCGGTCAATGAAAACGCGGACCTGTTGGTTGAAAATTTTGCCAAGGATTACCAGGTGACTTTCCCAGTCGGTTGGATTGCCCGGGACCAGATGCTGGCGTTCATGGGCTTCACGAGTGGTAGATACGTCGTGCCTCAGCTGGTACTGATCGACCGCAAGGGAATGATCCACTATCAGACTCCTGCGCTCGAGAATCCCGATTGGGAAAAGTTGATGAACCCTGACACTCTCCATCAGCATATCGACGATTTGCTATCGTCAGGAGCATCAGCTTCGCGGTCCACGCCAGCGGGCTCGCGATTAGCCTTAGCTAAGAAGTCTTCTTAGCATTCCCATGCGCCCGTAGCTCAGCTGGATAGAGCGCTTGCCTCCGAAGCAAGAGGTCACAAGTTCGAATCTTGTCGGGCGCACCAGCCGCTTTCAACCATACAGAGTGAGTCCGGGTTGACTAAGCAGCAGCCGAGTCGCTTCGGGCCTTACCGGCTGGCTTATGTCTTGAACCTTGATTTGCCTCCAGGTGGTGCGTGCGACCCAGAACCAGTCTGACCACCAGAGTCAACTTGTAAGCAAAGCCGGCACTTAGCACGGCAGCGGGAACGTATAGCCAAGGATTCATCAACGGGCCTCTCTAAATTGCATCCCGGGCAATGGTCAACCACTTTGCCGTCTCAGGAAACATGCCTTCTCTACAAGCCTGTACGTAACCGGCGGGGGTCAGGAGATACGTATCCGGAACTTTCCAGTCACGGTAGTACTGGTGACCGCATCTTTACCAAATTGCTTGTAGCAAACCGGTCACACTCAACCGGCTCACGTTAGCATGAGGTATGTGCTTTTCGCGGCCTCCGGTCGCTCAGCTGTGAACCCGTGGAGATTGGCCGTGCCGTTGTGGATTGGCATTATTTTCTTATCATCGACGTCCTCTGCGGGGCAGTTCTCGGAGCAGAGTTTTCGCTATCTCTCTCAAACCTTATTTGGCCAATTGCAGCCAGAGACGCCATCGTACAGCCTGATCCATTTGCTCGCAGATAAGGGCGTCCATGTCACTATGTTTTGCATCCTCGCCTTGCTGCTTTGGAAGGCCATCCCTCAAATTCCCAGGAAGGTCGCTGTGATTCTTCTGTGCGGAGCGATTGTCGGCTCCTGTAGCGAGTATCTGCAACGCTTCTTTCCCGATCGCGACCCGGCTATACGCGACGTGCTGATTAATATTGGCGGCACCGCTTTGGGATTGCTAATTTGTCGCTCGGTCGTCAAATGGCATCACAACCGCATTGCGGGAGAACATGAAACGGTCTCAGCGCTGGGGTAACGGGATGTTCCGTCAACTTTCGGCGTTCGAATTGCGCCTCAGCTGCATCTAAGACCAGAGTGGCTGAAAGCAAAGGCGGTGAATCGGAGCAGTGGCGGTCAGGAGTCAATCCCTGGTTGATTGCCCTGGCGGTTATCCTCCCGGCATTTATGGAGGTGATTGACACTTCGATCGCTTCCGTGTGTGTGCCCTACATGGCAGGGAGCCTATCGGCCTCGAACGATCAGGCTACCTGGGTCCTTACGTTCTACCTGCTGTCGAATGCGGTTGTTTTACCCGCTAGCGCCTGGTTTGCCCTCCGGTTCGGTCGCAAGCGCTTTCTGATGGCGTCCATCATCATTTTCACCATCTCATCATTTTTTTGCGGAGCTGCCACCAGCCTACTCGCCATTCTGATTGCGCGTCTGTTCCAGGGTGCGGGCGGCGGTGCTCTCCAGCCACTTTCTCAGGCAATACTTACCGAGAGTTTTCCTCCTGAGCAGCGCGGAATGGCCCAAGCCATCTTCGGTTTGGGCGTAGTTGTTGCGCCAGTCCTCGGCCCCACTCTGGGCGGGTTTCTCACAGATACATACTCCTGGAGATGGGCATTCTACATCAATATCCCCATAGGTCTTCTCGCCCTTTTCTTGATTGCCCGCTTTGTTGAGGATCCGCCTTACATCAAGAATGCAAAACCCGGGAAGTTGGACAGTGTCGGTCTTGGCCTACTTGCCGTATGGCTGGGCTGCATGCAGATTATCCTTGATCGAGGCCAGGAAGACGATTGGTTCGGGGCAACCTGGATTCGCTGGGCTTTCGTCATTATGATCGTCTGCTTCGTCTGGTTTGTGATCAGTCAGTTGCAAAACAAGAAGCCTCTGGTGGATCTCATGATTTTCAAGAACCGGACCTTCACCATCGGGTGTTTGCTGATCTTTTTGTTTGGAGCTTGTGTTTACGGCGCCGTTACCATTCTTCCGCTCTTCTTCCAGAACCTCATGGATTACTCGGCTACTTACGCCGGACTTGCTGTTTCGCCCCGTGGCGTCGGAGCTGTTTTAGCTATGCCCATCGTTGGTCTGCTGGTGTCCCGGATCGATACGCGTATTCTTATATCCACAGGCTTCCTAACCTTTGGTTGTTGCAGCTTGGTTTGGGGAAATCTGACGACCGACATTTCTCCCTGGTCTCTTACCTGGCCCATCGTGATTAGTGGCGCCTCATTGGGATTGGTATTCGTGCCGCTCGCAACGACTACCCTCGGATCGCTGCCGCCGGCTAGTATCGGTAACGGTAGTGGACTGTTTAACCTGATGCGCAACGTCGGTGGGAGCGTGGGTATCTCGATCATCAATACGATACTCGCCCGTCACGAGCAGCTCCACAGGACTGAACTGCTGCACAACCTGTCAAGTACCAGCTTGCGCTTTCAGCAACAACTTGGGCAGACACAGCAGATGCTTGCTCCCACTTACGGTGCCGCTAATTCAGTGTTGCGCTCGTATGGCATGATTCAAAATACATTAACCCGGCAAGCCCAGCTTTGGTCATACCTTGACGACTTTCGATACATGGCTTTGGCGGCACTTGCCTGCGCACCGCTGGTGTGGATGATGCGCAAAGTTAAAGCCAAAGAACCGATCGCGGCGCACTGATTTTAGTTGTTATCTTTGCTTTCCGAAATGCGTTTCTGCGAACGCCAGGTATTGGTCCCAATCGAACTCAGTCACATCGTGCTTTCCGGAACGCAGGTGATAGCTGAGCCACCCGCTCATAGGCTGGTTGATAGCTGGCATACTGGCGGAATGGATGGGCGGTTTCCCCAGGAGTTCGTAAACGCGGCTTGCGTTCACTTCCGAAAGAAACTCAGCCGAGGGGTCTGAATAGTGATCCTGTTCTGCGCTGGTAACATACAGCGGTCGGGGCGCTACCAGCGAGAGCAACAGATTCCCGTCAACTGGAACCTGATCGGGATGGACCGTATAACGGTGAAAGTTTTCGCAAAACCAGTAAGGGAACGCGGTGTTTAGATGCTCGATGGTCTCGCCTTGCGCTGACCGGTAAAGAGAGGCGCCTCCCTTGCCGGACTCATTGGAAATAACGAGTGCGAAACGCTGATCCTGCGCTGCGCTCCAAAGAGCCGCTTTGCCCAATCGCGAATGGCCGAAAATTGCCACCTTCTGTCCATCAACTTGCGGTTCTTTCTCTAAAAAATCGAGAGCTCGGCTAAGACCCCAGGCCCAAGCGCCGAGGGCTCCCCACTCATCCGGTTCGGGCTCGGTTTGACCTTCACGAAAGAAGAGGGGGCGCACTCCATGGCGGATACCTCCCACGAAATCGGGTTCGATATCACCACAGTAGGCGGTCGCCAGAGCAAAGCCGTGCTGGGTAATGCGCTCTATTTGCCACCGGGAGGCTTCAGAGCCGCGGGTGCTTTCATCAGCCTGCCTTTTCTGGTACGGAGATGGTTCGTTCCCGCGAGGCGCGGAGGTGGAGCTCGCTCGCGTCCAAACTTCCGGAAGCGCGATTCCTGGGTCGGGCGCAACGGCCTGATTGCCGTTGAAATTGAGTCCGAGGAAAACGGGAACTCGCCCCTTTACGCCCGTTGGAAGATAGAGCAGGAGATGCAGTTGCGGACCCGTCTCGTTTCGCGAGAAGAAAATCGTTACCTGCTTCCGAATGGCAGCTCCAACTAAAGCATGTTTTTCCACGGAATCAACTCGAAAATGCACGCCCGGGTCCCCTGGAGGCGTACGCCCGTAGACCTCCTCCGCAAACAGGCGAAGTATCTCCGGGCGGCGTTCTGCCCGCCACATCTGAGCACTCTTAACAGCCCGACCATCTACCATCGTCAGCGGATCCGGCAGAGGATAGGTCAGAACGTCTTTCTTCAGTTCTTGCCCTAGCAGCAGAACGCAGGCACAAGCGGCAGCAGGAGCTTTTGCCAGGGCGAAGGGCCTCATTGACCTCCTCCTTATTTGCCCGATCGGTCGCTCGAAGGGGGAATGATCCCTTTGAGCCGCATGTAGACAGACAAGATGCCGTACTGCTCACTGTCGTGCGCCGTGTTGGCCGCCAGTGCCCCGATTCTTGATCTTTGGCCGCGTGGGGTCTTGATCGCCTCCATAGCATTCGCATCCGTCATTGCGTCGTAAGCTCTGTCGCACTCAGAAAACGATTCTTCAAGAGCCGCAGTCATATCAGTTTTGGTTGTTTTGCCGGCCGCGTCAACGCTTTTCGCCTCGCCGAGGACGGCCGAGCATGTCCGCATCTGTGACTCTGCAACGTGGGAAAGCACTTCAGCGAAACTGCGAAGGTCGGGTGTCGGCTTGAAACTATATGCCGCATCCGGGACTTTCTCCGCTGATTTCATAATGTTGTTTTTCACTGAGTTATAGGACTGCTTTGCTTCGGCTGCAATGCTGGCGCCGCCCGTCTGGGCCTGCAACGCAGCTACGGCGATTGATACTGCTAAGAAATAGCGGTTCATCATACAGATCAGCTCCTTGTTTGATCACCTAACCGTGCTCATTGTAGTTCAGTTACTTGCGGGCGATGCAGTATGGATTCAAAGTTTGTCAATCTGCGCTATCGTGGAACTTTTATGCGAAATGGTTTGCGGTGTCTTCTCGCGATTTGTCTTCTTACCTGCGTACTGAGTTATTCTCTTGGAGCTCAGACGGTATCGCCTGCGCTATTCAATGGAATGAGCTGGCGGTCCATCGGTCCTTTTCGCGGTGGTCGCGCCGTAGCTGTCAGCGGCGTACCCGGTGGAGGCTCCACGTTCTATTTCGGTGCAGTGGACGGCGGTGTTTGGAAAACAACCGATGCTGGGAGTACCTGGACCCCTCTCTTTGACGATCAACCCGTTGCTTCGGTCGGTGCGATCGCGGTTGCACCCTCCGAGCCGTCCGTCATCTACGTCGGTACCGGGGAGTCGGACATACGCTCGAATCTGGCAAGCGGCGATGGCGTTTACAAGTCAACCGACAGCGGAAAAACATGGCAGAACATCGGATTGAAAGACACGCGCCAGATCAGCCGGATTTTCGTCAGCGCGAAAGATCCGAATCTTGTCTTTGTTGCCGCTCTCGGGCACGCCTATGGACCCAACGAGGAACGCGGTGTTTTCCGTTCCGCTGACGGCGGCAAGTCGTGGACGAAAGTGCTGTATCGAGGTCCGAAGATCGGAGCCGCCGATTTGGCGATGTCCCCCGATAATCCGCAAGTGCTTTTCGCCTCTTTGTGGGAGGCGCACCGTCCGCCATGGAGTAGTTATCCTCCCTTAGCAGGTCCGGGAAGCGGGCTTTTCCGTTCGAAAGATGGAGGCAGCACGTGGCAGGAGCTGAAAGGAAACGGATTGCCTGAAGGGCCCTTGGGCAGGGCAGGGGTCGCCATTGCCGCCGGTACGCATGGTTCGCGCGTTTACGCGGCGATTGAGGCGAAGGAGGCTGGTCTTTACCGCAGCGACGATGGTGGGGACACCTGGCGCCGGGTCAATAAGGATCCCCGGATCACTAGCCGTGCCTGGTATTTCAGCTGCGTTACCGTGGATCCGAACGATCCCGATACCGTTTACGTCCCGAACGTCGCCACTTACAAGCTGACCGGCGGCGGGAAAGATCTCAGCATCCTCAGGGGCGCTCCGGGCGGCGATGACTACCATCAGCTCTGGATTGACCCAGCGAACTCTCTTCACATGGTGCTCGGCGTTGACCAGGGCACCACGGTGACCCTGAACGGCGGCGTCACCTGGAGCACCTGGTATAACCAACCAACCGCGCAGTTCTATCATGTCGTCGTCGACAACCAATTTCCCTATCACGTCTACGGTGCACAGCAGGACAGTGGCACAGCTGCCATTGCCAGCCGTACCGATCACGGCCAGATCGACACACGTGACTGGTTCACAGTGGGTGGCAGCGAAAGCGGCTACATTGCACTCGATTCCAAAGACCCCAACGTGATTTACGCCTCGGGCACTTATGGATCTCTCTATCGCTTTGACCGCAGAACGATGCAGAGCCAGAACATTGCGCCATCGCCGCTTCCAGGTGGCTTGGCCGAGTCGATCTCCGAGCGCAAATACCGCGACCCGTGGACGCCCGTTCTGGTCGCCTCTCCAGCTCAGCCTCAAGCGCTTTATTACGGCACGCAGTATGTCATGAAGACCCTTGATGGAGGCCTTCACTGGCAAACGATCAGCAAGGATCTGACCGGCTCCAAACGAGAACGCGAGAGCAAGCCGGAAGGACCGGTCACCGTGGAGAACGCAAAAGATCGTGGATTCGGAGTTGTCTACAGCATCGCACCGTCTCCGCTGAGCGCCGGCGAGATTTGGGCAGGTAGCGATACGGGGCTCGTCCACCTTACCCGCGACAATGGCGGCAGTTGGTCCGACGTTACGCCGCCTCCGGTAGAATCCTGGAGCAAGATTACGCAAATAGAAGCAAGCCACTTCTCTCCCGCCGTAGCTTACGTTGCTGTTGACCGTCACCGCTTGGACGACCGCCATCCGTATCTATTTCGCACACGCGACTTTGGGAAGACCTGGCAGTCTATTACGACCGGCATTGCGGAGAGTTCTTTCCTGAATGTGGTCCGGGAAGATCCGAAGCATAAAGGCCTGCTCTTCGCGGGGACTGAGTTCGGCGTTTACGTGTCGTTCGATGACGGAGACCATTGGCAGCCGTTTCAATTGAACCTGCCGGTTACCTCCGTGCGCGACTTGAATATTCATGACGACGATCTTGTAGTCGCAACTCACGGCCGCGGGTTCTGGATCCTGGATAACATTAGTCCCTTGCGCCAGATCAGCGATCACCAGGACTCCACAGCAGCGATCTTATTCAAGCCGGCACGCGCCGTTCGTAGTTCGAGCGATCGGTTTCCAGGCACACCTTTGCCACCGGAAGAGCCGCAAGCCCAAAACCCTCCTGCTGGGACATATATCGACTACTACTTGCCAGGTGCAGCGGGGAGCGAGGTTGTTTTGGAACTGGTCGATCTACAGGGAAACACGATCCGGCGATACGGGAGCCGCGATCGTTTTCCCAAGGCAGGGTCAGATGTGCCCATTGCTCCACGCTGGCTGCCTACGCCTGCCTTATTAAGCGAACAAGCCGGAATGCATCGGTTCGTCTGGGATCTTCGTTATGGACGTGCCGGTGAACCGACAACGGGCGATCCGGACGAGACGGGTGTTGAGCACTGGATCGGCCCTCTCGTTTTGCCTGGCTCTTACCGGGCGAAACTTACCGTGGATGGCCGGACCTTTTCACAACCGGTTCAAGTAGCGATGGATCCTCGCACCCAAGCAAGTCCGGCAGAACTAGCCGAGCAGTTCCGATGGTCGCAACGAGTGTTCGAAGATATGGCGACGACGCGCAAGGCTATCGCGGAGATCAATAGGGCAAAGCGTGAACTAACAAGGGCAGAGTCGCGTTCGGGCCAGGATGGTCAATCCGCTTTCCACGCCTCAATCAGCGCCGCCGGTAAGAGCGTCCAGGACATTTTGGACGGTTCCGGATCTGAGAAGAACAGCGGTCTTGAAGCGGTAAACCGCCAACTGACGATTGCTCTTACGTCAATTGATGGTGCGGACCGCACGCCGCCCTCTCAGGTGATCGCGCTCTCTCAAGAATCAGCACGGGCGCTTAAAGCCTGCCTGACTAAGTGGAGCGCGTACAAACGAACATCTCTGCCTGGCCTGAATAACCAGCTTCGCGGGGCCGGATTGGAGGCGATTGACATCGGCGATACGAGCTCTGCTGCTCGAAACTACTGACCTGAGTAGGCTTCGGGGCTATGTTTGATGTCCGCTGGAGCAGGACCATGCTCAGCGCCCAGCGACGCCTGGGGCCAGTCGTCAGACCAGGTTAGTGTTGAGACTTGCAACGCGGTGGCGAACGAGGAACGGCGCTTCGATCGCTTGCCAGTCAACCGGCGATCCAGGTCTAGCCGGCGCATCGACCGAAGTATGTTCTCGGGTTGCAAGTGAGTAAAGCTTCGTGTCTTTCTACGAAGCCAGACCGTCCTCGTTTAGGCGGCGTAGTTTGATGCCAGCCGAGAAGCCGCCGAAAGCTAGCCAGCTTCGGCGTCGAGCGTCAGTGATGAAATTAGGATCCATGGCGTCGTAATCGCCACTAGCGCTGGACTGTAGAACAAGTCCTTTATCGACCCAATCCTCTGCGGCGCAACAGAAGTGTTCGCACTGCAGCCTTACACGAGCTGCTGCCGGATCAGGTCACTCGCGCATTCTAGAACGACTTCCGATGCCGGGCGAGGATGCCAACCGAGAAGTCTCGCCGCTTTGCTCACATCGAACTCTGTTCGCTTTCCAAGTAGGGCAGCCATGAAGCCCGCCTCCTGTTGAAACAAGCCGGCAAAGCGGACGATAAAATTTGGCAGGCGCCGCGTAGGTACCTTCGAGGCTTGTTGCCCAAAATTGTCCCGCAAGAGTTTTGCAATGTCCGTCATCCAAAGAAAGTCGCCCACTCCGATAAAGCGTTGACCTGCTGCCTCCGGCGCGAGCATCGCGCGGATATGCAGGTCTGCGAGGTCGTGAACACCAACAATGCTGAAGCCAACGTTTGGTAGAGCCGGAACCCGGCCTTGTAGCATGCGAGAAACAACCTCAACCGAGCCGGAGATGTTCCTGGTCATCATCGGTCCGAGAATCATCCCAGGAAGAATTGCCGTCAGCGTCTCTGTACTGCTTGTCTGCTTCGCGAACTCCCACGCCGCACGTTCCGCCAGTGTCTTGGAGCGATCGTACTCGTTCAGTCCTGCTTGCTTCGGATCGGTCCACGTATTTTCATCTGCCGGCGCTGAATTGGCTTCACCCTGTTTCAGAGAACGTTTCGCGGTGACCGTGGATGACGTGAGCACAACGCGCCGAACATCGGCGTTGCGCGCGGCCTTAAGCAGCCGAATCGTCCCTTCGCGCGCTGGTCGAACCAAATCCGCTTTCGGTTTCCCCTGGCCCATCGGAGACGCCACGTGGATGACATAGTCGCAGCCCTGGACTGCTTCATCCCACCCACGATCCTCCAGGAGATCAGCAGCAGCAAATGAAAGCCGCGTCCCTGGGTCAACCTGCCCGGCGACTGCTTGACGTACGGCGCTCTCTCGCGAGAGTCTTCGCACCGTCGTTCGCACACGGTATCCCTGCTGAAGCAGACGCACGGTCATCCAGCCGGCAAGGTAGCCCGAACCGCCTGTGACTAGCACGGTGCTCTGATTATTGAGATTGGAAGACCCGTCGCCGGATCGCGGTATCTGATGCATACCTGGATACTATGAGTAATTACAATGACTCACAAGAGGGCACTTTGCTGAAACCAGGTCACCTCAATGTAACCGCTCCTTGCCGTTTTATGGACTTTGGCGATCTGCCATCAGATATCTGCAACTCAGTCGGCGATGTGCTTGCGCGCGTCGGCGACAAGTGGTCCATCCTCGTCGTCTATATGCTGTCCCATGGAAGTATGCGGTTTAGCGAGCTGAAGCGAAGCATTGGCTCCGTTTCGCAGAAGGTTCTCACAACTACGCTCCGGGGGTTGGAGCGGGATGGATACATTACGCGCAAGATGACACCGAGCATCCCGCCTCGGGTGGACTACAAGCTCACAGAACTCGGCAGAGATGTGCTTGTCCCTGTGACCGCCTTGGCGATGTGGGCGTTCTCCCGGCGAGGCGATGTCGAAGCTGCACGCGCCTCGTTCGACCGCCGATCTGGAGCTGCCGATGACGATTCCGATTCCGCTCGGCTTCACCAAGCATCTGTCAAAGCGAGCAATCATTTGTCAGCAGACCCTTCCTCTTTTAAAGATTGAATCCCCCCGTCGCTTCCAGACGCTGGCCGGTAAGCCATCGGGCATCATCGGCGCACAGAAGAGCTACAAGACCGCCGATATCGTGCGCTTGGCCCAGTCGTCCCATGGGAGTCTGCGCGACGATCCACTCCTGCGCTTTCGGATTGTTGCGGATGGCCGCGTTGTTGAAATCGGTCACGATGCCGCCTGGTGCGACGGCGTTTGCCCTGATACCTCGTGGACCATATTCTTTCGCCACATATCTCGTGAAGACTTCGACCGCTCCCTTGCAGGCGGCGTAGGAGGCGTAACCGGGCACGTTATAGCGATCGGCCGCAGCTGTGATGAAAACGACACGCCGCCATCGTTCATGATCGCCAACGCCTTCTGGGTCAGAAAGACAACGCCCTTAAAGTGAACGTCTACGAATCTGTCAAAGTCGGGCTCGGTTAGCTTCTCGATTGGAATAGCTTTGCCAAAGCCGGCGTTGTTGATCAGGAAATCAATTTTTTCCGTGCCGAACTTTTCAGGCAGCACGACCCTCAAAGAATCGAAGAACGTATCGAAGGACGCTGTGATCGAAACATCCAAGGACAACGCTATGGCCTTTCCCCCGGACGCTTGGATTTCCTCTGCGACCCGCTCACCCTCCGTTTTGTTCGAATGATAGGTCAGTACGATCCCAACGCCCATCCTGGCGAGGGAAAGCGCGATATCTTTTCCCAGGCCCCTGCTGCCGCCCGTAACGAGTGCGACTTTCTTGTTTTGAACTACACCGTTCTCGATTGTCATGTTGCTGTCCTAGAGAAGCTGTTCCTGTTGATTGTTGTCAGAGATGCTCAGTGCGCGCGCGAACTTCCGGCTCCTTGTCCAGACTGTGCACGTAGTCCGGACAGTATGGCTGCGCTTCGACATCGCCACGATGGTCCAGCTCGCAATCGACCCGTCCCGCCTATTACCAACACAGTTGTCGCCATTTACCGTTCTTCCTTTAGCATGCGTCTAGTCAGTCATAAAGCCACAGAGACATTAAGCAATCATTCGCCAAAAGGGCATCAAACCCGAGCTTGCTGTGCTTGTCCGCTTGGGGTTGGGTCGTGGACCATGAAATCCATAGTTACATTCGCCAGCGAACTAATCATTGCAACGACAAATGCCATGGGAGCTTCGCGTAAAGGGCCGCTGGCACGACTCCGTTCCAGCAATTGGCCGATGCGTAGCGTGGCTTGTGCCGACCTCCCGGGTAGCTGGCGCGATCTCGTCAGAAACGTCGAGCTGCGAACGGCAAACTAGCCGCCATCCGGAGCGGTTCCCGTTGCGAAGAGGTACCAGGTGTTTCCGTCCTTTGCAATCGAAGGATCGTGCGGGCCCCAGAAATCGCCGAATAAGAAAAAGACCTTTGGCGTCTGAGACAGCGCTTGAGAAACACAGAGGGTAAGAGCCAAAAGGGGCGCCGCGGTGCCATGCAGCAATCGGCGCCCATTTGTGCTCATCGAAACTCCCGGCCTGCACTGATACCTTATCTTCGGGACTTTAATCCATTAACACACTATGAGCGAAATGACAAAGCAGCCTTGGGGCCACGGTCACTCTGGAGAACATGTCGACCTGTTTACTCTTCGCAATGCAAAAGGGACGGAGGCTACTGTTACGACATACGGGGGGCGCCTGGTGACGTTGAAGACAGCAGATAGGAATGGGCAGTTTGCTGACGTCGTACTAGGCTTTGACAACCTCGATGGATACCTGGCGAAAAATCCTTATTTCGGCGCGCTTGTCGGGCGGTATGCCAACCGCATTGCGCAGGGGCGGTTTGAACTTGGCAACAAGACGGTCAAGCTTGCACGCAATAACGGTGAGAATGCGTTACATGGCGGAATCTTGGGCTTCGACAAGATGGTTTGGAAGGCACGCGAGGAGAGTGAAGGCAGCCTGGAGCTGACCTACGTCAGTGCGAATGGAGAGGAGGGCTACCCGGGCAAGCTTGACGCCAAGGTGACATATAAGCTGACCGATGAAAATGAGCTCAGACTCGATTACGAGGCGACCACCGACGAAACGACGGTTTTGAACCTTACGAACCATTCGTATTTTGATCTGTCAGGGCAAGCGGCAGGCAAGATTCTCGACCATATTGTGCAAATTAACGCCGATCGGTTCACGCCTGTGAATGAACACCTAATTCCCACCGGAGAGCTGAAACCCGTGCGGGGAACTCCGTTCGACTTCACTCAACCCAAAAAGGCAGGCGAGCGGATTGAAGAGGAAGATGAACAGCTTAAACTGGCAATCGGGTACGACCACAATTTTGTTCTGAACAAAACAGGGGAAGCTTTATCAATGGCCGCAAGGGTAGTTGAGCCTTCGTCGGGTCGCGTGCTCGAGGTGCTGACTACGCAACCCGGGATGCAATTCTATACGGGCAATCATCTTGACGGAACCGTAACGGGGAAAGGCGGTGTCATCTACGGATTTCGCTTCGGCTTCTGCCTGGAAACGCAACATTTCCCGGATTCGCCAAATCAGCCTTTGTTCCCTTCAACCGAGCTAAAGCGGGGCGAACAGTATCGGCAGACGACCGTGTTCAAATTCTCCGTCGAGCATGATTGAGCCGAATCAGCGGCAGACGGCTTGAAACTTCGCCACTCCTCTGCACTTCTACTAAGCATGAGCGACGATAAAGAAAAGGATACACAGCCGGACAAGAATCTGGCGGCCGAAGAAAGGCCTGTGCCCTCGCAGGCCGAGGGTGACCTCGCAACCGTGGAACAAGACATCAAGGATAAAGAGAACGGCGGGTCAAAAAGTAATTAGCGGAGGGCGGTTACGGGAGCGTTCGAGTAAGTACTTAGCAATTCCATTTGTTTGAGAATGGTATCGATAGCGACTTCATCACCCACTTTGGAGTTCAACATCAATTGATATAGGTCGCGCTGCGGCCAGGTCTTACCGTGATATTTCTTAACGAACGCAGCGCGTTCCTGATCAACGGTCTGGATCAGATGAACGGCTTCCTCTTTCGATTTACCCAAAGCGACGAGGCGACGCATTTTTTCGGCGTAGGAAGCGTAGATGAAGACGCTGAAACAATCATCACGATCGCGAAGAAACCAGGGAGCAGCGCGACCAACAATAACGCAGTTGCCCTTTGACGCCAATTCCGTGACAGTTTCTTCGAACATGGTGTGTAACTGCTCAGAATCTAGTAGTTCCAGCCGATTTCCAGTACTGTCCTCATAGCTGCCACGCATGAATACTTTCACGAGTCGATAGAAGGTAGGATCGAGCCGTTCTTCACGTGCCTCAACTGCATTGACGTCACATTTAAGACGCCGGGCGATCTCGCAGGTGATGTCGCGATCCCAAAGCTTCCAATCGAGACGGCGTGCCAGAGCCTTGGCGATGCTCCCTGCTCCTGAACCATACTCGCGTTCTACTGCAACGATTCGAAACACCGGTGCTCTCCTCTGTGCTGATAGTGCATATATTATGCCAGTTGAAACGACCTCAGGCGCGTGTCTGATAATTAAGATTCGGATTTACACCGTTGCGACCCTAAGCCGCATTCTGCGGCACTCGCACCCGACAGAATCCCTCGTTTCGATTCGACGGTTCGAGCAGGGTCTCAGGAGAAGCTAATTATGTGGATCGTTCGCTTGGCACTGCGGCGCCCGTATACCTTTGTTGTCCTTGCTTTGATGTTGTTCATCCTGGCTCCGGTTGTGATTTCGCGGACGCCGACGGACATCTTTCCCAACATCGACATACCCGTCGTCAGCATTGTTTGGCAATACGCCGGGCTATCGGCAGAGGACATGTCCGACCGCATTGTGTACTTTTCCGAGCGCTCAGCCACAACGCTGGTCAATAACATTGAGCATATTGAGTCGCAGTCGATGGAGGGCATTGGTGTTGAGAAGATTTTTTTTCAGCCGCATGCCGATCTGAACACCGCTCTTGCCCAGGTGACTGCAATTTCGCAGACTCAGCTGAAGCAACTGCCCCCTGGCACCACGCCACCCTCAATTCTCAGCTACAACGCATCCACCGTTCCCATCCTTCAGCTTGCTCTGTCAGGCAAGGGTCTTAGTGAGCAGCAGCTTTATGACTTCGGGGCTAACTTCATCCGTGTTCAGCTGGTGACTGTTCCGGGTATCGCCATTCCAAATTCGTATGGAGGAAAGCAACGTCAGGTAATGGTGGATTTAGATACCCAGGCTCTGCAGTCGAAAGGACTGTCCCCGTCTGAGGTGGTGAATGCAATTGGCGATCAAAATCTGATCCTACCGGGCGGTACGTCCAAAATCGGTGCGCTCGAATACGATGTTGAGCTTAACGCGAGTCCCAAGCTGATTTCCGATCTGAACGATCTACCCATCAAAACTCAGAACGGCGCCACGATTTACGTCCACGATGTAGCCCATGTCCGTGATGGTTCGCCGCCACAGACCAATATCGTTCGTTCCGATGGCCAACGGGGTTCCCTGATGACCATTCTGAAGAATGGTGACGTTTCCACTTTGGACATCATCAGCGGGGTTCGCAAACTGCTTCCGCAAATTGCCGCAACGCTTCCGCCCGCTCTCCGGATTACACCCATCTCAGATCAGTCAATCTTCGTTCGCGCATCGATCAGTGCGGTATTGCGGGAGGGATTAATAGCAGCGTGCCTTACCGCAATCATGATCCTGATTTTTCTAGGTAGCTGGCGTAGCACGTTGATCATTGCGATCTCGATTCCGCTATCGATTTTGTGCTCTCTTTTTGCCCTGAGTGCATTGGGAGAAACACTCAACATTATGACCCTTGGAGGGTTTGCGCTGGCTGTGGGCATTCTGGTGGATGACGCCACGGTGGAGATTGAAAACATCAACAGAAACTTCGAGATGGGAAAAGAGATAGAGCAGGCGATTCTGGAAGGCGCTGCCCAAATTGCCATGCCAGCCTTGGTCTCTACATTAAGCATCTGCATAGTGTTTGTGCCAATGTTCTTCCTGACAGGGGTTGCCAGATATCTGTTCGTACCGCTTGCGGAGGCCGTGTCGTTTGCGATGCTCGCCTCATACGTGCTTTCCCGGACGATCGTGCCTACTATGGCGAAGTATTTGCTACAGGGACACTCGCATCATGAAGCCGTAGCGCACGTCAGTCGACGCAACCCGTTTGTTCAATTGCAGCTTGTCTTTGAGTCAGGGTTCGAAAAGCTTCGATTGAGCTATCACCGCGCTCTGGCATTGTGCATTCGTCATAAGGGCCTGTTTACCGCTTGTTTCTTTGCTGCTTCCTTTGCCTCGTTTGCTTTGATACCCTGGCTCGGCCAGGACTTCTTTCCCGCATCTGACAGTGGACAGTTCCGTTTGCACCTGCGGGCGCGCACAGGAACACGTATCGAGGAAACGGCTAAGCTCTGCGATCTGGTGGAGAACCGAATACGGGAGATCATTCCAGCTTCTGAAGTAGTCAACATCCTGGACAATATTGGACTTCCGTACAGCGGATTGAATACCTCGTACAGCAATAACGGAACGATTGGTCCAGCAGATGCCGACATCCTGGTATCGCTTTCGACAGATCATCACCCAACGGACCAATATGTTTCGCAATTGCGTGCGACGCTGCCGCGCGACTTCCCTGGAGTTCTGTTTTACAATCTGCCGGCCGATCTGGTGAGCCAGATCCTCAACTTCGGTCTTCCAGCGCCGATCGACATTCAGGTTCTAGGCCCAAATCTTGAGGCAAACCGGGCGTTTGCCGACCAATTGCTACAACAGGTGAAGTTCGTTCCGGGCGCAACTGACCTCCGAATTCAGCAGCCGTTCGACCAGCCTAAGCTGTTCGTTAACATCGACCGAACCAAATCCCAGCAAGTTGGTTACAGCACACGCCAGGTTGCCGGAGATGTCCTGGTTGCTCTGAGCGGAAGCTTTCAGACATCGCCCTCCTTTTGGCTAAACCCGAAGAGCGGTGTCAGTTATAACATTGCCGCCGAGTCGCCCCAATATGAGATGGATTCACTCCAGGATCTGCGGAATATCCCGGTTTCCGGAAATGGCGGCGCGCCTCAGATTTTGGCCAATTTGGCATCAATTCAACGCGGGACCGGATTGGCCACTGTGTCGCATTATGCGATCGCTCCGGTAATCGACATCTTTGGCTCTGTAGCGGGAGCGGACCTTGGAAGTGTCGCGGCAGCAATCGACAAGATCGTGGATAAGAGTCGTAGCAAGCTGGTTCGCGGATCGCGTGTAGCCGTTCGCGGGCAGATCGACACGATGAGGTCGTCGTTTCGAGGGCTGATCGGCGGCCTTGCATTCTCGATCATTCTGGTTTACATGCTGATTGTGATCAACTTTCAGTCGTGGCTAGACCCGTTCATCATCATTGCCGCTTTACCGGCGGCACTGGCTGGGATTGTCTGGTTCCTATTCGTGACTCACACGACTGTGAGCGTTCCCGCATTGACTGGATCAATCATGTGCATGGGTGTGGCAACCGCAAACAGCATTCTAGTCGTCAGCTTCGCAAAGGAGCAGTTGCCGGACGCTGAGAGTGCAGACGAGGCGGCTCTGCTGGCAGGAACTACACGCTTCCGGCCTGTGCTCATGACAGCTTTGGCGATGATTATCGGTATGATGCCGATGGCGCTCGGATGGGGAGAAGGAAGCGAACAAAACGCGCCCCTTGGACGAGCTGTTATTGGTGGCCTGCTTTTTGCAACGAGTGCTACCTTATTTTTTGTCCCGGTATTCTTCAGTCTGCTGCACAGGAAAAGCTAAATGAGCGGGTCGCGTATCCGTTTGTCGCTGCTTTTGCTCATTGTTCTTGCCGTAGCGGCGTTTCTGGTCGTAGGGGGCATCCTTCCGCGCCTGCGAGCTCGTCAGACTCTAGTACAACAAACGCGCATCACAGCCGAGCCAGCTGTCATCCTGATTCGCGCCAAGCGGGAGAAGGCGGGCGAAGATGTCGTTCTGCCCGGCAGTATACAGGCGTTCGTCGATGCCCCCATTTATGCCCGGACGAACGGGTACTTAAAGCGGTGGTTCTTCGACATTGGAGCACATGTCAAACAGGGACAGGTGCTGGCGATCATCGAGAGTCCGGAAGTCGATCGCCAATTGCAGCAGGCGAAGGAAGATCTTAAGACCGCTGAAGCGAATCTGAAGCTTTCGCAGATTACGGCTGAGCGCTATACGGATCTCCTTAAATCGGATTCGGTCTCTAAGCAGGAAGTAGACAATGCGGTGCAAGATGCAGCAGCAAAGAGCACAACAGTTCAGGCCAGTCAGGCCAATGTGCAGCGGATGGAACAGATGGTTGCCTTCGAACAGGTCACTGCTCCTTTTGACGGAGTGGTCACAGCGCGTAATACCGATGTCGGTCAGTTAATTGATTCCGGTTCGTCAGCCGGGGCCTCGCGCGAGTTGTTTCATGTGGCTGCAGTGAACAAGTTGCGCGTATTCGTAAACGTTCCGCAGCTTTATTCTCACGTGGCGATCCCCGGAATGAAGGCGGACCTCACTTTACCTGAGCTGCCCGGCCGGCGATTCACCGGAACTCTGGTTCGTACCGCAGATTCTTTTGATCCGGCAACTCGCACCTTACTGACCGAAGTAGACGTGGCCAATTCGACTGGGCAGCTGTTCCCTGGCTCTTATGCTGAAGTTCACCTCAATGTGAAGTCGAACCGCAGCACCCTGATTGTGCCGTCAACGTCGCTCATATTCCGGGCCGAAGGAATGCGGATCCCGGTGGTGGTAAATGGTAATCGCGCCCATTTGCTTGCGGTGACCCTTGGCCGGGACTTCGGCAACACAGTTGAAGTGACCGCCGGACTTGACGACGATGCGAACATCATTGCAAATCCACCGGACTCCCTAGTCGATGGCGAGGTTGTCCGCGTTATGCCGGCCGATGCGTCTGCTAGTCCCAAGTAACCGCTGCTACGCTTTGCTTTTCTCCCGCTGACTTTTTTCAGCAGGCTTCACCGTAGAGCGAATAACCATGATCCGGTTCAAAACGTCGAACCAGAATGGTGCGCCAAGCGAGATGGCAAAGATCGTAAATAGAAGTCCTGCAACCTTGTATGCCCAGGTGACAGCAGTTGCTGGAGGCCTGCGCCAATCCTTGTCGAAATCCTGTTGACTCTGGCCGGCCTCCTTCTGGAGAGCCCACCCGATCGGGATTCCACCCTGCCGTTCTATCCAGCCCAGCGTATCGACAAGTTCCGTACCTGTGGGTTGCTGGGGAGCATGCCCGCTCTCGAGGTACGCTTGCGATTCAGCAATCAGCACGGCTCTTGTTGTCTGATTGGTGTTCAGATAGCGAACGATAGCGAGCGTGTCAACGTTCATAGAGATGGCAATCAAAAGGCCTAGCGCAGCTATGATAATTTGCGTTCGTCTCTTGTACCAGCCAGAAACCCGATCCATGGCATTGTCATACCACTGCTCGATATTCTTTCGAACCTGATCGATGTCGCCCCCTGCAGAATCGATCAGTGGCAACAGTGCGCCTCGCAGATTCGACTCCGCCGGTAAATCCAGCACAGCGGCTTTGAAGTCCTCTGCAGGGTTCGATGGCGCAGGGTTTGATAGCTCGGAAGGGAGGTCGCCGCCGGCACGCCTGGGAACACTGGAGCTCTGCAAGGATAGTGCGCGCAAAGAGTTCGGCCACAGAAGGTCCATCACTGCTAACGAGAACGTTTCGGTAGGGATATAGGAAGGCAGGTTTCCCTTTTTCTTTGGGTTGTAATTGCCCTTAAATAGCCCATTGATCAGCGGGTGCTGGTAAAAGCTGGCCACGAGGTTCTTCGACTGCGTTTCCCCAAAAATTTCACGCAACCCGCGTTCAAGATCGCGCGAGCGGTACTTCATTACGGTTTCCAGCGCTTCTTTCATCGAAGAGCAGACCAGGCTCAGAAGCAAGAACATAAGGATCAAGCCAATCGCGACATCCACAATTTCAGAACCTGGCATGCAATCCCTCCTATCTGATTCAGAAGTTTCGGTATACTCCGGGTTTCATGCGTTTCGGCCGGGTCTTCCGATTTCTGATGATTCTCTTATCGTTAGCAGTATTGTTATGCGCCCAAAGCACTATAGTTAAAACTTCTGCTTCTCCCGCCGCCCCACCAGCCGCGCTCACACCGGAAATCAAAAGGGTACTAAATGCGATTACACCCGGAAATCTAAAGGGTGACTTATCCTTTCTCGCTTCGGACACTTTGCAGGGCCGGTATACTCCTTCGCCCGGTTTGGATGCCGCGGCTGAATTCATTGCTTCTCAGTTTCGCGCGGCCGGTCTGGAACCGGGCGGTAACGCAGACTACTTCCAGACGGCAGCCATGGTAGATCGACGAATGCCTCCGTTGCAGTCCGACATATTGCTGCAAAATGACGGGCAGAGTTCAAGAATCCCAACCTTTTCGGCAGTGATTATCAACGCAAATGCCGCGGTAAAAATCGACCGCGCAGCAGTATTGGTCTTTTCATCACGGGATCCGGGGCTGATAACGGGCCAACAGTTGACTGGCAAGGCAGTCATCGCTCCACAACCTGCCTTCGCGAAGATGCCTCGGGACCAGGCCATTGCTGCTTATGAAAAGATGCGGAGCTTTGACACAGCCGTGCAAGAGTCAAAAGCGGCGGTGGAGATTGTAGTTAATCAGAAACTTCAACCTGAGTCCGCTCGATTACTTGCCCTGGACGCAGTACAGCTAAAAGCCGTGCCACAGGTGCAAGTGGAAAGCGATGAATTGCAGCGCTGGATTGATCACCCCGGTAAGGACGGTGCAGAGCGGACGGTGTCGCTCGACGTTCCGGCCCCGGAAGACCACCCAACTGTTGTCAAGAACGTCATCGGCGTGCTTCGCGGGTCCGATCCTCAGTTGAAGAATACCTTTGTGCTGGTAACGGCACATTATGACCATATAGGCACAACAGAGACGGCCGGGCATATGGCTGAACAGCCAAATCCGACAGACAAAAGCGACCGCATTTACAACGGCGCTAATGACGATGGCAGCGGAACTGTCTCGGTAATCGAAATTGGCCGCGCACTTGCCGCACTCAATCGGCACCCAAAGCGATCAATCGTGTTTATGACCTTCTTTGGCGAAGAACGTGGATTGCTGGGCTCAACTTACTATGGCCGCCATCCCATGTTCCCGATCGCCGCTACAGTTGCAGACGTAAACCTGGAGCAAGTAGGTCGCACGGATGCAACGACCGGTCGCCAGATCAACACAGCCAGTCTGACAGGCTTCGATTACTCCGACGTACCCAAGTACCTGATTAATGCAGGTCGCGAAACGGGAATTCGAGTGTATCTGGATAAGGAGGCCAGTGACGCCTACTTTGTCCGTAGCGACAATGCGGCCCTGGCGGAACAAGGCGTGCCAGCGCACAGTTTGACCGTCGCCTTCGACTATCCTGATTACCACGGCTTAGGCGACGAATGGCGAAAGATAGATTACGACAATATGGCGCGGGTAGATCGAATGATAGCGCTGGCCTTGCTGCGAATGGCGGACAGCCAATCGCCGCCTCAATGGAATGTACACAACCGAAAGGCCGACACCTTTCGAGAAGCGCAACACAAACTGCAAAGCCATTGAGACCTCAAGTCTTGTCCAGGCGCTTCTTCAGCGGCAGTAAGGAGCGCAATGTGAACAGATTCAATAGCGTTAGCACGAGAGCGATGCCGTAATGATCCAAAGCGACGGACGCGCCAATGACACCCGCGTTCCAGACGCTGGCGGCGGTTGCCGTACCTCTGACGTTTGCTCCCTCTTTAATGATCGCGCCGCCTCCGACAAAACCAATACCTGTGATGAGGCCTTGAAGGACTCTCGACTGGGCAGCCGAATCGGCATGCGAGCCCAGAATAAGAATGTACCCGCAACTTGCCATGCCGACAATCGGGAAGGTTCGCAGGCCGGCGGCATGCTCCTCCTGCTCACGATTCCAACCAATCACAGCGGTTAGTAAGTATGCAGTGGCTACGTGTTGAAAGTCACTCCACGTGGCCGCCCAATCGATGGAATTAAATATCACAGGAGTTTTCGTCAGGATGCTATAACTTCGTCCCGCCGATCTAAGGTCAATATACTGTTGATGATGACCGTAGTCCACATCACGCCTTAATAGCGGCGATCTGAGTGTCGCGCCGTTATAGCCAGGAAGACGATTCATGCCTTATTCAAAGCTGATCATTAATTTTGCCCTCCTCTTCTCGGTCCTTGCTGCTCTGCGGGGTCAGGAACCGACCGCAGTCGCCGGGCACCAGTCGCGATCAGAGGGCACTCAGCTGACAAACACCGCGGCTATCTCCGGTTCGAAGCAGGATCCAGCTGCTGTCGAGCGCGGAAGCTCTGTGTTTCTGAAAAATTGCGCTGGCTGCCATGGAGTGGCGGGCAAAGGGGGCCCCGGCGCTCCCGACCTCTTGCGTTCCCTGCTTGTTCTAGATGATGAAAAGGGAATATTGATTGCTCCCGTAATTCGCGAGGGCCGGCCCGACAAAGGCATGCCTAAGCTTGGGCTTCCCGAACAGCAGATTGCCGACGTCGTTGCCTGGTTGCACGTTCAGACATATGCTGTCGGCCATCGAGGGACTTACACGTTCCAGAACGTCGTTACCGGCGATTCTAAAAAAGGCGAGATCTTCTTCAACACCCGTGGTCAGTGCAGTACCTGCCATTCGATCACTTCCGACCTAGCCGGTATTGGCGGCAAGTACGATGCTTTCTCACTTCAATCGCGCTGGCTTCAACCACGAAATCCGCGAGGCGGCCGCGGCGGCGCAGGTGAAGCTTCAAAGGCAGTTATGACGGTAACCGTCATCCTTCCTTCGGGCGAATCTCTGTCCGGTCCGCTTGACCGCATAGACGATTTCACAGTGTCTTTCCATGATTCACACGGCGAGTTCCACTCCTTTGCGCGTGATGCCGCTTCGCCGCCCCGTGTAGAAATCCACGATCCACTCAAGCTTCATAACGACATGCTCCGAACCCTGACGGATGCAGACATTCACAACATGACTGCGTATCTGGTTACGCTCAAATAGATGCGGCGCGCCTTTGTCCTACCTGCTCTGTTCGCGTCAGTTATGGGTCTCAGCGCTCAAAGCTTGAATCCCGCCGCGCTTGTCCACCAACCGCCCGATGCCTGGCCGACTTACAATGGGGATTACTCGGGTCGCCGTTTTAGCCCGCTCGATCAGATTAATTCTGGCAACGTTAAGGCTCTTTCGTTAGCCTGGTCCTCTCGCTTTTCGTCAGGCGCTGCGGGCGGTGCTGGTCTGCAAATTAAGGCGACACCGCTGTTGGTAAACGGCATCCTATACTTTTCTGCGCCAAATAACGTATGGGCTGCGGACGTTCGTACCGGTCGCGAGCTCTGGCATTACAGCTATCCCGCTAATACCGGCAGCACCATTGGTAATCGGGGCCTTGGTATGTACGAGAACTGGTTGTACTTTGAGACTCCGGACAGCCACCTTGTCAGCCTCGATGCAACGACTGGCAAGGAACGCTGGAAAGTGCAAATCGCTGATCCTAAGCTTGATTACACCTCTACGGTCGCCCCTGTCGTGATCGGAAATCACATAGTGATAGGAATTGGCGGAGATCATCTCGATAATCCTGGTTTTCTCGAATCTCGTGATCCTGAAACCGGAGCTCTTCAGTGGAGGTGGTGGACTACTCCGCGTAAGGGTGAGCCCGGCATTCAAACGTGGCCGGACGAATATGCCGCCGCTCACGGCACCGGACAGACCTGGATGCCCGGCACCTATGATCCCGAGCTCAACCTCTACTATGTCGGAACCGGTAACCCCAATCCGGTCATGGCTGAAAAGAGCCGTAAAGGCGACAATCTTTACACCTGCTCGATTGTCGCTGTGAATCCGGATACAGGAAAGCTTGCCTGGTATTACCAGGTATCCCCACACGACGTTCACGACTGGGATGCCGTTGAGACTCCTGTTCTGATTGACGGAATAGTTGACGGCCAACCCAGAAAGCTACTCGCTCAAGCGAGTCGCAACGGCCTCTTCTTCCTGCTCGACCGGACCAACGGAAAGCATCTCGTTACTCAGCCATTTATAGACACGATCAACTGGACCAAGGGACTCAATTCGAGTGGGCAGCCGATCCCGAACCCCGAGAAATTTCCCACTACTGATGGCGTTCTCGTTTCGCCTTCTTCCAACGGCGCAACAAACTGGCCTGCGCCCAGCTTCGATCCCGAGACCGGCTTGCTTTACGTCGGCTCCAGCCGGACATACAGCATGTTCTACTTAACCGATACTGATCCACATCCGGAGGGGTGGGGCGGCGTTGACAGTGTTGTTGGTGGAGATAGCGGAGCACTTCTTGCCATTGATTACAGAACCGGCAAGACAGCATGGCGGCATGATTGGCTCAGTGGAACGGGTGTTGTGTCTATGCTTTCGACTGCCGGGAAATTATTGTTCACCAGCAACGGGAGCAATCTCATCGCCTTCGATCCTACGAACGGGAGAATTTTGTGGCACGCGGGATTGACTGGCAATCCTAGCGGTGGTCCTATTACCTATATGGTCGATGGCCGTCAGTACGTATTGGTAGCTGCGGGTGATACGCTCTTCTCTTTTTCCTTGTATCAGCCAGCTCGCTAAACTCTTTATCGCTCCCCGGGATCAGCAGCCCCAGTGGCTTTCCGGGCCGGAGCGGTAAGCAGCAAATCGTCAACAGAGGTGCTACTTAGTCCGTATTTGGGTTGCAAGTACTTTTGGAGAAAGGCAAGCTCTTTTCGCCACGCATCCAGCCGGTGTTCCCGCTGCGAGAATCCGTGCAGCTCATTGGGGTAGGTGTAATAGTAGAACACCTTTCCGTTTCCTTTCAAAGCGCGGGTAAACTCGACGGACTCAAAGGGCGGTACCTGGGGATCATTCTCGCCGTGAAGAATCAACAAAGGCGTCCGAATCTTGGCTACGTCCGCAATCACGTTGGCACGTCTATAAACCTCCGGCTTTTCGTCTGGCGTGCCGCCCATCTTTTTGATCCAACGCACGGCAGAAGGCCGGTTCGTCCGCTCCACAAAGGTCGCGCGATCTACCACTCCGTACATCTCGATCGCTGCAGCAAACAGGTCGGGATACTTGACCACTGCATATGCCACCATCGTGCCTCCATGGCTTCCACCGCCTATCCCGAGTCTCTTTGGATCCGCCAGTTTTTGGTCGATTAGAAACTGGCCGCCCGCAGCTACATCGTCCATTTCCCCGCCGCCACTATCTTCCACGTTGAGATTGCGGAATTTTTCACCGTATCCGCTGCTGCCGCGATAATTTGGAGCGAGCACCACATACCCCTGCTGACTGAGATACTGGGCCCACAAGTCGAGTTGGAAGCCATCCTGGGCTTCCGGTCCTCCGTGGATCCACAACACGGCCGGATACTTTCTGCCGGCGCTTAGGTCGCGCGGTTTATACAGCATCCCCGCTATCTGGGTACCGTCTTTGCTCCGATACTCGACCTTTTCAGGTACCTGGAGCGCGCCCTCGAAGACGGCTGGAAGCGTGTGCGTTAAATACTTCGGCTTTGCCTGACTAGAACCATCGGCGACCAGCAGATCTGTCAACGAAACTGGTGAGTTGCGGTGAAAGTAAACTTTATTCCCGTCGCGGGACCACTCGGGTGATGAGGCCACGCCTGGAACCGCAAACTGAGTCAACTCGTGTGGAGCTGAGCCAGTTACCGGAACAATCCATATGTCCCGCGCCTCCAGCATTTTCCTGTTTGAAATAATCGCCAGTTCTGTCCCGTCTGGCGAGAACACAGGATCCAAGTCGTCAAAATCGCCGGAAG
>CAXTMN010000031.1:0-29609 GCA_964245395.1 uncultured Bryobacteraceae bacterium
GGGTTGACCCGGCTTGCTAGTGATTCGTTCACCAGCTTCGGCTTGAGCGCGGGCCTTTCCAACAAAGTGACTTTACCGGTCTTTGAAGACCACACAGGGACTCTGTGGGTCGGCACCAATGGAGGAGGACTGAACCGCCTCCGTGATGGGCGATTTACTGCGCTTACAACCAAAGACGGGTTGGCTTCTAACTTGATACTTACGGTTGACGAAGATCGCAGCGGGGCTCTGTGGGTAGGAACAACGAAAGGGCTGAATCGAATCAAAGATGGGAAGATCAGCACATTTGGTAGAAAAGACGGGCTTCCCAGCGACATAGCCTTAGCCACTTACACGGACCGTGAGGGCACTATGTGGATCGGTACCCGCGCAGGTCTTAGTGCTTGGAAGAACGATAAGTTCACAACTTACACGACGAGGGACGGACTTTCGAGTAACGTGATTCAGTCGATTTGTGAAAGTCGGGACGGCAGCATCTGGCTGGGGACAGCCGGTGGCGGACTGAATCGCTTCAGAAATGGGCATTTTGAGGTGTTCGACTCTCGGCGTGGTTTATCGAATGATGTGGTGATGTCGCTTCTTGAAGATTCAAGAGGAGTGCTGTGGGTGGGCACGGACGGTGGCGGGCTGAATCGCTTTGAAGGAGGTAAGTTCACTGTCTACGGCACAAGGGACGGGTTGCTTGATGATGCGATATTCCGGATCCTGGAGGATGACACCGGCGACCTGTGGATGAGCAGCAATAGAGGAGTTTTCAGAACAAGCATAGCTGCGTTAAACAATTTTGCCAGGAAGAAGTCGGACCGCGTCGCCACTGTTTCGTACGGGCAGGCAGACGGGATGAATACGCGAGAGTGCAACGGAGGCTTCCAACCGGCTGGCTGGAAGGGTCATGATGGGCGGCTCTGGTTTCCCACTATGAGGGGCGTCAGTGTGGTGGATCCGCAGAAGCTGAAGACACGCCGCGAGAGGCAATCGGTGGTGATTGAGGAAGCACTGGTAGACCGCCACGACGTAAACGCGCGACGGAGAGTGGTTGTGGCGCCGGGGAGGGGCGAGCTGGAATTTCGCTATTCCGCGCCAAATTTCCGGGCAGCTGAGGCGGTAAATTTCAGGTACAAGCTGGAGGGATTCGACGCCGGGTGGGTAAAGGCCGGAACTCGACGGGCAGCTTATTACACGAACATCCCTCATGGGAGTTACCGATTCAGAGTGGAGGCGACCAATGATGACGAGACCTGGAGCGTCCCCGGGGCGTCCTTGGCCATTCAGCTGAAGCCGCACTTTTATGAGACATCGGTGTTCTATGGGTGTAGCGTTTTTGGTTTGGTCGGGCTGGCGATGGCGGCTCACTTCACAAATGTGAGACAGCTGCGGGCCCGCAAGAAGGAGTTAGAGCAACGGGTGAGGGAGAGGACGGCGGAGCTTCGCAGCCAGATCGCTGAGCGGGAGCGCGCAGAGATGGAGTCACTGAGAGCGAAGGAATCCGCCGAAAGAGCAAGCCTGATCAAAAGCGAGTTTCTGGCGAACATGAGCCACGAGATCCGCACTCCGATGAACGGCATTTTGGGGATGACGGAACTGGCGCTCAAAAGCAGCTCAAATCCCGATCAGCAGCAGTATCTGGAAATCATCAAGACTTCTGCCGATTGCCTGTTAACGGTGATCAACGACATCCTGGATTTTTCCAAAGTAGAAGCAGGGAAGCTTGATCTTGACCCGATCGAATTCAATTTGAGGAAAAGTCTGGGGCAGGCGGTGAAATCCCTGGAACTCGCGGCAACTCAAAAGGGTTTCCGGCTGAGCTTCGAGGCAGACGAAAATGTGCCGGAACGAGTGAAGGGGGATCCTGGCCGCCTCCGCCAAATCGTGATCAACCTCTTAAGCAACGCGATCAAGTTTACCGACCAGGGTGAAGTGGCACTCAGAGTGATGTGTGATAGCTGTGGGCCAAGCAAAACCAGATTGCATTTTGCGGTGCGCGATACCGGAATGGGCATAGCGCCGGAGAAGCTGAAGTCCATTTTTGAGCCGTTTGCGCAAGCTGATACCTCGACCACGAGGAGATTTGGCGGGACAGGTTTGGGATTGACGATCTGCTGTCGACTGGTGAGTCTGATGGGCGGGCGGATCTGGGCAGAGAGCGAATTGAAACGGGGAAGCACGTTTCACTTTACGGTTGAGTTGGACCTCGCGGACGGCCACGCCGAGCAGGGTGTTGAGGGGAGAGGAACGGAGACGCAAAGCAAGCCGGCGATAGAGGCGCGGCAAAGCGGGTCGGGATCGCCATTACACATCCTGGTGGCGGAAGATAATCCGGCGAATCGGATGGTGGCGCGACTGGCGATGGAGCAGGCGGGCTTCAAAGTTTTCGAGGCTGAGAACGGGCAGCAAGTGTTGGAAGCGGTCAGCGGAAATCATTTCGATGTGGTTTTGATGGACTGCCGCATGCCGTTGATGGACGGGTATGAAGCAGCGCGGCACATCCGCCGGATGCCGGGGCAGAAGAGCAAGGTCCCGATCATCGCATTAACGGCCAGCGCGTATAAGGAAGACCGGGAGAAGTCAAGCGAAGCGGGCATGGACGATTTCGTGGCCAAGCCGTTCGACGTTCAGGAGCTGATTGGGAAATGTGTCGAATGGGGAAGCGGGCACGGCCTGGCCTCGCTGAAATCGAAGCTGCAGGAGGCCACGGTCGCGGAAGCAGCCCCTCAAAGGGATAGTTTCAGCAAGCATTCGCCGGAGTTCTTGAAGAGCCTATTTGAAATCTTCCTGGAGAGTGCTCCGCCTGCTTTCCAAAAGCTAGTGAGTGCGATTGATAGCGGGGATTGGAGCGAAGCGAAGAGCCTGGCGCACTGGTTACGGGGCGGCGCGACCCGCATCATTCATCCCGAATTTCAGCAGCGCTTGGGCGAGATTGAAGCTCTTTGTCGCGCTGAGGCGCCTGCTGTGACAGCGGAGGAATTAGCGGCGCTGGAAGAATCTTTCCGGATAGCGTGCGTGAAAGCAGAAGGCTGGCTGCGGGCACAATCAGTGCTAGTAGGGGCGTAGGGTTTTCGCCCGGTGGCAGCTTAGCTTTCCAGGCGGACTGTACTTGCTCCGGATTAAGTAATGGGACCGTTACCCGAAAAGGTCGGTTGATGACCATTCCGACATGTGGCTAGTACCATCTTTGCAGGTCATTCCGCTTTGCCGGCTGCGGCAGGCACGATCCTCCGTGTATCATGTCGATTCAGAGTTGCGCAGCGCGACGAAATGGCGTTGCAGCAGCTGAATTTTATATGGAGGAGTTCTGATGCGAACCTTACGGAGTTTTGGGGTCGTCCTTACAGTGGCCGCGGTGCTGCTCTCGGCGCCACCAGTGAGCCTCGCCCAAAGTGGCGTCGCAACCAAAACAGCCAAACAGCCGGGTGAGAAGAAGAGCGGTAAAACGGCGCCAGCTTCGCCTGTCGATTTGAATAGCGCTACGTCGTCGGAGTTGCAATCTGTACCCGGCATAGGCGCCCCGACGGCCAAGAAGATCATAGCGGGCCGGCCGTACTCTTCGGTGGCTGATCTTTCAAAAGCCGGTCTTTCGGCGAAACAAATACAAGGCTTCTCTTCAATGGTGAAGGTAGGAGCTGTCCCGGCGTCGGCGTCATCGACGCCTGCTGCGCAGCCCGTTTCTCCCGCTCCGGTGGCATCGAAAGCTCCGAGCAGGCGATCGTCTCCAGCCACATCCGCTCCGATCGCTTCACCTTCAGCCAATCCCGCTCCGGGCGGGGGCGCGGGCATGGTCTGGGTGAACACAGAAACTAAGGTGTTCCACCGTCAGGGCGACAAGTGGTACGGAAAGACCAAGGCCGGCAAGTACATGGCCGAGGCCGACGCTCTGAAGGCAGGCTATCGTGAGTCCAAAGAAAAGACCAAGCCTTAGAGTCTGAAGTTGAACTACGATCGTTCTGCTCAAGGTTCAGGGGCACCCGGGTGAACAGAGCGCCTCGTGGCATGATTGGACACGGAACTCTAAGGAATGCCCCCGCAGCAAACACGATCGCTTCTGAAGGGACTTGTTGTTATTTTCGCGTTTCAGCTCGCGCTTTCCGGTGCGCAAACGCCAGGTAATTCGGACGCTGCGCGCTGGAAAGAGGAGGCACGCAAGGTCACGATTGTGCGGGATGATTGGGGCATCGCTCACGTTTATGGGAAGACTGATGCTGACGCGGTCTTCGGCATGGTCTACGCACAGGCCGAAGACGACTTCAATCGGGTTGAGACGAATTACCTGAACGCGATGGGACGCTTGGCGGAAGCCGAGGGCGAGTCTAAGATCTACCAGGACCTTCGCATGAAGCTTTTCATTCAACCCGATGCCTTGAAGACGCAGTATGCAGCGAGCCCGGCTTGGTTGAAGACCTAGATGGATGCTTTCGCCGATGGCCTGAACTACTACCTGGCCCAACACCCGGAAGTGAAGCCGAGAGTCATTCAGCGATTCGAGCCCTGGATGGCGCTAAGCTTTACGGAAGGCAGCATTGGCGGCGATATTGAGCGCGTTGATCTCAAGCAACTGCAGGCTTTCTATGGCAGCGGCGGTCCGCAGGCTTCTGCCAGGAAAGCTGGGATGGGTACTTCCCTTTCAGCAGATGAAAGTCAATCGGCTGAGCCCACGGGATCAAATGGGATGGCCATCGCACCGGAGAATACGGCTGCGCATCATGCGCTGCTGCTGATCAATCCGCACACCTCCTTCTTCTTCCGATCGGAATTGCAGATGGTCAGTGATGAAGGATTGAATGCCTACGGCGCAGTAACGTGGGGTCAGTTTTTTGTATATCAGGGATTCAATGATCGTGCCGGATGGATGCACACATCGAGCGGTGTGGATGCAGTTGACGAGTATCTTGAAACAGTCGAAAAGAAAGGCGACGGCTATCAATATAAGTACGGCAATGAGGAGCGTCCGGTGGTGGCGACCCGGATCACCGTGCCCTACAAGACCGCTAGCGGTATGGCTGAGAAGAGAATTATCGTTTACCGGACGCATCATGGCCCCGTTACCCATGAGGTAAACGGGAAGTGGGTGACGATTCGATTGATGCAAGAGCCGATTAAGGCTTTGATGCAGTCCTACACACGCACGAAGGCGCGAGACTACAAGTCGTACCGGCAGACGATGGAGCTACAAGCGAACTCGTCCAACAATACGATCTTTGCCGATGCTGATGGCGATATTGCTTATTTTCACGGCAACTTCATTCCCAGACGAGACACGAGCGTTGACTGGGCGCAGGCCGTTGATGGCAGCACTCCCGCTACCGAGTGGCAGGGGCTGCTTTCGGTGGACGAAACACCCCACCTGCTGAACCCCCCTAGCGGCTGGCTGTACAACGTGAACAATTGGCCGTGGTCTGGCGCCGGCGAGAGCAGCCTGCGGAAGAAAGACTATCCTGCTTATGTAGAGAACGGCACGGAATCGGCGCGCGGGCTGCACGCAATTCGGGTTCTGCATAACCGGAAGGATTTTACGCTTGAATCGCTGATCGCTGCCGCTTACGACAGCTACCTGCCGTGGTTCGAAAAGCCGATTTCCGCGCTGGTTGAGGCTTGGGACAAAGCCCCGCAGGGTACTCCGCTGAAAGCCGAAGTGTCAGAGCAAGTCAGGTTGCTGCGCGGATGGGATCGCCGCTGGGCCCTGACGTCCATTCCCACTTCTCTGGCGGTGTTCTGGGGCGAAGAGATCCGGCGGCAAGTTTTAGCTGATGCGAAGAAGGCCGGATTGTCCGCTGAAGACTATATCGCGACCAAGCTATCCGGAGAGCAGCTATTGCGGTCGCTTGCGGCGGCTTCGAACAGGCTCAATGATGACTTCGGTACGTGGAAGACGCCATGGGGTGACATCAACCGATTCCAGCGCCTGAACGGGGATATCGTCCAGCCCTTCAATGATGCGAAACCGAGCATACCGGTTCCCTTCACTTCGTCTATGTGGGGATCGCTCGCGTCGTTTGGAGCGCGCGCGTATCCGGGCACGAAGAAATGGTATGGGACGAGCGGAAACAGCTTCGTTGCAGTCGTTGAGTTTGGCGATAAAGTACGCGCCAAGGCGGTGACTGCGGGGGGCGAGAGCGGTCATCCGCAGTCCCGGCATTTCGATGATGAGGCGCTGCGCTACAGCACGGGCAACTTGCGGGATGTCTATTTCTATCGCGCCGACCTCGAGAAACATTCCGAGCGAACGTATCACCCGGGAAGTTAGAGGCAGCGCGAGTTGGCCTGCGATGCAGCCAGACGTAAACGCTGTGAGCCCAGCGGAAAGAGAAGCGCGCATTCTTTGGTATTGGAAAGCTGTCGAGCTCTTTTCTCCGCAGAAGGTTCCGCGTCCGAACCCCAGTAATCCGAAAGAACCGGTGCTGAGAGCCGGGGGAGAAACACCACTGCCGTGGGATCAATCCCGTTGGTTCCGTGCTGCTGATTCAGGGCGTCGATGGCGCTTCACCGCGTATTGTGGTCTCTACAAGCTAAGCCGTATCCGCTCGTTTCTGGAGCATAGATTTGGTCGCGATCCGGCAAACTTCGACAGCAGGCCTGACGGCGATAGTTGCCTTTTCTCTATACAGATCACCGCGCAAGGACGTCCTCTTTTCGACACCTTCGTGTTAGCCTCTTGCCCTTGGGCTGTTGGACATCTTAAGAAGCTAGGCGCGAAGGGCGGAGCGTGGCTGAACGGGCTTGAGGCCGCCGAGCGGGAAGAGAGGCTTCGTATTGAGGAACGGTTTGCTGTTCGTGAAGACGATGAGATTGGCCGGGCGCTAAACCGCAAGCCGAAAGTACGCGTGGGTCGCCCCATACAACCGAACGAGCTGGAAACGGAGATCGAGCGCGTCGCGAACTGCCTTGGCGTTATGGCTGTTCTGAATCCGAAGGGAGCACGTTTGGCAGCTCGGCAGATTAGACAAAGTTCCGAATTTGAGGCTGGATCTGACGACTTTCTAAACAGTTTTTTTCTTCGGGATCTGGAGCGCCTGGGCGAGGAAGCTGCGCGTTCGAATGGCAGCGCTGCGTTGTCTCGGTTTCTCTCATCAGAGCAGGATGTACACACAGATGAACGCCGCGATCTTCAAACTTCAATGGACACGCTCTGGCAGAACACGTCGCCCGGGCAGGTTCCACGCGGCCGCTGGCCGGCGGCTTCTAAGCAATCGCTTTACTTTAGCCAGCAGTTCACTGTGAACGCGGCCTTTGATGCCTCGACAACCAGTACTCCGCATTGTTTGCCGTCAACGGACCGCCAGGAACCGGGAAGACCACTATCCTTCGGGACCTGATCGCCTCCATTCTGGTTCAGCGCGCTCGAGTTTTGGCAAAGTTGCAGAAGCCCGAGCTTGCTTTCGCCGCTCGTCCGGATCATTGGATGACGGGAGATTACAAGAGGTCAATTTCACTTTGGCGCGAAGAGCTTCTCGGCTTTGAGATCGTTGTGGCTTCGTCCAACAATCGCGCCGTGGAGAACGTGAGTTTGGAGATCCCAGCCAAACGCGCGGTTGCGGAAAAGTACTTATCGGAAGTGGACTATTTCGCCGACTTCGCCACTCGGCTTCTTTCAGGACCAAAGGGGAAAGACGCAAAACAGAATCCCAGTGAGGCGTGGGGGCTTGTCGCGGCCCGACTCGGTAATAAGAAGAATCGCGCCAAATTCGTTAGCAAGTTTTGGTATGCCGACAAAGAACTACCGGAGCCGCGAACTCGCGCAGAAGATGGGTTTCAGAGTTATCTGCAGAAGGTGAAAGCGAAACCGTCGGCTTGGAAGAACGCAGTGGCTTCTTTCGAGGCCGCTCTCACGCGGGAAGCAGCTATTCGCCAGGAGCGCATCGCGGCCTGTGAGGCAGTAGAAGCCTGCAGGACGCTCGGCGAAGAACTCCTCACGATCCGATTAGAGCTTCATCGGGCACAGACTTCTGCTCTTGAATCCGGCGCGCAGGTGAAAGAAGGCCAAGACCGTCAAGCAAAATGTAAGAGCCGCCTGAACGGCTTCGTAAAAACCCGCCGAGATCACCAGCTTTTCAAGCCGGGACTTGTTGATGCACTCTTTACGTTGGGGGGCGCATATCGCGAGTGGCACGAGAAGGATCGCCTGCTGGCAGCCACGATCAATGCCTGCGAAGCAGAGATTGCACAAGCTCGCGACGGCTGCGAGGCTCGCCAGCAACAGCTACAGAGCATTGAGGAAAAGATCAGTAGGCTGCTGATGGATGTCGCTGGGCAAGAAAGCCTGCTGGCGCAACAGAAGGAGTCACTCGAACGTTTGCATGAGAAGTTAGGGCCGGCTCTTCCTGTCATGGAGCGATGGGCTACAAATCCGGAGGAGCGCGAATTGTCCTCACCTTGGGCAGACGAGACCTGGAATGAAGCGCGCACGCAGGTGCTGATCGAAGCTCTTCATCTGCACCGCACGTTCATCGAGTGCGAGCCGACCAGAGTAAGGAAGAATCTTCACGGCGCGATGGACATCCTGCAAGGAAAGGTGTCTCCACAGGTCAATAGCAAAACACTGCAGTCGGCTTGGGCAACACTATTCTTCGTCATTCCAGTCATTTCCACCACTTTTGCCTCATTTGACCGTCTGTTCGCTCATTGTGGCCGGGAATCGCTTGGATGGCTGTTAATCGATGAGGCCGGACAGGCCACTCCGCAGTCCGCTGCAGGTGCTCTGTGGCGATCCAGAAGAGCGGTGATGGTGGGAGATCCTCGCCAGCTAGAACCTATTGTGTCTCTCCCGTTTACGGCACAGCAGGCGCTGCGGCACCACTTTGGCGTGGAAGAAACATGGTTGCCCTCCAGAAACTCCGCACAAGCTCTTGCCGATCGAGTCAGCCGGTTCGGCACGTGGCTGCACTCGGAAAGCGACGACCAATCTATTTGGGTGGGATCGCCCTTACGGGTGCATCGCCGCTGCGAGAAGCCCATGTTCGATATTGCGAACCGGATTGCTTATAGCGAGCTAATGGTTTATGACACCCAAGAAGTTCCTTGCACGCTGCCGCCGAGTTCCTGGATCGATGTGGATTCTGCCGAGGCGGATGACCATTGGATTCCCGCAGAGGGACGGGTGCTCGAGATGTTGCTAAAAAGCCTCTTTCGCGACGGCGTCAGCCCCGCCGACATACTGCTTATTTCGCCTTTCCGTGTTGTTGCTCGCAAGCTCAGAGAGTTTGCCTCGCGGTACGGAATCGCGCAGGCAGGGACCATTCACGTTTCCCAGGGCCAGGAATCCGATATCGTCATCCTGGTTTTGGGGGGAGATCACCGCCGGCCGGGTGCAAAGGAGTGGGCTTCACAGAAACCGAATCTGCTGAACGTCGCCGTGAGCCGTGCCAAGCGCAGACTTTTCATCATTGGTAATCGTGAAGAGTGGCGTCAATACCCAAGCTTCTCAGAGGCAGCGGCGTTACTCGGAAGCAAGGAAACGTTGAGCGCCCGAAGAATGAGCGGATCTCGATAGAGAAGCCGGAAGGGCTACTCTTTCCGCGATCGTCTGATGTCCTGCAACAAAGTTCGGGCTTGCTCCAGATCCTTAAGGGGCTGATCTGGTAGCTTGCTCAGAACCGCAATACCTGCCTCCAAGCTCTGTTCAGCTTCGCCGTACCGGTGCTCGTTCCATAGCACCTTGCCTAAGTTGAGTTGCATCTTTCCTAGATCAGGATGATCAGGCGGCAGCAGTTTGCGGCAATTGTCCAGAGCCTCGCGATATAACTTTTCGGCATGTTGAGAGTGCCCCGTGATCCGCTCGACCGTGGCCAAATTAGATATTCCAACCGCAACAATGTAGCTGCTGGCTCCATAAACAACACGCGCACTGTAAATCATACGTTCGAAGTTGCTCCTTGCGGCATCAAAGTGTCCCGTCCGCTGCTCCAACGTTCCTAACGCATTCAGAGCCAGCACCATCACCTGGTCCTTTTCACCGAGGTTGCGACTTCCGAGCGCCACCCCTTCACTGAGCGTCTTGCGTGCAGAGTCATATTGACCTTCTGACAGCAGAGCCTGTCCCAGACAGATCAGAGACTCAACAGCTTTAGGATGGTCTGTCCCGTACCATCCCTGATAGATATGGAGAGCCTGGCCATAATCGGTCACGGCGTCCGCAAACCTCCCCTGCATTTGCCGAATTGCTCCAAGACTCTGCCAGTCATCTGCGATTCGAGGATGGAACGCACCATACAGATGACGATTGATAGACAATGCACGGTCATTGAATGTCGCAGCCGCCGAATAGTCGCCTGCTTCCTGCTGAGCACCGGCCAGACGGCTCAGAGTATCCGCTCGGTCGCTGTCTGAAGCACCCGGCCGCGTTTGGATTCGCAAGGCGTCTTGAAGGAGTGGCAGGGCGTCTTTAAAGTGCTCCCGTGAAACGAGCACGGACCCCAGTTCTGATTCTGCTGCAGCGATATTCTGCTGCGTGGCGCCCGCCTCCTGCTGCATCAACTTGAGTCCTTGCCGCACTAGGGCCTCTGCTTCGGGAAAGCGTGATTCATCGTTTCTCAGCAGCCCAAGTGCAATCAGACTTTCAGCTGTTCCTTTGCCTCCTCCAGTCTGATCTGCCTTTCGGTTGGCCAGAACTGCCTGGAGCAACTCATCTGCTTGATCAAACCGCCCTAGCTTCTGATACAGGCCGCCGAGTACTCCATCGAGTTCGGTTTGAAACTCACGATCGTTCTGGAGAGTTTCGGCCTCTTTTCGGCCGCGATCCAGCATAGTCAGTGCTGTCGCGCTTTTCCCTGGGCCGGCGACCGGATCCCCGTTATCAAACAGCGACAAAACAAACCTCTCCACGCGCTGCGTTTTGGTCTGCTGAGCGAGGGCTTCGTCGCGGGCCTTTGCAAGGTTGACCGTGAACCAGACTGTTGCAGCTGTGAAAAATGCGCCAGTTAGGACAGTGATCATAACCGGGCGCTGGTTCCGTTCGACAAATCTGGCGATTCGATACGCAATGCTATCTTCCCTTGCATCAAGTGGTTCGCTGCGCAGCCAGTGATCTAGATCGCGGATGAGCGCTTCAACCGAGCGGTAACGCCGTGCCGGATCCTTGTGAATAGCCGTTCCACATAGGACATCAAGATCGCTCCAATTTGTCCGTCCAAAACGGAAATGACTGAAACTCTGTGACTTGCGATCTCCTCTCACAGAACTCGATGGCCGTTCCGGATTTTGAAAGCGAATCGCTGTCTCCGCTTCTCCCGGCGTCAGGCCGTCCAGGTCGAGCGGCACACGCCCGGTTAACAATTCGTAAAGGATCACTCCCAAGGAATAGACATCGGTGTGCGTTCCAACACTGCCTCCCGCTACCTGCTCAGGCGCTGCATAACCCAGTGTCATGGGCGCGGCCTGCAGACCGGTAATACTCACCTGGTCGCCGTCTGTATCAAGTTGTTTGGCGATTCCGAAGTCCAGCAGACGAACGGTTCCATCACTTTTCACCAAGATGTTTGAAGGCTTCAGGTCCCGGTGAATGATGGCGTGCTCATGTGCGTGCTGGACAGCTTCGCAAACCTGGCGCAATAGAAGCATGCGTTCCCGTAAGGAAGAGCCCTGGTTGCGGCAGTAGGTTGTAAGAGGTTCGCCTTCCACATACTCCATGACAAAGCAGGGCGTTCCGTCGCGAAACTTCTCGGACCCATACAGGCGGGCGATCAAGGGATGAGTCAGACGAGCCAAGGCGCGCTGTTCCGTTGCAAACCGCTCCCGGCCCGCCACGGATAGTGCGGCCGTCCTAAGTACCTTGATAGCAACAACCTGCCCCGTGATGCGATGCTCGGCCTGAAAAACCGCCCCCATACCACCTTGTCCCAGGGGCCGCACAAACCGGTAAGGGCCCACATCTTCGGCAGGCGCCAGTGGGTCGGCGAGCTGGCCAGTACCCTTTGCAATCCCAGCTACTTTGTCGTCCCACGCTGCAGACAGGTTCCGGTCTTCTAACAAGAGCCGTTCCAAAAGTTTCTGGAGCCCGGAATCTCCATCACAGGCATGGTGGAGAAGAGCATCGCGCTCACCATCGGCAAGCGAAACCGCTTGGTGAAAGAGGTCTTGTACTTGCTTCCAGCGCGCAGCGTCCATTGAACCGCCTCCATCGACTTACCGATTCTGCTGTATCTGTTCGGCCAGCCAGGCCCGGAGCATTCTCCACTCCCGTTCCACGGTCGCAAGCGAAATCCCGAGACATCCGGCTACTTCGTTCCACGTCAGACCGCCAAAGAAATGCCACTCGACCATGTCTGACTGGCGCGGATCTAAGGATGCAAGCTCGGTCAGCGCGGCATCTAACGCGAGCAGTTCCCAATCGTTCCGAACGAACTGCTCCATATTGTCGTCCCAGCAGACAAACTGAATGCTTCCATCGCCGCCTCGCTTTTCAGCTGCGCGTCGACGGGCGGCATCAGCAAGTATTTGGCGCATCGCGCGTCCGGCGCGTTGTCGCAGGTGCAACTCCGATTCGACATCAGAAGCTCCCTGGCGAAGCTTTACATACGTCTCATTCACGAGTGCAGTTACGTTCAGCGTAATGCTTTCGTCAGAGCGTTTCAGATAGGAGGCGATTTTTCGCAGCTCCGGCTGACCCGAGACGAAAATTTCGTCAAAGTGATCAACAGGCGAATGTTTGTTTTTATTTCGAAGCATTGAGGGGTTTTGCCTCATGAATACGAATTAGAAGGTGAAGGCTCAAGGATATCAATCATCTGTGCAGCCAACATTTCTTTGAAGAAAAGCGCTTCCATGCCTGAGGAATCTTAAGCATGGACTTTTCAGGATCTACGGAGAGAGTATGCAGAAGACTCTGATTGTTTCGATTGGCGGGCTGATTTCTTTGTTCGCTCTGTTCACGGGGCGTGGATTTTTCAGCCCGATGTTTCTGTTTGGCACAGCTATCGCGTTCGTTGGCTGGAAGTTCGTTGCTGGAATAGCCCCTGCGGGAAGCAGCGGAGCGAAACCACCTGTTCCCGCGGGATTCAACGCGTCGTTTTGGAACAAAAATATCGCCCTAGACACTACCTCAGGCGCCCTGTGGCTGCGCGATCAGGATGGAACGACAACAACGCTTCAATCAGAAGGCGTTCTCGGCTGGGAGATGTCGAGTGCTGACAGCACCCATCAAACAAACATCGGTCCACGAGTGGTACATCTGAACACGAACTTGTTGATTAGAACACGAGATTTCACAAAACCACTCTGGACCGTCCGCTTCAACGCTCACCTTCCCCGAACCATGCATGGCAGCAAGGCAAATTATCGCGAGCTCACTGAGTGGCAAGCACGTCTGGATGCCTTCTACGGCCAACCTGCACAGCCGCCGCGAGCTCACTCGGCCACGTCGGCAACATGACAGCAGGTTTAGGATCAACGTCGCTATGCTAGGTAGTTTGCTGACGAGTTTCCCATAGGAGATAACCCAAATATGTTCATTCGACTCAGTGCTGTATTGATGTTGCTGCTTATGCCTCTGGCCCCGGGGGGCCACGCTCAGCAGCGTGACAAGAAGATGACAAACGCGGATGTTATTGCGCTGGCTGGCGCCGGATTGAGTGACGACATCATCACTGCGAAGATCCATGCAGCGTCAGCTACTGATTTCGATACCAGTGTTGATGGTTTGAAATCGCTGCAGGCGGCCCATGTTTCCAGTGCTGTGATCCGCACCATGATTGATCCACATAGTCCCGCCGCAGCTGCAACCCAGCAACCGGCGGCTACGGCGGCTACGGGTTCGCCGGACGATCCCGACTCTCCGCACTCCCCGGGGATCTACCTCTACGCGGTCTCTAACACGGGCCACTCATTAACAGAATTGCAGCGCACGTCCCCGAAGCAAACAAAAGGTAGCGGGGCCTGGGTATCAGGAATGACGTACGGCATCAAGAAATATAAAGTTCGTGGTGTTTTCGAAGGCGCAAATGCGCCAGTAAAAAGTTCGGACCCCAACCCGGTGTTTTATCTATATGCCCCGGAGGCTCAGGGCGCCTTTGGCGGCAGCTACATCAAGCCGAATGATTTTACGCTAATGAAGCTGACCCAAAAGGGAGACACTCGCGAGATTCTGGAAGGCTCCGGCAACATCTTCGGATCCACGATGGGGACTGACGACAAGGCGAAGCGCGGTTTTACGGTCGATCAGCTGAAACCCGGAGTGTACAAGTTGACCCTTGTTCAGGCCTTGCCTCCCGGCGAGTATGCCTTTTCCCAGAACGCTGGTACTTACTTCGATTTCCGGATTTTGCCTCCAGAGTAATCGGGTTTCAACTCACTGGTGTGTTGCCGCCCACGACGGAGGGATCCGCTCCGATGGTGCCCAGCAATTCAGTCAGATATTCGTTGCGTTTAACCCGCTCCAGCTGCTCACGTGCTTGGTCGAAACGGAGTTTGCAGTCGATCTGAGGGACCGGCATTCCGCTTGCGATCAGCCCATCGAGCGCCGCAACATGTCGAGTCCAAAGCGCAATGTCGATCGATTGCTTGGCTTGAAGGCGATTCTTGTACCAGTAGCTTTCCACCAGTGATTCACGAGTGAACATTTTCAGTAGACCAGGATCGCTTTCGCGCAAACCCTCAAACTCTCCATAGGCCATGATGTGCAACAAAGCCTTGATGGGGGGACAGGCGATTTCAACGCTTCCATCCTGGAAATAATTCAGGGCCACAGAGCGCTGTGCTTCCGTGATCGCCTGTACGCCATCTGCGAACATGGCCAGATCCTGCGTTTCGGGTCGCAGAATTTCCTCGGGGAAAACGGCATTCGGCATTTCAAAAATCCGTCCCAGGAAGCGATCAACGAAGAGTTCAGTGATGCGGTAGCCGAGCCTGCTCGCCAGCACCTTTTGTCCATTGAATTCGAAGTCTTCAAGCTTCTCCAGAAGCCCATTATCGATCAGGAAGCGCGGATCGCGTTCGGCAACTCTCATACGGCACCACAGTTCAGGCACGAGCATGCTGTTGTCGTGGTCGACACGATACTTTGGACCGATGTGTCCGGCGGCGGTGGTGAATCCTGGATAGCCGGTGAGGATAGCGGATACCAGGGCATTGTTGACGTCCACTACCGGGGGCATGGCGTTGAAGGGACCTTTGGTCAGGGCGCCTTCGCTCCCGAACCCGGTGGTGGAGGGCGATTTGCCTGTCAGGCTACAAATGAAATCCATGAAGAGCTGAGGCAGTTCCTGATAGTGAATCGGGCTGTATACAGCTAAGGGGGGGATGCCTGTTTTCGGATCGGCAGGGTTGTTGCGGCGTCCCGCCAGAACGGCGTTAACAGGGAAATGCACTGGCTTGTCGGCTGGAATTTCGCGCGCCAGACGTGTGCCAATTTCAGCGATGTACGGGTCGCGAGGGTTCACCAGGTCCGGACGTATCTGCAGGTAGCGCGGGTTCTTTGACGGTTTTCCATCGACCATACGCGGATGGGCGGACGAAACAACGAAGCCGGTAGCTGGCTTCGTTACGAACTCGCGCAGCAGATCCTTCATCGGCTCGGTGTACTTGTCGAACTCTACGACGTGGTCAACGATGGATTGAGCCTGCTCGGCTGCGAGCGGCTCGAAGTTCGAAATGAAAGTGGCTGGACGCGAAAGGTCCCGCTCGGCGTCCTTGTCGAAACCGCGGTAAATGGCGTCATCGGGTCTTTGAAACAGCAGTTTTTCGCAGTTCTTGACGAGCTTGACGCTTTCGTTGTGATACTCGGCGTCCAGAAATTCAAGGCTCGTGCTCGGGAGCACGACGGAGGCGGTGATATCGTCTTCTACTTGGACCTTATCAGCGGGGTTGAAATCAGGCCGGAGCTTGTAGATGCGCCAGGCGCCGTTCGGATCGTAGCCCATCCGCAGATAGTTGCCCACCAGCTTCTGGTTTTCGAATCTGAGCTCATTGCCTAGAAAGCCGTTGATGCGGTCAACTCCAAAATGCTCGCGCCAGTTTTCTCCCCAATCAGGCCGGTAGTAGCGTTTCACTGTAACGAGCAGCTGGCGTACGGTTTGGGGAATAGTCGAAAGCCACTCGTTGTGCGCCTCTGTATATTCCGGCGATGGCGTCATGAGTTTAATGACCGAACCCAGGGAGCGTTCCGGGCTCAAGATAGGCCGCTTGGCGCGATGTTCCGACCGAGTCTGACGATCCCTATAAATTTGGGAGAAGTCTCTCGTTAGAATCTCCGCGACTTGTTCGATCTCCTGGTCGAAGTCGCTGACGAAGATGGGGCCGCGGAGGACGATGCTTCCGATTGATTTCGAAATTTCCGATTTGCCGCCGCCTGAAACAGTACTCGGCTTGTGGCAGAGGGTAGCGTCTGCGCGCGAGGCGACAAGACGCCAGGCGGTTCCCCCGGTTTGCCTCTCGAGGCGAATTTTCGTGCCCCAGGGCAGCAAGTAGGTATCGCCGGCCCGGAGAGTGAGTTGCTGTGTCTGGCCGTCTAAAGCCTGCCACTTGACGCAACCTTCGCGAACGCTGAACTCGGCATTTTCGGGGACATAGAAGATGTCCGGGAATCTACGGTCGATTGCGTGCCCTTCAGGCTGGATCGCCACTCGATCTGCAAGCCAATGCATGGCTTCGGTGAACTTGACCTGCTTGGTGAGCACAGTGCGGCCAGCATAAAATTGTTGTCCGAGCACGTAGGCCGGAAACGCGAGTGCACCTCCGGCATGTTCTTCTTCGCAGAGGCCGTAGAGGTTCGCTGCAAAGCTGATTTGCGTTTTGACTTCCTTTTTGCAGTAGCCGTAGTAATTATCAGCAATGATAGTCACCATCACGCCGCACGAATCCCGGCACACCAGCTTGAACGCACTGCCTTCGTTGTATGCCTCGTCAGCGTCGCGCCAGCACATACCATCGAGGCGCTGGCGTTCGGTCGCTTCGTCGTAGTGAGGCAGGCCAAGATCTATCTTTTTAAGGCCTAGCAGATGCGGCGCTAGAATGACGCAGCCGCTGTGACCGGTCCAGTGCATCACATCGAGCGCTGCATCGTTTTCGGGGAGGTACGGATCACCGCCGTTGCCAAAAATTCCTTCCACAAAATCGAGATTGCTGACGAGACTGGCTGGCGCAAAGAAGCGTGTCTCCATCCTTTTCTCTGGATCAGATCCTGTGGCCGGACAGACCAGGGGGCGCAGCAGAAGCGAGACAAAGAGCCGTACCTGTTCCGTCTGGTTTGCCGTAAATGGGAGCGCCATGACATCGGGCGGAGGCGACAGAGCTGCAGATAACAGCGAGGCAAAGGCACGTTTAGGAACGGCAATTTTGTCAGCCGGAACCGCGAAGCCCCCTTCCGCGATGTGGAAGACGCCCTGGGTCGTTCGCCGGTCGCTCTTGGGATTGTGAAGAATGCCCTGAGGCACCCTGTACGACTGCAGATACGGAGAGGCCAGCGTGTCCTGGTCGGGCGGGAGGGACATCACACGGGCTAATCCAGGCCGATCGAGTACGAAGGTGTTACCGGGCAAACGAGGCGCACCGTCCGGCATAACATCTCGCAGATAAACATCGAGAAAGGCCTGGATCCGAGCGTCCGCTGGACAAAGAAGATGACCGAGTAATTGATCTTTTCGATAGTAATTCCGCAAGAGAGGGCCGGCGATATCAAGCGCATTCCGGTCAGCCGTACTCTGGCTGAAGGGCTGCCCGAGAGCAGCCAATTTCAGATTGATGTAGCGGAACAGTTCGTCATGACGTTCTTCGGAACGGACGTTAGGCATTTGAGAGGTCACCGGGTCTCCTGAGACGTGATACAAGCGGCAGAAGAACCAAGCTTAACAATCGCTCCGATGGGCGGCCCGGACGCCTGGGCATCTTCTCACCGTAAGACATAAGCAGACGTAAAGGTAATCAGCAGTTCCGTTGACGCCGAGTTGGCGAACCGTGGGCGGAGCTGAATCCAACCAACGCGAATTGTGCGACCGGCGGCTGCTCCGGTGCGATGAATACAACATACGGGACATCCATGCTCTCCCGCCAACAAACTCGAACTCTGGCCAGATTACGTCGGCTCCAACTCGCAGCAAATCCAGGGTTAAGCTTCAATCATTCTTCCATGAGAAGGATTGCTGCTGTCAAGTTAAGATTGCCGTTTTTCTCTGTTTGCCCTTCTTCCATTCGCACTCGTTTTCGCCACTGTGATGGGGCGAGGTGCACATTGGGTCCTTGATCAGAGTTGGCGCTGCTATCTGCAAACCGGCTTCGCGTCAGAAGGATCAGCTTAAGCCTCGAACCATTTCGCAGTCGCCAGGACACGGCAGATTCGGGAGTATGAGTTCTTAGGCAGCCGTTTGTGCTGTTGAGCTTGAGCGGAAAGGCTGATAGGCAACTTGATCAACCCACAGGCGATGTAACAGGACTGCAAGCTTTCGGGCGACCGCGACAACGGCACGCTTCTTAGCGTTTGGACCGGCCTCGCTTGGAGAGTTCGCAGCTCCATCGCCGGAGCTCGGTCTCAGGGCCGAGTGGGCCTAAGATAGATTGCGCACTTCCCACCAATAGTTTTCGTAAGTAACTATCGCCGGCTTTGGAGATTCCGAGTTGCGGTGCAGATGCACCGGATTGACTTTGTTCCGGTACGAGCCCGAGGTAACTTCCGACATTCCGACTCCTCCGAAAACGGGCCGGATCCTCGAGAGTCAAAACGAAGCTCAATGCCGTTAACGCACCGACTCCTGGAACGGTTCGCAACGCCTGCGTCTCTGGAAAATCTTTGTCCGCGACCCGTAGAATCTGTTTTTCGTATGCCTGAATCTGAGCGCTTAAAATGGCGATCTGTTTGCAGAGTGGGTCTAGAGCGGGGCGAAGACAATCTGGAATCAACGCCCTGGTCTTTCCAAAGAAGCCCTCGCTGGAGCAACGCGGCAAACGCTCGCCAAAACTTTTGATGATTCCGCGAACGCAGTTGATGAGCTGTGTCCGGGAAGCCACTAACGCTTGTCGAGCACGAATGAGACACAGATTGGCCTGTGCCTTGTCACTGCGATGTTGCACCGGCGACAACAGTGTAGGGTCCAGCCGCACAAGCTTAGCCAAGGTACGTGCATCAACTTTGTCGGTCTTTCTCGAACTCTTGTGAATGAGGTGGACTTGGCTGGCGTTCGCAACGATGACTCTGTGTCCTACATCGGCCAACAACGAGTTCACCCAGCGTGAATGAGTTCCTACTTCTAAAGCGATCAATGTGGCCGGCAAGGATGCGAACTGAGCGCGGAATGCCGCCGGCGTACTTTGCAACCGGCCTTCCATCAAGATATCTCCATTCCCGTTGAGAATGCAGTAATGGCTGATACGATCGCCGAGATCGATGCCAATCGTCAGGGGGCCTTCGTGCTACTGGGTGAGAACTGATTCGTTGTTCGTTTCGATTTTACTTTTTCTGGCTGCCATGTGGTTGCCTCTTCCAGAGCCTAACTTGCTCCAGATTGCCTGGCCTTCTCATCCCAATCTGCAAAAGAGGTGGGTCAGACTGGACCTTTCGAATTCAGTTAGCGGCTGAAGAAAGGAAAAGCCGAAGATGACCCGGAAAAGACAGTGCAAAAGAGGGCAAGTGGAGCGAGGAGATCCGGAAAGCGTTAGCTGAAGATCGAGACTTACTGAAGACGATCATCGAAGAGACGCTACAGCAGGTGCTGGGAGGAGAGATGGAGGAAGCTCTTCAGGCAGGTAAGAGTGAGCGCACGGAAACACGGCTTGGCTATCGGGCCGGCTATTACAATCGAACGCTAATCACCAGAGTGGGAAAAGTAGAGCTGCGAGTGCCGCAAAACCGGCAGGGCCGCTTTCGAACGGAAGTCTTTGAGCGCTACCAACGCAGTGAGAAGGCGCTGGTTGCGGCGATGCTCGATATGTATATGCAAGGCGTATCCACACGAAAAGTCAAGAACATCACCGAAGAGTTGTGTGGACATGAGTTCAGCTCGGCGACCATCAGTCGGATCGTCGGACAGTTGGATGCGGAACTGGAGAAGATTCTCACTGCAGCGGCTGGAAGAACCCTATCCATACCTGGTCTTAGACGCTCGCTATGAAAAGGTGCGGGAAGACGGAGCCGTGCGGAGCCAGGCAGTGTTGGTGGCCATTAGGATCAACTGGGAAGGCAAGCGTAGCGTGCTGGCTGTGGAATTGGCGAGTTGTGAAAGTCTTTCTAGTTGGCGCGAGTTGCTGACGAGCTTGCGAAGACGCTCCTTACACGGGCTGAGTTCGTAGTCAGCGATAACCATGCGGGTCTTCGGAAAGCGATTCAAGAAACGTTGCCCGAAGCGGTTTGGCAGCGTTGTTATGTTCATTTCGTAGTGTCAAGCAAATTGTGTAAACGGGTTAAACATATCTGTTGATTGTCTAGCTGGCGATCGTAGGGAAGCGACCTTCCCAAAGGATGGCGAAGCGATTGAGCGCTTCTTTCCAGCTCTGAATGGTATGCCATTTTTTAGCTACGTTGCGAAGTGCCAGGTAAAGTAATTTCATCGCGGCCTCCTCATTGGGAAAAGAGCCGCGCGTTTTGATGACCTTGCGCAACGTCATGTTCAGCGATTCCACCGCGTTGGTTGTATAGATCACCCGACGGACCTCCTCCGGGAATGAAAAAAACGGCGTGATCTGCGGCCAATGCCGCCGCCAGAGAGCGCTGATCGTGGGGTACTTTTTATCCCATCGCGTAGCGAGCGCGGTTAGCTCTTGGTCGGCCTGCTCGGCGGTGGCGGCCCGGTAAACGGTTTTCAGATCAGCGGCTACTTGCTTGCGCTCCTTCCAGTTCACGTAATTCAAGCTGGCGCGAGTCAAATGCACAATGCACAGTTGTACCGTCGTCTTTGGGTAGACGGACTCGATGGCTTGCGGGAATCCTTTCAGCCCGTCCACGCACGTGATGAAGATATCCTGCAGCCCGCGGTTACGCAGTTCCGTAAGCACTTGCAACCAGAACTTTGCGCCTTCGCTGGCCGATGTCCAAAGGCCCAATACTTCTTTTTGGCCTTCCATCGTGATGCCGATCGCGACGTACACGGCACGATTCTGCACCTGCCCGTTGTCGCGCATCTTCATCACCAGCGCATCCAGATACACGATCGGATACAACGGATCGAGCGGCCGGTTCTGCCAGGCCCGCACTTCCTCTAGCACCGAATCCGTCACATTCGAGATCAGCGTGGGACTTACTTCGACCCCGTAGATCTCTTGTAAGTGCCCCTGGATCTCACGTGTGGTCAGGCCGCGCGCATACATCGATAGGATCTTGTCATCAAAGCCGGCAAACCGTGTTTCGCCTTTCGGCACGATCTGCGGCTGGAAGCTCGCTTCGCGGTCGCGCGGCACCTCGATCTCTACTTCGCCGAAATCGCCTTTCAGCCGTTTCTTGCTCTTGCCGTTGCGTGAGTTGCCGCTGCCATAGCCTACCGGGTCATGCTTTTCATAGCCCAAATGCGTTGTGAGCTCGGCTTCCATCGCTCGCTCCACCAAGGCTTTGGTCAGCTGCTTTAATAGCCCATTCTCGCCAACAATGTCTTCCGGCTTTTGATAGTTCGCTAATAGCTTATCCAGTATGTCCTTGTCGATTGCCATCGGTTCTTCTCAGTCTCTCTTCCTTCTCTCAAGAAAAACCGTTTACACATTCTGGTTTACACTCTCGTTCATTTCCTGCGCAACGCTTTCGACTATCTGCCGCGCAAAGCCGACGATGATTGCCTGCAAGAGTTGCGCTGGATCTACGATCGTCGTGACGCCCAGGAAGCACGGCAAGATCTGGCAGCTTGGCTCACAAATTGGGTCAAGCTACGGCAAGCTGTGTGGATGGGTCGAGGAGAACATCGAAGGAACCCTGAGTTTTATCGACTACCGCGGCAGCATCACAAAAACATGAAGTCCAAAGAAAACCGTGAAGGCTGGTTTACCCGATTTCTTTTTGCAGAACTTGACAAGCACAACTACGTCCAGATCGGTTCCTGGCTAACGTTTCTGATGCGGGGACTTGCTCTGAGTCTGGTTTTGGCAATGAGCTAGAGGAACAGGGCTGCTCCAAAGCCGGCGACGGCTCGAGGGAGTGCTTACGATCGGACCGTTGATGAATACGAGGGCTTCGGAGTATTTGCGGTTGCGCAGAGTCACTGGCAATGGGAAGGCCGGCCTAATATTCTTGCCGTGGAGCTGCTACCTACTCCAACTCCGTTTCGTTCCTTCATTTCCCGTTTGTGCCGTGTACCGCGGCATAACCAACCTGACACGCACGATTTTTGAGAGAGTTGCCCGGCGGTCGGCACTATTGATCGATGTTATGCCGGGCTGTCCTGCTATTCCTGAGCCTCAGCCTGATCGCACTTCCCCAATCACCAATCAAAACACCGGAAGTGACTGGACCGAAACTGTCGGCCGCCGATATGCAGCAAGCATCTCTCCAGCAACAGCGCGACTCGTTCAAGAAGCAGCAGGACTCAATTGATCGGCAGCTCTCGGTAACTGGCCCAGCTAAGAACAGCCCTACCCAGTTCATTGCACCATTACCGCCTTCAGCCAACATGCCCGCCACGCCGATCAGCACCGCAGAGTGGGACTGCGATCCGATACCGTCCAAAGAGGTTGACGCTCTGGTCTCCTCGGCAGCAAAACGGGAAGATCTGCCTCCAGGTGTACTTCGCGCCGTGATGAGGCGTGAATCGGGATTTAAACCATGCGCAATTTCAATAGCAGGAGCAGAGGGACTCATGCAGCTCATGCCAGAAACAGCCCAGGAGCTCCACGTCGCTGACCCCTTCGATCCTTGGCAGAATGTGCGTGGAGGCGCAGCTTTTCTCAAGCAGCTGCTGAAGCGGTACAACGGAGATCTGAATCTAGCCTTGAGCGCCTATAATGCTGGCCCTACCCGGGTAGATCAGGCGGGAGGCGTTCCAGAGATCAGTGAAACGCAAACCTACGTTGCGAACATCTTGAACGAGCTTATATCAGCTAGCCTCGAACCTGCTATGCACATCGGCAGTGCTACCCAACAGTCCAACGGGACCGATCACTCTGCAGTTCCTAGCGTCTCGTTTGGTCTTAACCCAATTGCTCCCACTACAGTTCGCGTGAGTCTTCCGCAATAGACCAGGTCAGGCGCGCAGCAGCATTACAGAGTTCTGAAATCAGGATGCCAGGCTGATTTCGCTTCCTAATTTCTTTGACTCCAATGTTTCCTGGAGCACATGGAGGAAAGACGTCAACGCGGGTTGATTAACTTGCGAGCTCCTGAGAAGAACCACTTGACCTTCTCCTTGCAAAGTAATACTGAATTGCCATGACGAGTCCGTTCGGATTTCATTGAACATCTCGTAGAAGCTCTCCCCGCCAATCCGGAGACGCAGAGAACAAAAACCCATTTCGCGGCAAGTATCGCGAACTACTTTCCAGCATTCGCGAGGCGTAGTAGCGGGCCCGATTGCTTCGCGATAATTCTGCAGTTGAATCTCGCCCTGGAGCATCTGCATGATATTTCCTTGTCGCAGTATTCGGGACGCAGTCTTAAATTCGACATATCCAAGATGCCGGATACCCACAAGCGACAACAAAGAAAAGAGAACGATGATCAGTCCTCCCCAGTGATAGCCGAGGGAGCTCTGCAAAAGGGAGAGTATGGCGGCTACGCCGCACGCCCCATAGAGAATGAGGGCAACAGCACGCGGATGGAGACCCAGATCAAGTAACCGGTGATGAATGTGGCCGCGGTCCGGCTGAAAGATAGGCTGACTTCGTAAGCATCGCCTTCCAATCGAAAGGCCAACCTCCAGAAGTGGGAGCGAGAAGGCCATTAGAGGAGCAACCATGCCCAGCAAAGTAGCCGATTTCTGGCTCCAGATCACTCCGAAGCAACCCAGGAGAAAGCCAATCGTGAGACTGCCGCTATCGCCGAGAAATACTGATGCTGGATTGAAGTTGTACCGGAGAAATGCAAGCAGACAACCGGCTAAGGGCACAGTCGCCATGGCAAGCCCCCAGTTGCCTTGCAGCAGTGCGGCCAACAGCGTGGTAAGCGTAGCGAAAAGTCCAACACCCGAAGCTAAGCCGTCCAGCCCGTCGATAAGATTGAACGCGTTCGTGCATCCGATCAGCCAAAGCACACTGATCGGCCACATCAGCCAGGCGGTTCCTGGATGCCCGGCAAGCAAGGGGATGCGGGCACCCATCGAGACGGCCCAGATCGCAGCGACAACCTGTCCAGCCAACTTGTACCAAGCTTTAAGACCCACAAGATCATCTATCAGTCCGACAACAAAGATGAAGCTCGCCGCTGGGAAGAGAGCCCAAAGTAAATCTTTGTGCTGGATCACGATTCCCCCTTTTTGCGGGGCGACGCAGGCCATAATGCCGACCGCTGCAACATACGCAACGGCTATAGGGATTCCACCGACCCGGGGGATGGGCCGGGCGTGTCGCTTGCGATCGTTGTCAGGCATATCCACAAGCTCTAGCTTCAGGAAGAGATCGCGAATGATTGGAGTCAAAATCAAACAGAGAATGAATGCTGTCGTACCAAGACCCAAAAGTGCGTACATATATTTAAAGCTCCAAGCGCCTTTTCACCGTTGTTCCCTACCGTCAGTAAGCACGGCATCCGTTTCGAAAACTTTGAGCGACTGAGCGATTTCCTGGTCGGAGGAAGCGCCAATGATTGCACAAATACGAGAAACCCCATGCGGAAGGTCGTAGTTCGCCAGAAACGCCTCCCGTGCACGTTCGCCGGCCCTCTCAACCTCGGAGCGAGTCGCTGCCAATTCTTCGAGCATGTGCAGCAGCGTCGGCGTGTCGCCGCAATCAACCTGCCAGCCACACCTGAACTGTAGGAGAATCCGCCCCACGGTGGAGGCCTTGGGCCCAATGAACAGAACTGGCCTGCCAGCCGCTAACAATCCATAAAGTTTGCTCGGAACAACGGAGCCCAGGCACGCATCCTTCTGGGTAATCAGCCCGATATGCCCGGATCCAAGGCTGTCACCAAGATGTGCCTTCGCGCTGTAAGGTCGGAATTCGGCATTCTGTACATCATTTACTTGACACCAGCGCTCGAGCTCTGCTCGGCGGGCTCCCGAGCCGGCAAAAACAAATCGAAAACGACCGTCGTTTTTCAGAGATTTCATTGCTTCCCGAATGGTTTCGACATCGTGCGCCAAGCCCAGATTGCCCGAATACAGAACTGTCAACGGATCGTGCGCTGGCGGCCACGGAACAGGCCGAATACTCTTGCCGTCGGCCCAGTTGTCGGCGATGTAAATCTTCGAACTCGCAATGCCGCGGTTGACTAAGCGGTCGCGCATACAAGGTCCCAGAGCGAGGATTCCATCACATCGCTTCCGGGCGAAATCGGCAAGCAATCCGACGATGCGATCGAGAACACTTCCCCGTTTGAAGTAGTTCAAATCGACCGCAACATCCGGATATACATCCATCTCCCAGATGAAATGCCGCGCTCCACGGAACGTTTGCACAAGCGTGCCGACCAGGGAGAGTAGCGGAGGAGTTGTCAAGGTGATGACCACGTCAGGACGTGGCACTCGCAACCCTTGCCAAACTGCCCCCAGGAAAAAAGACGCATACGAAGCTACCCGGCCAACTATGCCCCGAAGGAACGGTGCGGCTTTGGTGCGGTGAATGTGAACTGCAGGCGGATCGGTCCTGTCCTCTGGCGCGTAACCGGAATGAACACAAATCGCGTGCACATGATGTCCGCGCTCGGCTAAACCGCGCGCGAGATCAGTCAGCAGCTGGCTCGTTGCTGCCGAATCCGGCCAGAAGAATTGATTCAGAAGAAGGATTGTCATGATGCGACCTGCTCGTGTCGTACATCCATAAGCTTCGGATCCGCTGGGCCGCCAATTTGCCGGTAGCGTACAAACGCCCCCGGATTACCGGCATGTATTTCGAAGTCAGCGATGTTCTTGTAGATAACCGACCCGGCAGCTGCTACTGCACACTCACCCACGACAACTCCCGGCGCGAGGAACGCCTTCGCTCCCACCCAAGCCCCGTCGTTAAGAACAATCGATTTCGCGATTAGGGCGAAAGCGGGATCACTCCAGTCGTGATTGCCAGTGCACAAGTAGGCGCCCTGTGACACACAGACGTCATTTCCTAGACTCACAGCAACGAGGTTGTCAATCCAGCAGTCCTCACCGAGCCAGCAATCGTTGCCAACCGTAAGTCGCCAGGGATACTTTACGCGAACTCCAGGTTTAATCACTACACCGTGTCCAACTGTTGCGCCGAACGCTCGGAGCAGGCGGACACGGAATCCGGAGAAAGGCAGAAAGGAACAGCGCAGGAGTGGTAAACCGATAAAAAACCAGAGAAGTTGCCACACGGTTGAGCGTCCCGGCCGATACCAAGAGTTATCAAAATCAGCGAGATGCACCTGGCTCACACCGGCTCTCCTTCTCGCAACATCTCCACTGCAGCCGGGAATGCCCCCCCAGTGAGCCACCGGTAAACATCGCCCATCTGCCGCCCAATTGTGTCCCAGCCATACCGGGCTGCGACAAGGCGTCGCCCATGCTCGCCCTGCATCCCTCGATCGCTTGAAGAGGAGCTGAGTGCATCCTTCAGAGCTTGCTCCAGGGCACCTTGCGTCGCTTTGATCACCCAGCCACAGTCTTTTTGAGCGACTTCGGGCAGGTTGCACTGCTCGGTGATCACCACCGGCCGGGACGTTCCCATGGCCTCCAAAACCGAAACACTTAGCCCCTCACTATAAGAAGGCAGAACGAAGACGTCACACGCGGCAAGCGCGCTCCACTTCAAGGATCCGCTGAGCATCCCAGTAAAAGTTACTCGAGGCTCCATCGCGAGCGCGGAAATTCTTTGTTCGATCTGCCGTTGCGTGTTTTCAAAATCAGGTCCCGCCAATACCAGATGAGCTCCCGGCCAGTTGCGCCCAACGCGGGCCCACGCATCAATCAGAATGTCGAGTCCTTTCTTGTAGTGGATTCTTCCCAAAAAGAGGATTAGGCGCTTGTTCTTGAGCTTCGGAAAGCGGTCAAGGAACGGACGCGAGGACACTTCTTCCGGAATGCGGACACCGTTTGGAATGATCGCGATCGGGTTCCGAAGGCCCAGACGTCGGTAGTCCTCAGCCTCTGCTCGCGTCAGCGCATGCAGGCAAGCGGCGCCGCGTAGATTCGCTCGTTCGGTTAACGCCATGTAAATGGCTTTTTTGTATTTCTTATTTGCAAGCGCCCACCGCTCTAGCATCCCGTGTGCAGTGATAACGTACGGCTTACCCAGTCTCCGAGCCGTTCGCGCAGCAAGGGCCGTACTCGGCTGCCATAATCCATGAACGTGCACACCTGCTGACCGGGCCACAAGGGCCTGAAATTCAGTGGTTGCTTCCGTACGGCGTTGCCACGAAAACCGGCTCCCTTTTAAAAAATGCCGCACGTCAACACCTGCCGAGGGTTGTGGCTGAAAAAACTCATCACCTTCGCAAAATCCTGCCAGACATACTGAGAACTCGCTAGCAGCCGCGATCGCAGCATCGAGTTCCGGAACAGACGAACTCAAACCTCCGTACTTCGGATCGAGATGCGTCACCACATTGAGCCACTCGGCTTTGACACACGGCGTATTAGCAGACACACGTTTCGGCTTGACGTGTACGTACTCTCTGGCAGTCAGGGTGGTCATCAACGTTATGCCTTTGCAATGCGAGCCACTTCGCTCGCCCACGCTTCCGGTGAAAATTGCGCGATGATTTCAGATGAACAATCGCCTGCCGCACGAAGATCCAGCGGACTGAGCCGGCTCAGGGACTGCAATGCATTGGAAAGCCCATCTATTGTTGCCGGGTCAAAAACAAAGCCGTTCTTGCCGTCGCGCACCAGGTCTTCCGCGCATCCGCACTGACGTGAAACGATGACCGGCAGACCAGCTGCCATAGCTTCATTGACTACCAATCCCCAGGGTTCCCGTGTGCTCGGCAATACAAAACACCCAGCAAAGGCGTAGTACAAGGGCAACTCCTTAGAGGTCTTAAGCCCTGCAAAATAAATGTCCGGTCTAAACGCAGACTGCTCAGCGAGACTCCGCAGCCTCTGGGATTCCGGTCCTTCACCGACCAGTACAAGTGGCCAGGTCCCGCCTTGGCGCCGGTACTGCTCATAAGCAGCGAGCAAGCCGTCAATATTTTTCTCGTCTGCCAGGCGGCCTACGTACAGAAAGTATCGTTCGGGCAGACCAAATTCGCAGGCGCGGCTTTTAAGGCGTATCGACTCGGCCGATTTCCGGAAGAACTCGTTGTCAACCACATCGTAGAACTTCGCAATGCGTTCCGTCCGGAATCCCAGCTTTTCCAGATATCGCCGATGCGGCGTACCGCCAGCAATGGCCCAGTCGAATAAAGTCCGAATCAACAGGCCTTTGAAAGACTCCTTCCAGATATTCCGTGCGTGATCGAACTCTGTACTTTCGGTCATCAGCACGGTGCGCCGTCCATGCCATCTGCCCCAAAGTGCCGCCGCAAATCCGGCAACATTGTAATAACCCGGCACCAACACAACAGCCGGATCGAAGCGGTCCAGTTGCGTCCATATAAGCCGAGCCAAGTGACGCTTACTCGCCCCGTGCCAGCTGACATTGGGAAGTAGAGTGGTCACCGGATACTCGGGCGGTATCTCCTCGCGAAACTTCAGTCCGCTGTGGACGCCAGTCCCGCCGACCATCTCCAGACCCGCGACAGAGCCTGCCAGCTCGCTATGCTCACAAAGAGCCCTGAAGCGAGCGAGATGATACGCGTACCAATCGATCCAGGCAACTACAACTTGACCGGTACGCGCAGTTACTTCAGCCTTCGACCGTTCTATTACTGCTGACTCTGTCCTAAGCACGCAGCATGTCTCCTCTAAATACCCCGTCCTCGGTACCTATCGCTGATTCTGCTCCCGCCGCTTCCAGCCGTTCAGAGGCTTTGAGTGCCCATTTCCAAACCAGCCAGGAGGGAAGGGAAAGCAGAATCGTTCTGAAAATAACCGCCTCCATCGTCTGCATGACCAGGTACATCGAAAGCGCCGCCAGGATCACGTACTGGCTTTTCCAGGCTGGCCCCCCGAGCACAGCTCTTCGCCAGACCCAGCCGTAACACCAGCCAAGAATAGCCATGAGGACAACTGCAAACCACCAAGCCTCTAACCACAGATCTGCCACTATTCCGGGTGCAGAACCGACTGCGCCCACCCAGCCCAGTGCATCCGCAAATCCCTCTCCGGTTCCCGCATTGCTCAACAGTTCAGGAACTCCGAAATCTTCATACTTGGTTGGCCATACCGAGCTTGGGATCGGACGAACCAGCAATTGGGCCAAGTAACGGCGCAACCAGAAGTAGTGCCCGCGCCGTTCGGCCGCAATAACCGATCCGGCTCCGTAAATGTATTCGTTTCCGGTATCGGATTGCTTCACGATCTTCTCGATCGTTTTCACGTCGGTTGTTACTGCGAATTGGGATCCTAAATAGATATTGCTCCGGTTAGTCACCAGAAACAGCGACAACCATCCAAGAAACGCTCCTACAGCTACCATCGCCAGCACTGGAGGTCGTTTGTTCCGGTAAATGTAAGAGCCCATCAAAATGATGATCAACAGAGCAAATGTGGGACCACGCCGAGCCATCA
>CAXTMN010000031.1:29619-39956 GCA_964245395.1 uncultured Bryobacteraceae bacterium
GCCATCAGGAGCGCCTGAGTCAGCCAAGGCACACCGAAGAGAATCGCAATGGAGACATTGACCATCCGTACACCTTCGGCCGCAATTGCACCCAATACGAGCAGCACGCCCACTAAGAGCAGGAGGTTTCCATCTCGTACATAGCCGCTGTCATCCCAACCTCCGCTGTAGGACTTGCTGAAGGCATTTACAAACCCGCCCACGTTGACAATCGAAATGATCCAGCACACCAATCCCACGCTCCCAACGAGGAGAGCTCCCGCGCGGAGCCGGCGACAACTGGCCGCCGATAGCCTGAACTTCTGGGCCGCTGGTGGCCGCAGCCTCACTCCCGCGGCCAGACACGCGAGCACAAAAGCCAAGATGCCCAGAACATTCAACGTCTGGACGAAGATCAACTGGTCAATCTCGAAATAGTGAAACAGAGCTCCGGAGCTAAGGAGCTGCGAAGGCATCCAGGTATACAGAAATGCCATCATCGGAGCCATAAAGAATAAGGGATGGAACACGTCGCGGCTTCCGTCATAGGCGGCCAATAGGCCAGCAATGGCCACGCCAGCCGCAGCCCATAAAAGCGCTTCATACATACTCTGCCAGCACCTCCCGGGACTGCCTTTGTCCGGCCATAAAGCGGCCGACCGAGGAAACAATCCCGTGACGGAATCGGGACCAGCTAAACTCCTCCGCGCGGCATCTTGCTGCTCGTTTCATATCGCCAATCTGCGACCGGTGAGTTAATAGCCAATCAATACGTTGCGCCAGCAGATCGGGACGACGCGGCTCCACAATAAATCCCTGGATGCCTTCATCGATCAAGTCCGGAGCGGCGGTGTGTGTCGTGCTCAGCAGCGGCAACCCGGACGCGAGCGCCTCGAGGAGAACTTGCCCAAATCCTTCCGCTACCGATGGGAAGGCAAACGTATCAGCTGATTGATACGCCCTGGTCAGTTCTGAAACGCTCACGGAAGGCCGGACAATCACCTGAGATCCGAAAGGTTTAAACAGGCTTAGATCGTCAACTACCCGGCCGCAAACGGTCAGCTCTACGTGTTTGGTATGAAGCAAGCGAAGCGCTTCAAGCAGATACTTAATGCCCTTCCTCTGATTGATGGTTCCGACGAACAGCAGTCGTAATGGACCCTGTTGCTCTGTCTTTCGAATGCGTTCTGGAGGTGCAAAACGCTCCAGATCCACACCATAAGGGATCACGTCGATGCGCTCAGCTGGCGTGCCATTTTCAATGAGGGTCTGTCGAGTAAAAGACGAAGCGCAGAGAACGTGCGCCGCCATTCTGTTTTCTAATGTCAGCCTGTCGAAATCTTCTGACGGCAAAGACAATTCCCATTCCTTCTTGAGCGATAGAGCACAATCCGGGTGGTCGGCCAATTCCCGATTCAGGATGTTGCGAACACTCTCTGGATGCGGATGAACTTGGAATAGCATTCCAGGTTTGGCATATTCCGAGAACGCATGAAAGCCGTAGTAGCTGTAGCTGAGCAGTTGCGCTCCGCTACGACTTGCTGTCCGGCCCGCTTGGCTTCCAAGCTGGGCATCGGTCCAGCGTTGCGCCTTTCGGCGCTGTTCGAAGCTTACCCGCGGCAGTTTGTCTAAAGCGAACGAGATCGGTCCTGATGGCAGGGCCAAACGCACCTTCGGCGAAGCAAGTCCTTCCGCAAATCGGGCTTCCACCATTTGCCTCAGCCGAGCAGGTAAAGAACGGGATATTTCGCGGGCCCAAGCGCGGTCTCCAGGCCAGTACAGATCGGTGACCAGGCATTCGAGCAGCCCCGCCTCGGACAGGGCACGCGCAACTTGGTAGCCATCCCGGGCACCTCGGTGGACCACTACTACCTTGCTCGAGGGCTCGTTCGGTGGGCGATATTGGCTTTTGGTTTCCACAAGGTTGCTCTTTTAAACGATTGAGTCGAAATGGGTCTTAAGCTCGGCGGCCGCTCTAGTCCAGGTAAAGAGCGCCGCTCGCTTTCGTCCGCGCACCCTCAGGTCGTCTCGCAATTGACTGTTAGATAGCAAACTTCGAATAGCCTCTATATGAGGATCGGCAGCATCGGGTGAAACCAGTAGAGCTGCCGTTCCGGCAATTTCCGGGAGCGAAGACGCATTCGTGGTCACGACCGGTGCACCGCAAGCCATCGCCTCGAGAACCGGCAAGCCGAAACCTTCGTAACGTGAAGGAAACCAGACCACTTCGGCTGCCGAATAAAGCGCACGTAGCGCATCATCTGAAACAAACCCCGCCTGGAAAACCAGTCCGCCTAGCGCTTGCGCACGGCCGGCGTAAGCGGGATCGGAATGGTTTACAACAACCAATTTCAGATCCCGATCCGCCTCCTGAATGGCGGGCCAAGCCTGAAGAATCAGATCAGCATTCTTACGAAAATGCAACCCGCCCGGAACGAGCACAAACCGCGAATGGGCGAGCCCGGCGCTTTCCAGGTAGTCTCGGCCAGCCCCGTTTACAGGCTCAAAAAAATGAGGGGTCACGGCATTATGAACTACGTGTAAGCGCGAGCGAATGGATGGGAAGAAATGAGCCAGACGCTCAGCCGAGAAATGTGACACTGCGTGAAACAGATCAGCTTTTTGATCAAGCCGCCTGTACAACAACTGCCATTTGAAGCGCTGTTGATAAAAGCTTCGGTCAAATCGATGGGCATTTTGCTCAAAATATGCAGCATCGTGGACAGTGACCGCCAATCGCGCTTTTCCCTTCGGAACGTAAGATTCGGCGGTACAGAAGACGACATCTGCGTCTCGCCAATAATGGTCAGCAGCTGGACTATTTAGCAGATACCAGCGGGCCTGCTGGCGCGAAGTCTCTTTCGCAAAGAACTCATAGTCAAAGCGGTCCCAGGGCGCACCGACCGCAGGAATAATTCGACTGTAATCACCTCGATCAGCCAGCAATCGAAGGTCAATATCCGAGCGTTTAGCTAAGTGCTCGGTTAATTGGCGTGCGACTCGGCCTGCCCCTGTTGATCGGTGAATGTTGCGCAGGTGAACATAGGCTAAAAGCCGCAGATTCCTTCGTCTGGTCCCGCCCAATTCTTGTTGGGACCCGGAGGTGAGCCCGATCGGAGCACTCGTGAGAACTGCATTAACCACGGGCACTCTCCGGACGGAAACGGGCTCGAAATGAGCCAAAACCGCTCTGCAACATCCGGTCCAGGGCCGCTCGTGAGGGCACCCACCCACGCTTTCGCCCGATGGAAAAGAGTCCCGCGGCTGCAAATGCAAAAGTTGCCAACCCGGCCAAAGCAAGGCGGAGCGCATTTGACGGCATCTGACCAACGGAAACGGTGAGCACCGATAAGAGAATGCTTGCCCCAGTGCTCACAAGAAACAGACTCAACATCCCGGACGGCACTGCCGATTTCCTACGAAGCACCAGCAACACGAGGGCAGCTGACAAAACATGCGCTCCAAAGATGATCGCTGCAGCCGTCGCTGCAGTGCCGCCGTGCAGAAGGAGCAGGGTGGCCGCAGCAGCGACCGAAATCGCCCAGACGGTGTTGATGACTCCCGTACTTTTGATGGAAACGATGGTCAAGCGGGCAGCAGCAGGTCCATTTCCCATCTGAACTACGGCCGTGGCAAGGCTCAGTACGGTAGCTGCGGAGGCTAGCGTATAGGAGCGACCGTAGAGCAAACGAAGAATCCAAGGTGTAAGCAACATTCCCGCACCGGCCAGTGCGAAAGAAATCATAGTGGAGAAAAATGCGCACACAGCCAACACTTGATCGGGCGTCTGATCCTGATCGGTGTCGTTCGCAGCCATCACAGCGAGGCTACTCTGGCTCAGCAAGCTTGGTGCGAGGCCAACGATATTTCGCAGCTGGTTTGCGATTGCGTAAAAGCCCATTTGGATCATCGAGACATCCGCTCTCGCAACCAGCGAGGTGAGCCACCAGCCCGCGGCATTCATTCCCACCACCCCGGCTAGTTGGATCATGGTGAACATCCAGACTTCGCCAAGCATTGGGGCTAGGCGCGCAGGTTGTGCAACCCGCGCGGGGGAAGCGATCCCAAGCGGCCGGGCAAGAAAAACGCACAAGAGAACAGCTGCCGTGGTAACTGCGCCCTGACTAGCCACCATCTGGATCGGCCCGAGATGCGAAGCAAATGGGAGTAGAGCAAGCATCCCCACGCCCACTGCTGACGAAAGCAACAAGAGTCCACTGAGTCTTCTCTGTCCGATGAGAAAACCGCGACAGCACTCGACCAGGATCATGCCTCCCGCCGAGAAGGCAGCCCAGCGCAGCAACCCTGTCAGGCTCGGCTTTCCAAGAAGGGTTGCGATCGGAACTGCGCCCATCCACAAGGCAAGGGCGGCGAAAGCCGCCGAGGCCAGGGAGACTATCAATAAAACTCGAGAAAGAGTAGGGTAACCGGAAGTTCCTCTGGGATACTTCCCCGAAAATCGTATTGCGGTTGCGCCGATACCGCCAGCAGCATACGTTCCAATGTTATTTGCAGTTGCAATCGCTAGAGAATAGGCTCCGAACGTGGCGGCTCCACCAAGCCTCGCGGCAAGCAGGTTCGCGAGGAAGCCGAACCCACGTTCGATCACCACTCCGGCAGCCATGGCCGAGGTTCCCGTCAAGAGAAAAGAGGTAGTGTTCCTCCGAACTCCAGGGCTGAGGCTGCCCGAAATGGGCTCAGTCAACCCTCCCGTGTCGGCTTCTCTCTGGTCCGCCAGAGCTTCGAGGCCTGTGAGTTCCGCAATCATGCCCCCCGCAACTCCTCGGTGGGTTTGCTGCCATCGAAGTTTTGATACTCATAATAGGAGCTGTAGTAGTTCGCTTGACCTTGTTTTTGCGGATCGAAATCGTTGAGGATCGTGCCTACAATGCGTACGCCATCGTGATCAAACAAATCCCGGGCCGTCATAGCGGTTCTCCGGTCGGTTGTGCACGACCTGAGCACCAGAATTGCGCCATCTGCTACACCCGCCGCAATGCGCGCATCGGCCATGTGCAAGATTGGTGGCGTATCCATTAAGACGACATCGAACTCCTCCGTCAGGCGATCGAGCAGCGCTTTGAAGCGAGAGGAGTATAGAAGTCCGCTTGACTCCTCCGAACCCGAACCGCTCGGCAAGACGTAGAGGTTGGGCACTTGGGATGCGTGACAGAATTCCTCAACTGGAACGCTCCCGAAATCGACAGTGCCGCGCAGAATGTCACGCAATCCAAGCTGGTTCGGGATGGACATCGATTTGTGCAAGCGCGGCCTCCGAAGGTCACCGTCAATGACCAGCACACGCCGGTTTGCCTGCGCTAAGGCGATACCCAGGTTCGAGGTGACAGTGGTCTTTCCCTCGCCGGGGCTCGGGCTGGTGATGATGTAGGATCTGCCTCGTTCATGTCCCTTGCTCTCGCCCAGGATGGAATAGGTGGTATTGCGATAGGCCTCCGCTACCAGAGACGCATGCGCCTTCCAGGTGGCCAGATCAACAACCTGATCTCCCGTACCTTTGTCTCCCAATAAGGTGACTGCACTTGGCTTCATCAGTTTGCGAATATGCGCCTGACTCAGTCCAACGCGAGCGGAAGGAATCACACCCAGTTCGCGAATCTGGAGATACCTCGGGGCTTCTCCTGGCGATCGCAGAATAGTCTCTGTCCGATCTTTAAACAAGGCAAAACAGAGTCCAACCAGTGTTCCCAGGATGACGCCTACGACGGCGGTTCGCACGCGGCGCGGAATAATCGGAACTGCAGGCGTGGCGGCTGCGTCAACGACCCGGATGGTGCTTGCCTGCATGGCAGAGACAAAACCGGCTTCTTTCACGCGCTGGAGCAGTGTGGTATAGAGCTGCTGGCCCGACTCCACCTCGCGGCGAAGCATGCTGACCTGCGACTCACGTCCCAGTTCTCCCGCGACCTTGCGCTCTTGCGCCGTGTAGGCAGAGCTGAGCAACGCCTCACGATGGCGTGCCGCATCGAATTCATTTTCCATCCGTGCGACAACATCGGTTTTTTTAGCAGTTAACGTGTTTTCCAGTTCTCGAATCTGCGCCTTTAGCTTCTGAACTTTCGGGTGCTCGTCGGTCAGAGGTGGCGAAATGTTGGTCAGGTTCGTACGAAGGTCGGCCAGCTTTGCCTGGTAGTCCCGCAGTTGAATATCATCGAGCACAATCGGCAGCGAATCCGGAGACACTGATTTGCTCATCTCAAACTGCGCCTGCTTGGTGACCCGCTCAGCTTGCGCTTTCATCAGTTCAGCTTGCAGCTCTCGCAGCTTTTCTTCTCCGACGCTCGTGCTGCCTTGCGAAAACAACATGCCGTCAGTCTCTGCTGCACTTTGCAGTTTCGTTTCAGACGCTCGAAGCTGTTCGCGCACGTCGGCGAGCTGTCGCGTCAGCCACTCACTCGTCTTTTGGGCTTCATTCCACCGCACTTCCCGATCCTGCTGCTGGAACTCGGAGGTGAGGGCATTGCAGAAGTCGGCCGCGAATTTGGCATCCCAGGAATCACAAGTCACATCGACCAGCCGAGTGAGTCCGAGAGGTTTCACGGTGACACTCTTGGCGGTGTAAGCCAGTGTGGCTTCGGAAGTAGGAGTCTCAGACCCGGGCAAATGAAGTAGTCGTTTCACATTTGTTAGCGAAGTCTTTCCACTCTGTGAGCCGGCGACATCTCGAGCTTCTTTTTCCATCCGCCTCACGGTGCGGCTCAGGAGTGTGTCGCTTTCCAGAAGCTTAATCTCCGTCTGGATATAAATTTCAGTGGACGCACTACCGGCTTGGCCGGTCGGCGCAACCTCCCGCAAATTCATGAAATCTGCGTTTAAGTTCTGGATGTCCAAGGAAGTTCGAGCTCGGTATACCGAACGAGTAGTCAGGCAGATTCCTAAGGCGATCACAGCTCCCGCCGCTGCGAACATCGCAATCAGCCAACGATGACGGGAAAACATCCGGAAGTAGTCGACCAGGAGATTATCTGTTTCGTCTCCACCGCCAGCTGCCAGTGACGGCCGAATATCAATGGTCCTTACAGGCTCCATGACCACCGGCGTTTGAGGCAGCGGGACTTGAAGCCGGCCAATTTTTTTGGATTCCTCCACTTTGTTTATCCTTTTCTCTTTCGTCTTTTTTGGTCTGAAACTTTAGCGGAAGATCACGACACCGGTCATAATCTGTATCGCGGCTTCGGCGGCGCGCCTGGTTGCTGACCGCGATACGTTATCGGGGATGTACAAGATATCGTTGGGATGGAGCTGCAGGTCCGGAGCCTTCCCTTCGAGGATCTGCTGTAAGTTGACGGCCATTTCGTGTGTGTTGTCGGCCTCAAGGCTCGATCCAGCGCTACCCACAGCTCGCATGATGCGGGCCTTTTTTGGCGCGGCGTCTTTATCCAACCCTTCCGCCAAAGCGACCGCTCGCACCAGTGAGATACTCTGGCGAGAGTCGAGTGCGAAGCCGCCGGACTTCTTCACCTGCCCAAGCACATACACAATCTCGGCCTTGGGAACGGACACAACATCGTTAGGCCGAACGAAAATATTCTCAGCAGGATTCTGCGCCTTCGTCAGGCTGTCGAGTGAAACTTCTACCGTCGAATACTGACCCGAAGAGTCTAAGTGCGCCCCTGGGAGAGGAATAAGCCCCCAGTGAATCTGGCGCGTGACCAGCAACTTAGATCCAGCATCCTTTGTCAATCCGCCGGCTAAAGAGATCACGTCAAGCAACCGCTTCGGGCTGGTTAACTGATGAATGCCCGGATTGCTCACCGACCCGATAATGGAGACCGGCTGACTATGATATTCGAGGATGTTAATAGAGATTTGTGGGCCCTGGATAAACTTGGTGAGCTTTGCAACCAGAGCAGAACGGAGTTGATCAATGGTGAGACCACCCGCATTCACTCGCCCAATCAGCGGCAGATCGATATAACCTGTTGCGTCTACGCGCACAGGCTTGTCAGACACGTCATCCAGATCAGTGACATGGATCGATATCTGATCGCCAGGGCCCAACACATATACCAGCGGCGATTGTTCCGATTGCTTGGTTGTATCCGGCGGAATGTCAGCAGCGGAAACAACAGTAATGCAAGGGATCAAAAGCAGGCAAAGCAGCAGAATATTTCTCATTGATTCATCCCTTTATTGAGTAACTAGCGAAATAACAATGCACAAAGACTGATTACTGAAGACAAGTTGTGCCCCTTCAATTATGAGAAATCCACAAGCGGCAAACCAGACGACCCTGAAAGCAAAGCGAACTTTCCAATGGGATTCGCGGAGGAGTTTTTCTTCGCGAAGTGTTGAAACCATTACGCCAGAGAGCCTCCAAGGTGTCAACGCATGCCGGTACTGCAAAGGTAAAGCAGGGAGAAACGTCTGAACCAGTACTGCAGGGTCGGGATAAGTAGAAGCAACTGAGGATCGTAATCAAATTAAAAATCTCAAATTCCCAGAGCTTTCGCCCTAACTTATAGATCGACTCTTATGCTGATTTCCGAGAGGGTTTGTTGTGAGATTCACGCTCGCTTAAGGATGCGACAACGTCACAAGTCACTGAGTGTTGTACTCGAAAGACGCCTCCTAGCGTTCTGGGCGGAAGCATGATCGGATATATCCATGCACTGGGCCGCAGAAGCACACTTTTGCTTAGTTACTAGTACGACTTAGACATCGGAATTGGATGAGGTAATTGAGAGGGCAGCTCAGAGGAACTACTCTTCTACTGTATGCTTTGGCACGTATTGGATGTCGGCAGCGTCTGGACGAAAGAGTTCGGAAGTGCTCTCAGCCGCTTTGTTCCGGCATTAGGTTGGAAACCGGCCATGAGTTGGACCGGATCTCTTGAATTCTGGGAGCGGCTCGAAGAAATAGCCGATCCGCCGCTTACAATCAGGCATTTCCCTTTACAACGGGGCTACCATCGGCCCCCCTTTTCCATGCTGTCCCGATGGGGCTCACGTCAAACGGCACGAATGCAAAGACTCTCGGACGATCCCCGTCAGAGTCCGCTAATTTGCACCACTCCGTTTTACGCACCGGTGGCAGAACGCTGGCCTGGACCGGTTGTCTATTACCAAACAGATCTGACCTACGGCTACGCCGGAATCGATCCCTCCCAAGTCCGCTCTCTCGATCGCAGACTCTGTCACGTCGCGTCGGCGGTTTGCCCGAATTCCAGGCGCGTAGCGGATTATATGGTCGATCTGTGTGGCTGTGATCCGGCTAAAATTGAGATTGTTCCAAACGCAACCAGGCAGTCCAACATCTTGCCTTTTCCTCCGACGGGTCCAGGCCCGGCGCCAGCCGACATGCGCGATCTGTCCCGTCCGATTGTTGGTGTTCTCGGGAACCTGGCTGCCAATCTGAATTGGACTCTCTTGCTGGACGCGGTCGAAAAGACTCCAGAGTATACCTGGGCTTTCATTGGTCCGACCAGCATGCCCGTTACAGATCCCTCACACAATGAAGCTCGCCAGGAGCTTCTTCGTATGGGGGGACGTGTTCAATTCCTAGGATCAAAACCTTACGGACTACTGCAGGACTATGCGCGTGCTATTGACTGCGCTGTTCTCCCCTATCGCCGGAAAGAGCCGACATTCTCCGGCAGCTCTACCCGGTTTTACGAGCATTTGGCTGCGTGTCGACCTATGCTGGCAACCCGGGGCTTTGAGGAACTACTTCATAAGGAACCGCTTCTGCGGTTGGTCGATACGGCAGACCAAATGGCCTCTGAGCTGGGCACACTGGCCCAAAACGGCTTTGCCGATGGTCTAGAGGAGGCTCGATGGAAAGCTAGCCAGCAAGGAACGTGGGAAGTGCGCGCAGCCACGCTCATGGGGGCGCTCCGGACCAGGCTGCCCGGCCAGTTGTCAATAAAGCCCAAAGCTGAACTGCCAGAGGTCTGGTGCGAAGAGTACCGAAGCGGAACCAGAGCCGGTGCGTTTACATTGGTAGCTCCCGATTAGTCTTACTGAAAACAAACCTCTTCAGACCCCGGGTGAATCAGAGTTTATTGAACGCTGCTGAACATCGACTGTTACACCGCAGTGACTTACGGGCATCTATCAGTCATTCACATGAAGTTCTTCCTTTGTCTATACGCGAATCATGGCTGAACTGACCCTCCATGCAGTGAGCAAGGTCTACGCATCAGGAGTAGAAGCCCTTTCGCCGGTCACGCTGGAGGTAAGGGATGGCCAGTTCGTCGTATTGGTCGGGCCGTCGGGTTGCGGGAAATCCACTCTTCTAAGGATTATCGCGGGACTCGAGCAGCCCACAAGTGGATCGATATCACTCGATTCTGTGCCCGTGGCCCACTTACCTGCGAAAGAGCGAGACGTGGCCATGGT
>CAXTMN010000031.1:39966-47740 GCA_964245395.1 uncultured Bryobacteraceae bacterium
TTTCCAGAGTTATGCGCTCTATCCTCATTTCACCGTGCGGCAAAATCTTGAGTTCGGGCTCAAGATGCGGGGTATGCGTGAGGCGGACCGAATTCGTGAGGTGAACTCCGTGGCCGATCTGCTGCATCTAAGCGGGCTTCTGGACCGACGCCCGCCTGAACTGTCAGGTGGACAACAACAACGCGTTGCATTAGGACGAGCCATCGTTCGCCGTCCAAAGCTCTTTCTAATGGACGAGCCTTTCAGTAATCTGGATGCCACTTTGCGCGCGAGTACCCGGACGGAGTTACTGCGACTTCACCGGCGGCTCCGGGCAACCACGATTTTTGTCACCCACGACCAGGTAGAGGCGATGAGTATGGCGGACGTATTGGTCGTGCTCAAGGACGGGAAAGTTCAACAGATCGGGGCTCCTCTTGATGTCTACAAGCGACCGGCAAATCGCTTTGTAGCTCAATTCATTGGTTCACCCCCGATGAATTTGCTCGAGACAACGCTCGGGACAGACACTCGGACGGTTGAACTTGCAGGCTGCCGGCTGCCCTTTCCGCCCGGCACGCTTGGCCCTGGCGACCCTGTGACACTAGGGCTGCGGGCCGAACACATCTGTCTGCAGTCAGGCAAGGACCAGGATGGAGCAGGATGGATCATCTCCGCCAAAGTCATTCTGCTCGAGCCGCTCGGAAACGAGGTTCTGGCGACGTGCCTTGTCGGAGGCCAAGATGTTGTCATTCGGCTTTCTGCTTCGTCCACGGTCCAAGTGGGCCAGGAAGTGAAGCTCCGATTGAACCTCGAGGAGGCAGTTTGGTTTGACAATAGCTCTAAAGCCGTAATCGATAACGATCGAGTGCTTACTTCAGTCCAGTCCGGGCGATTCCCTGAATAAAATAGCGCTGCAGGGTGATGAACAGCAGCGTCACAGGAATGATCGAAACGAGCGCGATGATCATTACGGTCGGCCAGTCGGTTACGTGTTCGCCTTGCAGGAGGCTGAGTCCGACCGGCAAGGTTAGCGATCGAAGATCTTTAAGAATGACAAGCGGCCAGCCAAAGTCGTTCCAATTTCCCAGTACGACCAATAGCGAGAGTACAGCGATAGCGGGTTTGCTAAGCGGAAGGACAATTCTCCAAAAGATGGCGAACTCGCTGGCCCCGTCAAGGCGGGCGGCGTCCAGTAGTTCATCGGGCAAGCCCTGCATAAACTGCCTGGCTAGGAAAACTCCGTAAGTCTCTGCAGCACGCGGAAGGATAACAGCCCAGTACCGATTGACTCCGTGCAACAGCGCGACTGTCATAAATTGCGGAACGATAAATATCTGAGTCGGCAACATCAAAGTTCCCAGAAAGATCAGGAAGAGGAGATCGCGCCCCGGGAACTGAAATTTAGCGAACGCATAACCTGCGAGCAGGTCGAGCGCTATGGTCAGCGATCCCCCGAGCACGGCCAAGACAAGGGAGTTCCAAAGCCAGATACCAAGGGGATAAGAGGCCCAGGCAGAACCGAAATTAGACCATTGAATTACGGACGGAAGCAGGTGGAGTTCCCGGGAAAAGACCTGGTATTTGGGACGGATGGCTGTAAGGATCATCCAAAGTACGGGGAAAAGCGCTGTAAAAGACAGCACGGAACAAACGGCCATCAAAATTGCCTTCTGACTGCGGCTGGTCATGCCGAGAGTGGCCTTTTGGCAGATCGACGGTATAGAAGGAGACTAGTCAACCCGATCAGGATAAAGAAGAGGACAACACTGATCGCTGACGCATAGCCTTGACGCCCTTCCTCGAAAGCGGCTTCGAATAAGTATTGAACCAGGACAGTGGTGGAGAAAGCAGGACCGCCATCGGTCATGACGTAAACCAGGTCAAAGACCTGAAGTGAGTAAATAAGGCTGGTAATCAGCAGAAACGTCGTACTTGGCCGTAAGAGGGGCCAAGTCACATAACGGAAACGGGCTGCAGCATTGGCCCCGTCGAGTTCTGCAGCTTCCATCAAATCTTTCGGAATATCTTGCAGAGCGGCAAGATATATGATCATGCACAATCCCGTCCTAAGCCAGATAGTGGTGGCCATTAAGGCAGGCATAGCCAAGTGCGTGGAAGATAACCACGGAAGGCGCGAGAATCCGAGTGAGGCTAAGAGCGCGTTCAATACTCCGTAGTGGTCATCGAAGATCCAGGCCGCGATGATAGCTGAAGCTACGCTGGAAATGACGGTGGGGAGATAAATAGCGGCTCGAAAGAACGACCTGCCCGGCAAAGGTCTGTTTAAGGCCAGCGCCAGAGCGAGCCCGCCTAACAAGGTTGTCGGCACAACGACAGCAGCGTACAGAAGAGTGTTCGCCAGCGCCCGCCAGAACTGCCTGTCGCGCAAGATCTCGGAGTAATTAGTTAAGCCGATGAAGCGATGATCTCCGAGCAAGCTCCAGTCGTAAAAGCTCAACAGGAAAATGGCCACAATCGGGAAGAAGATGAAGATGGTGAACAGGGAGAGATGCGGAGCGAGGAACCACCACGGTGTAGGCCGGCTGTGCTTCATATACGAGGCTCCGAGCGGGTTATGGCATCCGCGAGATGGCCGAGTGTCACCTCGGTGCTTTGACCGCCTGTAAAAGCCAGGTCTAACTCGTCACCAAGCACTCGGCCAATGCGATGGAACTCAGGAAGGGTAACCGTGCGCGCCAAGTCAACCGGAACGGTTGTTGATTGGAGTAAGTGAACGCGCATTTCATCGGGACGATAGGTGTAAGTCAGATTTTCGTCAACTAACTTCTTTCGAACGGGAAGGAACTGAGCAGCAATAACAAAGTCCCTCATATTCTCCTCGTTGGTCATGAAAGCGGCAAAGTCGACAGCAATATCGGGATGTTTCGAATCGCGGGTTACAGCGATGGCATTGCCGCCTAACTCGGAGGCGCGATGTTTATCTTGCGGGATAAATGTTGCCGCCCACTCGAAGCCGGTGCGCAGTTCACGAATGCTCTGTGGGCCAACATCGAAGTACATGCCAACCACTCCGCTGGCGAAAAGGTTCTCGAGCTGTTCGGTGGATTTGGCTGAATCGCTAGCGGGCACGAGTCCTTCGCGGAAGAACGATTGAGTCCAGGCCAGAGTTTCTGCCGCCGCCGTGGAGGGAATGGCAGCTCCCTGGTGTCCATTTTTCAGCAGCGAACCGCCATGCTGATAGAGAAAGTTGAGCCAGCGGAACGCACCGCCGAAATTCCAGTTCATGGCAAAGCCGTACTCGCAGGCAGTGTGCTTGATTTTCCGGGCGACGTCAACGAACTCTTCCCAGCTCCAGCTTTCTTCGAGGGTTTCTGGCGCCCTAATACCGAGCCGGTTGAAGATGCTTTTGTTGTAGAGGATCGCGCTGGTATCGGTGTGATGCGGGAGGGCGTGGGGCCTGCCGCGGTACTGCACGGCGGTCCAGACGGGATCGGTAAATTGATCGCCTATGTTCGAGGGCAGATAGGTCGACAAGTCAATGACTGCGCCACTTGGACTGTAGCGGCCTACATCGAGGTATTGGACGCGGAACAAATCCGGGCCAATACCGGCAGCGATGAGGGTATCGATCTGCGTTCGCTGACGGTAACTGATCTGCTCCAGGTCAATGGCTACGTGCGCATGGAGAGCCTCGTACCGGGCAATGATCCGCCGGAATGCTGCCAGCTCAACCGGTTCGCCCCAGGCGGAGAAACTCAGATGAATTTTTCCATCGCCGGAACTGACTTTGCGGCTGCAGGCAAGCGATGCCAGAGTGCTAGCGAGCAGAGTCCGGCGCGAGAAGCCGGTTGAAGTTGTTAGGTGACGTGAGCGCATTCCTATTGGCAGGCAGCGGGTATTTAGATGAGGGATCTCACGACTGATGCCGTTTATTTTACCCGTTGGTGCAGCTATGAGATCATCCGGTTGAAAAGGAACAGGAGAGAAATGTTGACACTGGCAGATGCGCGAAAGGTGATTGCGGCGGCGGAGAAGAAGGCCGCTGAAATAGGACAACCGATGAACGTTGCGGTTGTGGATGAGGGTGGAAATCTGATTTCGCACATACGCATGGATGGGGCGTGGTTGGGCAGTATCGACATTTCGATCAAAAAAGCGTTTACCTCCCGAGCATTCGATATATCGACAAAGGATCTGGGAACGTACTCGCAGTCGGGTGGTCAATTTTTTGGCATTCACGTCTCGAATGACTTGCGCGTCATGATATTCGCTGGAGGCATTCCTTTGAAGCGTGAGGGCAAGGTAGTGGGCGCGGTGGGTGTGAGCGGCGGTACGGGCGAGCAGGATCATGCGGTTGCCGAAGCAGGTGCTGCTGGGCTCTGAGTTCCCCGGCACCTCCAAGCCATATACACGCTGGTGGTGGCTGGCAGGGCCGTTCACGCGGGAAGACATTAACCGGCAGCTGAGATGGTTGCGGGATAACGGCTTTGGAGGCGTCGAACTGGCCTGGATATTCCCGGGTTGGTACGAAGAGCCGGCGCTTTTGGGACCGCGGCCCGAGTGGCTCGGTTCAGAGTGGAGCGAGCTGGTTTCATTCACCAAGCAAAGCTGTGAAGCGCTTGGGTTAGGATGCGATTTCACGTTTGGAAGCTCCTGGCCGTTTGGCGGGTCTGGGGTGTTGCCGGGCGATGCAGCACAAACGTTTACCGGTGCATCCACTCAGCGGCTGGGGGGCAGCTGGGAGCCGGAGGGCGGGTTGATTGTGAACCATCTTTCGGCAGCTTCGCTCGGTCGCTATGCAAAACCTTTGCTGGAAGCATTGAAGACTGCTCTGGCGGGCGCGCCTTCGGCACTGTTCTGTGATTCGCTGGAACTTGCGACGGAAGGGTTGTGGTCGGAGGGATTGTGGCCGGAGTTCGAAGATCGTTTCGGCTACTCTCTCCGGACTTTTGCCGATGCTCTCAAGCGGAATCCTGACGTCCGCTATGACTATCGCAAGCTGATTTCGGACACCATCCGGGTTGAGTTCTACGAGGCTTTCACCGCCATCTGCAGGGAGAACGGAGCTTATTCGCGCGTGCAGTGCCACGGCGCCCCGACAGATTTGCTGCAGGCTTATGCTGCAGTGGACGTTCCCGAATCGGAGTCTCTCCTGTTCGCTCCCGGGTTTTCGAGAATCGCGGCTTCGGCTGCAGCGTGGGCCGGTAAACCGGTTGTCAGCGCCGAGACGTTTACGTGCATTTACGGCTTCCCCGGTTGGAATGATGCGTCGGAGCATACCTGGAAGCGAGAAGATCTTGGCGACCTGAAGCTGCTGGCCGATGCGCTGTTTGCCAGCGGAGTCAATCAAATTATCTGGCATGGCATGCCCTTTCAGCCTTTCGGCGAGGAAATCGAATTCTATGCGTCCGTTCATGTGGGGCCAGACAGCCCATTCAGTCCCCGGCTGCCCGAATTCAATGCTTATCTGCGAAATTGCTCGTCTCTGATGCGGACCGGCGTGGCGTACCCGGGCGTCGGCGTGTACCTTCCTTTCGAGGATGCGCTGATGCTGGACCGCTTACCTGAGAACTCTCGTACGCCTGGGGCAAACTACCACTGGGAGATGCGGCATGCGGTTCCCCCAGTTGAGACGGAAGGGCATGCTCCCCTGTGGATCAGCGCCGGCTTTTTGCGGGAAGCAGAGGTCGACAACGGACTCGTCTGTTCCCGACAGTTGCGGTTACCAGGCTTGTACTTCGATTGCGCATGGCTCGACGCAGACGCTCTTGAAGACCTGCTTCGCTTAGCGCAGGCTGGAGCTCATCTGATTTTCAAACGCCGTCCAAAGCAGCCGGGGCACGTTGCCTCTGCGACCTATGAACAGAATCTTGACACAGTGTTCGGCAAGGCTCGGTCTGGGTTGCAGGGCTGGCAGCCGTTGCTTTCCGGCGAGGTGCTTCCTCCCTATTGGGCTCGTCAGGATGGCGACCGGCTGATCCTATTTTTCGCCCATCCAAAAGCGAGAGAGATCACATTTCCGATGGCATATCAGCTATCGGCCTCAGCTACTCCGGTCGACTTGAAGCTAGCTGCTTACTGGTCAAACAGGGAGGTCCATCTTGACCTTCATTTCGAAAGGAACGAGTCCCTGGTTGTGCAGATCGACGCAGAGGGCACCGCGGCAATCATTTCCGGACAGTTGCCGGGGCTTCCAGATGGGCGGTAGATGGCGGCAGGCAGAGCCGGTCATTACAACTTTGAAAACGGACGTCGATCTTGACCTTCTTCGTCCCAGGAAGCGCCTTGGCATCAAGTGTGAGCGGAAGGTCGAGCGCGACCGCGTGCCGATAGAACTCTGTATTGATGTTGAAGTTCTTGTCAAATGCTGTTTCGGGCTTGGGTCCGGTGACCGGACCGGCGACGTGGATGTCCTGACCGTCGGGGACTCTGACAACGGCTTTGGTCGGACCGCCTGGAGCCTGGGTCACGGAGTAGATATGCCATCCACTCTCGATTTTCGCGCTAACGACGGCATGAGCGGTGGCGCCTGGCTTCAACGCCTCAGGTTTTATGACGGCTGACCAATGAGCAACCTGCTCGGGCGTTTGCGAAACGAGGAGAGAGCTAGAAGCAAGCAGTGCGAGGAGACCGAGCCGAAGGATCCGCATACAAGCTGATCGTCTCATGCTCTACGGCGCGACCGCATGGTTTGCCTTGGCCAAGAAGGAGAGGAATTCCTGTGAGTCCCGCGTGAGACCAGCAAGCGTGGTAACGGGCGCATCCTGGGGGGAGAGAATTGCGTAGAAAGGAAGGGCGACCGTCCCAAAGCGATCTTTTTCCATTTGCTGCTGCTTTTCGTAGACGGGTCCATCGCCGTCGGTATAGAGACGGACACGGACGAATTTGTCCAACTCGGTCTTGACGTCAGGTTTGGGAAAGACATTTGCTTCCATCCAACGGCAATTGGTGCAGGTATAACCGGTGAAGTCGATAAAGATCTGTTTGTTCTGCTGCCTGGCCAAAGCAAGAGCTGAGTTGTAGTCGTTAACAATCCAAGTGAGTTCGGATGGTTGTGCTGTAGTGCCACCAGTCTGAGCTGAGGTGTTGGCGATGACCTCGGCTGGGGGAGGAAGGAACGATTCAATCTCACCAAGAGGACGGCCGAAGAGCCCGGTGGTGAGCCAGATGGATATCGCTAAGAATGCAGTGGCGACGATGGTGCGCATCGCCGAAACGCTTACGAGCGGCGAGTCGTGAGGCATCATGAACTTCCCGAGAAGGTAGAGCACGGTCATGACGCCGAGGGCAATCCAGATAGCCAGGACCACCTGGCGAGTGAAGATGCCCCAGCGCCAGATGAGGTCTGCGTTCGAAAGAAATTTCATGGCCGCAGCTATTTCGAGGAAACCCATGACCACTTAGACCGAATTCCGGAGCAAGAGCAAAGATGAAGAACGGGATAGCGAAGATAGTGGAAAAAGCAAGCATACCCACGACCGGCCAGCGCCAGTTTCCCTGAGAAGCCACGACCAGGAGGGTGCCAATGAAAGGAGAGGTGCAGGTGAAGGAAGTGAGGGTAAAGGTGAGGCCCATCAGCAGGGTTCCGAGCCACCGACTGGACTCGGTGCGACCGGTGATGCTGTGCAGCTTCTCGAGCAGCGACGGCGGAACTTGGATCAGATAGGCCCCAAAGAGGCTTAGGGCAAATCCGATGAAGATGGCTGTGATCAGCAGATTGACCCAGGGGTTCGAGGCAAGCTGATTGACCCCGCCCGCCCCGAAGACGAGGGCTAGAAAGAGGCCCAGCGCGGTAAAGGTAAGAATGATTCCCAATGAATAGACAAGAGCA
>CAXTMN010000032.1:0-45512 GCA_964245395.1 uncultured Bryobacteraceae bacterium
CGTTTCTTGTGCCGGAAAAGACGCTGGGCCAGCGGATCTCTCGCGCCAAGAAAACTCTCTCGGAGGCACACGTTCCCTTTGAGACGCCGAGTGGGGACGAGTTGCGTCGCAGGGTTGAGTCGGTGCTCATGGTGGTCTACCTGATTTTCAACGAGGGCTACACCGCAACCTCAGGCGATGAATGGATGCGGGCGGCTCTCTCTGAAGAGGCGCTGCGCCTCGGGCGCATGCTGGGGCAACTGCTCACCGGCGAATCCGAAGTTCATGCGCTTGTGGCCTTGATGGAATTGCAGGCATCGCGCAACGCAGCGCGCCGGGGCAAAAACGGCCAGGCCGTCTTATTGCCGGATCAGGACCGCTCCCTGTGGAACTACGCGCAGATCCAGCGAGGAATGACCGCGCTCGAACAAGCGCAAAGACTAGGCGGTGGCGCCAAACCCTACGCGTTGCAGGCAGCCATTGCCGCATGTCACATGCGCGCCCGCACCGCCGGAGAGACAGACTGGGACCGCATCGTTCTTCTCTACGACGCCTTGCTGCAAATCAATCCATCTCCAATCGTGGCACTCAATCGCGCAGTCGCCGTCGGCATGGCGCAAAGCCCAGCCGCAGGACTCGACGCACTAGACGCAGCCGCCACCCTCGGCGGTGACTCTGCGCTGGCCGGCTACCATCTCTTTCCCAGTGTTCGCGGAGACCTGCTTATGAAGATGCGCAGGCTCACCGAGGCACGTGAAGAAATTCAACGCGCTATCGCCATGACGAAAAATCTGCGGGAACAGGAATTGCTGACGGAAAGGTTAAAGCAGATTGAGAAAGCCGCCTTATCAGCATAGGTGCGGATCAGTCCTTTGAAACGCGCCTGTTGTAACTTGAACTGCACTTTATTACGAGTGCAAAGACTTTAAGAGGTTGTTTAAAGTGTGCTCACTGTCGGAGTCATCTAGTTTCTGTGCACAACTGACGTATTACTGCTCGTTTGCATCTTGCACCACCGTACCCAACCTGTTCAGTCCGTCCTTCCAGAGGGTTCGAAGGTAGCGATTTACAGGCTCCGAGTACAGACGCGAGATCGCTTCGCCCAAAAAGCCAGAAGTCAGAATGACCGCGATGAAGAGCGCAGGCACAGCGGCGCCCATGGGTTTTCCGGCTGCCAAAAAGAGCTGAAAGTAAGCGAAGACGACAAACATGTGAGTCAGATAAACTTCATAGCTGCGCTGGCCAAGCCTGAGCAGAGGCCGGATGAAGGGCGGACCGGTCCAGTGCGTCTGCGCCGCAACGGCGACGATCATGCAAGTTCCTACTGCCACTATCGTCATGTCGAGCCCCATGTGGCCAAGACCCAAACTGCTAACCCACTGCGAGAAGCATAAGCTTAGGATCAGCAGGGCTGTACCCAGCCCGGCAAAGATCCATCGCATCGGGCGTAGAAGTGCAGCCCGGGACGTGAGAACTGCTGTAAGGCACCCCAACGCGATCGCATCCATGCCTCCGAGGTATGAGTATTCCTGCCAAACGGGGTTCCCGTGAGCAAGTATCGTGCGACCTAGCGGCCCGATAACCACGAAGGTGAAAAGAGTTGCGATCAGCAGCTTACTGGGCCTGACTACAGCACAGGCCAAAGGGAAAAACAGATAAAAGACTTCCTCGACGGAAAGCGACCACAAAATGTCCCAATTGCCAGGAAGGTATCCTCGATTGGCCTCGAGCACGTTAACGTGGAAAGTCAGTGCGGCGAGCAATGCTCGACCGATCCCGCCGGTCCGCGATGAAATCACAAAATACTTCAGATGAATTAGATTGAGGAGGCTTAAAACTCCCAACAGGGCCAGGAGCAGAGGAGCAATGCGGGCAAATCGAAGCAGGTAGAAATCGAGCGTGCTGATTCTTGCAAGAGAACCCCAGCGCCGGATTGAAGTAAATGTGATAAGGAATCCCGAGATTGCGAAGAAGATCTGCACGCCGCGCTGTCCGTTCCACACCAGCGCGGAAACGAGTTGGTCGGGTAGTCCGTCAGTGTATGGCACTCGCGCTAGTCGCAGGCGCATGTTGACGTGATTCATCAGCACGAACAGGATGGCCAGCCCGCGCAGTAAATCGATTCCATCCAGCCTTGTCCAGTTACCACCCAAATGGAGGCACCTAATGCAAGCTATCCGCGGGCTGCTATTCATTGAACTAGCTCTCTTGTTTTTTCTAGACTAGATCAGCATGACAATCGTGGAGACATGATAGCCGCTTCTTTTACCTTACGGAGTGGTCGAAGATGGCTGCCGATTTTAGCTTTTCTGCTGATTGCGCAACCGGCTGAATCACTGGATTTGACGGGCCGCATTACCCTGGTTGATGCTCCGCCTGATGCAACTCCGGTAGAGGCTCTTCGTGTCGAGATTCGCTCCCTAAGTACCGCCCGACAGTTTTCGGCGCAAGTAGACCCGTCAGGAAACTTCACTCTCAAAGATGTCGGTTCCGGGCACTACAGCCTACGTCTGTCAATGCCGTCGCGCATTCAGGTGCTTAAGATCGGTTCGCGCCCACTAAGTCCGGTAGATTTCGAAATCGGCTCCGGGGAGCAGGACTCACTCACCGTCATACTGAGCCTCGCTAGTTCGGATGTGCTGGTGACAGCGAGGGGGATCCCCAAGGACAGTCATGCGGTGGCGATTCTTGCGCCGGCGGATCCCATGCTTTCACTCCAGGAATCGTGTATCCTCAACGAACTTTCGGGAGGGAAAACCCGGTTCCGGTATCTTCCACCGGGTAGATATCGCCTGTTCGTCGTTGACTCCCGCTACCAACAGGATGTAGCGAAGTTTGCACCTCGCAGACCTGACTTCCTGGCCGTCGAATCGTTGATCGTTGAGGCTCCTGCCAGCAATCAGGCAGAAGTGACTGCAACCTACATAGACAGCCAGACGGTGCTGAACGCTATTCGCGACGCCAGTCAGTGAACCTGCTTCCCTAAAAGTAGAACTTCGCTCCGAGCTGAATCGTTCTTGCACTCGCTGCCGAGAGAATCCGTCCAAAGTTAGTGTTGTTTATGCTTCCGGTTACTCCGGTCGTGGAGAACTGCGTGTGATTGAAAACGTTGTAACCTTCCAGGCGCAGTTCGATCGAGCGATGGTCTTCCTTATCCAGGTAAATACGCTTGGCCAGGTCCAGGTCCGTATTATTAATTCCGGGGCCGCGGAAGTTATCTCGCCCCTCATTGCCGAGAGTCCCGATCGCCTCTAGTCCGAATGCGTTTGGATTGAAATAGTAATAATTCAACGCCGCCGTGTTGGTAGGCGTCTTGGCCGTATTAACAAGCGTCGAATTGCGAGCATTGTAAGTGGCGGGACTGGTCAGGTAGTTAGGCGCATCCCAACAGGCGTAATAGGATCGCGAATCGCAAGTAAGCGACCGGTAAGATCCGGAATCTGTAATCAGGACCGGGAATCCACTCTGCAGCGTCGTTATACCCGAGACGTGCCAGCCGTCCAGCGCCGTCCTTACGATGGCGTTATTCCAGAAGCGGCTCACATGCGGGACTTCGTAATCGTAGCTGATCACCAAGCGCTGCCGCGCATCGTAGGAGGAATCTCCACGGTTACTGGCGAAGTTAAATGGATTGGTTCCGCGGCTGGTGCTTGATAAGCCAGTATTCTCGAAACCCGAACCGTCGTCGATTGAATGGCTGTACGTGTACGCAGCCAGAAACCCGAGTCCGTGGGTAGGGCGCTTGGTCAGAGTCGCCTGGAACGAGTTGTACTCGGAATTTCCGGCAGTCGCCTGCGTTCCTACAGATGCAAACACGTTTCCCGGCTCATACAGCGCGTGCGATGGATAGGAAACGTGTTGGGTGGACCGGTTGCTGACACATGCCGGGGTAACTGCGCACGCTGCCTGGCCGGCCGGCGAAATCGGATTGCCTTCGTAATCAATCTCCAGGTGCCGTCCCAGCGCTCCGACATATCCCATCTGGAGCAGCATGGATCCCGGAAACTCGCGCTGCACATTCAGGTTGAAGTTCATGGCCGTGGGATCCCGAAAGTCGGGGTTAACGGTGTTGATCCCGAGAGGTTCGTACGGGGTGAAGTTGACATTTGAACCAGGCGTGGCCGGAGTGAAGGGGAATTTATTCGCGATCGTCGCCCCTGTCGCAATGTCCTGGAAAGGATTGGCAAACGTCGGATATCCACCGACGTCAGCTATGCCGCCCGATGTGAGTGAGAAGGGTACCGCGCCCAGGTTCTGAAGGGTGAGCTCTTCCTCCGTCCGGTTGTAGTAAAGACCGAATCCGCCTCGGACCACAAACTTCTTATCCGCACTCGACCCAGGACTGTAAGCGAATCCAAATCTGGGTGCGATGTTTCCAAACTGCGTGCTGTACCCCGATGAGGTACAGCTTTTATCACCCGGGAAAAGGAGCCCGCTCGGTGCTGTGGGGAACACCGTCGATTGCTGACCCGGCCGGAAGCAGTTGAAGGCTTCTCCTCCGAAATGCAGGTTGTGCAAAGGAGTATCCACCTGATAACCCACTCCGATGTTAAGAGTCAGATTCTGACTCGCCTTCCAGTTGTCCTGAAGATAGCCGTAATACTCGTACGTCCGCGCGACGATCACACTGCCACTTCCCTGCCTGTAAGAGTCAGGAACACCCAACAGGTAGTCAGCCGCCGCATCTCCTGTGCTGTACTTGCCCGCACCCCCAAACGAGTAGTTCCCGTTGTTATTGCCGGAAAACGGATTCGCGACCCCATAACGTTTTCCGTCGAATCCCAGTTTTAGCGTGTGATTGCCAATGACCTTAGAAAAATTATCGGCTGCCTCGTAAGTCTCATCAATACGAGGCTGGGGGCCATTGGTGCTGAAGCCGAGAGCAAAGTAACCTGTGACGCTGACATAGGGAATGCCGGCGGCCGCGCTGTTTTGCGGGGTAATGTTGAACCCGAGAGTCGAAGGCAGCACCGATTGCTGCGGCTCTACAGTCTGCAGATTCAGGCGAACATAGGAAAGCCGGGCCTCGTTAACCGTCGTGGGGCCAAATGTGTGTGTCCAGTCAGCCGTGTACGTCTTGGCTGCCGACTTACTCTGATCCCCGAAGCCAGGCAAGGTTGAACCGGTAAATGGCAAAGTCTCGTGACTGGGGACATCCTGGAAGAAGACTGTTCCCCATACCGCGTCCTTTTGATTGAACGTATGGTCGATACGCGCAATTCCCTGATCGTTCTGGCCCACGATGATGGGATTAAACGAATAGATATTGCCGGGAGAGTTGGGCAGCGGGACAGACGTCAGCAGCTCTTGAGCGATGGGATTGAAGTCTGCTGCCGGAATGGTTCCGCCGGCGAAAATGCTCTTGTACGGCGTGCCAGCAGCATAAGTCTGACCGTTCGAACCAACTAACGCAAACGGCGAAAGGTTGTTCGAGTTTGTAAGGTCACTAAATGTTCCATTCCGCTGAGCTTGTGTGAAGACGTTTACCTGGCCGCCCGCCTCCGGCTGTCTGTAGCGCGCACCCTGATAGGACACGAAAAAAAAGGTGTGGTCTTTCCAGACCGGACCGCCCAAGGTTCCCCCAAATTGGTTCTGATGGTAAACGGGCTTGGTCACCTGAAACAGGTTTCGACCATCCAGAAACGTGTCGCGATAAAACTCGAAGGCGTCGCCATGAAACTCGTTTGTGCCCGACTTGATAATCGCGTTTAAAATCGCACCGGAGTTGCGGCCATATTCCGGGTTGGCGGTGCTGTCAATCAGGTTGAACTCTGAGATTGCGTCCGGGCTCGGAATGATCAGCGGAGTATTCAGCGGAATGTCGTTGCTATCGGCGCCGTTTATCAGAAACGCGTTCTGCTGCGACTGGCTGCCGTTCGTTGCGTAATTGCTGGAAAAGCGGTCGCTCGTTGAGACAACGCCAGGAGCCAACTGCTGAAGTTGCACCCAGTTACGCCCGTTTAGGGGTAGGTCCTGAATCGTTTGCGATTGGATCACTGTGCTCAATTGAGTGGTGCTGGTTTCTACCTGTACGCTGTTTGCTTCTACCTGAACAGACTCGCTGACCTGCCCCACTTCCATCGACACAGGCAGCCTGAAGATCTGGTCTAATTCCAGCTTTATGTTTGTGCTGGTAAAGGCCCGGAATCCCGGCCGCACTACGCTTACGTTGTATGTTCCAACAGGCAACTGTAAAAACTCGTAACTGCCATCGGCTTTACTTGGAATGACCGTTTTAACCTGTGTTTGGGTGTTAGTTGCAGTTACGCTCGCCTCTGGAATAGCCGCGCCGGAGGCATCCGTCACGGTTCCTCTAATCTGTGCTGTTAACTGTTGAGCTGAAATCTGATCGGTTGAAAGGCCTACTATTGCGAAGGCACAAAGCAGAGCGGTAATTTGTTTGAGCAATGAACGCAATCCCTGCCGCATTACCGTAACGTGGGGTAAGATACGTGCTCATCAGTACAGCACGTTACTCCTTGCCTGTAAAGTCTAACGAGAACAATCTTTGGGGTGGTGAAAATTCGATGCCACCTGGAAACACCTCGCAGCCTGAATCAGTTCGGTGTCACCGCTTTCAACTCGCTCAGCTGTTCAAGTAGCAGGTCCCACTTCTCGCCCCGCTTCTTTGTTGCTATCGGTGCGTTCAGGTCCGCGTAGTAGCCGACGAGCTCAGACTTAATCTCGGGTGTCACGGTCGAGAAATGCTTTTCAGCGAGAAGGTTTAACCAAACGGAGTGGATGTCATCGTCCAGCCGGTAGGATCCGGCCGGTGTCACGATTCCTACGTCATAGTTGGTGTTTTTTAGCCTCAAACGATTCGAGTGGACATCCTCCAGCCTGTTGCTGTACTCGAGCGCTGAGCGGTCGAAACTCTGCGCAAACAGCGATTCCACCTTCGGACTGGGAATTTTGAGTTCAAGCGCCTTCAAGGGTCCAACGGGAGGGATGACCCGCATAAGCGCAGCCAGCAGGCAATCGAGAACGCTCGGCCGGTCGTACTGCTTTCCCCAATTTCCTTCATAACTTGACCGGGTCAACGTGTAAACGAACTGGCGCTCGGTGATCGTCGGTTGCACTTGCCCAATCTGGTGCTTCTTGGCTGCCCAGGCCACACGTGTCGGCATCGGGACGGTTTTACTGACAGCTCGCCGGTACGACTCGATGCTGCGGTCAAAATTGTCGAACAGGTCGCTCAATTCAAGGCCATAGGTTTTGCAAAAGGCTTTGCGGATGATCGGCTTTGAAACCTGAAAGCCGATAAAGTCGTGGTACGCCTCAGGTGCAAAGTTACCTCGTGCTACCTCGAGCACATCAAACCCAAACTCAGTCTTTAAGTGTCCGACAGGGTTCTTTTCGTAAGTGATTACTTTGCCGTACTTGTGTTCCAGCCTTGGGTAGAGTATCGGTTCTCCGATGTTGGTCGCGAATCTGTGACCATCGTTGTCACCGAGATAGTGCGACAGTGCACCGAGAGCGAAAGCTAACTCATTCAGATCCTGTGATTCAGAGATCATGGCACTAACGAAGTCGCCGGTTCGCACGTAGTGGCTCAAATCGCTGAATTTCGAGCTTCCATTTGGGTAATATCCAAGATCCTGAATGATAGCGCCTCCGTAGGCATAGGCATGAGCATCCTTTAGCTCCTGATTCGTCGCCTGAGGATAACGGTGGAGGAGAACAGATTTGATCTTTACGTCCCACAAAGCATCAACAAGTGCTTCATGCGCGAGCACCGAATAGCCAAATGACTGAGCGGCGCCCAGGATGAGTAAGCAAGCAAGTCTGAAGAGCAGAAGAGGGCGAAAGCCGGACATTCAGTCCGTCTATCGTCCGAATGCGGCCCGAACTTTATAAAAGCAAAGCGCGAGGACGAGATCGAAATCTCACCCTCGCGCCTAAACTCCTAGAGCTGTAGAGCAGCTTAGTTATTGTTCACCTGAACGTTGATCGTTCTCGGCTTCGCTACTTCCTTCTTGGGCAAAGTCACAGTTAGAACACCATTCTTATAGTCTGCTTTCACCTTTTCTCCATCTACCGTGTCCGGCAGGCTGAAAGCGCGAACAAAGGCGCCGTAACTGCGCTCAATGCGGTGAAAGCCTTTGCTTTCTTTCTGCTCTTCAAACTTGCGCTCACCCTTCAAGGTGAGAGTTCCATTCTCGAGCTGGATACCGACCGTCTTGGGATCGATTTCCGGCAGATCGGCCTTCAAGACCAGATCGTTCTCATTCTCATAAATGTCGACAGCCGGAGACCAGGGACGAGAAGCCGGCTCACTGAACAACCGATTCAAAGAATCATGAAACAAGCGCACGCCGGCCGGGAAATCCTCCACATCGGCATTAAATGGGTTGTACCTAATTACTGGCATCGTATTTTCCTCCTGATCCATTTCTGGATACGATCCCAATATAATATCTGCGCGAAAGATTGTCAAGTAACCTGCAAAAGTTCAATCTAGAAACCTGCTAGGTACAAAGCTCCTACACCGGCGGCTGCCAGAAGGCAATAAATCCCAAATAGATACCAGCGGCCGTGCTCTAACCAGCCACTTAGCCAGCGAAGTGCCAAAAGCCCGGCTAAGAACGCAAATAGCGCCCCGAGCAGGCTCGGAAAAACTGCCGAACCGAGGCCTTCGGTCCCCCCGGCGCGGTTAGCGTGCACTAAACGCAACCCTTCACGGGCCACCACCACCGGCGTGAGCACAACCGCTAACGCAAAGCTGAAAGCCTCGGCCCGCACCTTTCCAACTCCCGCCAACATGGCCGTCGAGATGGTTGCACCGGACCGCGAGAAGCCACGAAACGGAAGGCAGAGTCCTTGTACTACTCCGATCAAAACCGCCTGCCTGTAACTCACATCACCAGCTTCGGTAAAAGCCGCAGTTGCTCTCCTCCGTTCGGACAGCCCAGCAATGAGAATCAGAATCCCTGCTGCAGTCAGTGCCGGTGCGATTAGCTCGAGGTGGCTGAACAGATCCTCAATCTCGGCGCGTGGTGCCCCGCGAAATGCGGTTTTCTCAATGACCTTATTAAGGATTTCGCCGACAATTCCCGTCAGTACCGTCGCCAGAATCACCAGCGTTGCAAAACTCTTGAAAGTCGCCCAAGTCTGGAAGTATGTGGCCCGCCACTGCTGCCAAAAATAAACAATCACCGCAAACATAGTGCCGGTGTGCAACATCACCAGCTGCAGCGTCATCGGCGGGGAAGAAGGATCCAACCCCATCAGCTTTTCGGCAACAACGACGTGCGCCGAACTCGAAACCGGCAATAATTCGGCTAACCCTTGTACGACCGCAAGGAGGATCACTTGGAAGAGAGACATTCTTCAAGTCTAAACTGGTGACTTGCCGAATATCAGTAACATATATTACACAACTAGAGTTCGTTTGGTAATTTGCAGCTGACTCGAATCGCAAATCATCTTTCCGGTATGTCCAACCTCAAAGAAGGCGAGGCTGCACCGGCTATTTCGCTGCCGACTAACTCTTTTGAGAAGATCTAGTTGTAATCCTTAAAAGTAAAAAAAGTCGTTCTCTACTTCTATCCCAAGGCTGACACTCCCGGCTGCACGCAGGAATCCTGCGAGTTCCGTGACACGACGCAGAAGTTCACGGCCGCCAATACCATCATTGTGGGTGTCTCGCCCGATGCCTCGAAAGCGCAAGCGAAGTTCAAATCCAAGTTCGACCTGCCGTTCACTTTATTGGCTGATGCGGACCACAAAGCCGCTGAGGATTACGGCGTGTGGAAAGAGAAGAGTATGTACGGCAAGAAGTATATGGGGGTCGAGCGAACTACCTTCGTCATCGATCCCGGGGGTGTCATTAAGAAGGTCTTTCCAAAGGTGAAGGTCGAAGGGCATGCCGAAGAGGTTTTGGCGGCTATTAGTTAAATAGGTTGTGACCTCAACGGACACTCGCCGTTTCCCGGCTCGCCCGATTGTGGGCGTGGGAGCACTGGTTTTTGATTGTGATCGGGTATTGCTGGTAGAAAGAGGTAACCCCCCGCTGGTCGGGTATTGGTCTCTCCCGGGCGGCTGTGTCGAAACCGGCGAGCGCCTGGAAGACGCTTTGATTCGCGAGGTCTTTGAAGAGACAGGTCTTCATGTTTCGGCTGATTCGATCGCCCTTGTTTTCGAACGCATCATGCCCCACGAAACAGGCAGCTGTGAATACCATTACGTGCTCGTCGACTTCTATTGCACCGTGCACGGAGGGGAGCTGCACCCGGGAGATGATTCAAAAAGAGCGGAGTGGATCCGCTTCGATGCCCTTGCCGACTTGCCTGTTACGCTGGGCACCCGCGAAGTCATTGAGGCCTGCCGAAACCGGCCTGCTACTTATCCCTATGTTGCGCGTCCATAACTCGGTTTAATCATGTCCTTCAGCAGTACCGGACTTCTGCAATTCGACGAACTGAAAGAACTTCTTTCGACTTACGCTGGCAGCGTTGCCGGTAAAGCTCTGATTGACGAGATAGAACCGCATCGCAACCGTGTTCGCCTCGAAGCAGACCTGCAGGAGTGCGGTGAAGCAATTAAGTATTCCCAGCAAGCTGCGGAAGTGCAGGATACCAAAATCGGCAGCCCTGTCCGGCTCCGGTTCAGTGAGCTTCGTGATATTGTCACATCTGCTCGCGCCTTGCGTGTCCAAGGTGCATCGCTTGACGGCCGCGAGATCCTCGATTTGTTTCATACGCTGGCCCTGGCTGGTGAATATCGCAGCACCCTGCTCGCGCTCGCCGACCGTTTTCCGCTTCTGGCCAAACGCGCCGCTCAGTTAGCGGATCTGCGAACAGTGGCCCGGCGTTATGGCCGTGCTTTCCATCCTGACGGGAGCCTGACTGATGAGGCCAGTGTCGCTCTGGGCCGCATCAGGCGGGACATCGAGCGCCAGGCTCGCAGTATTCACGATTCGCTCGACCGCTTCTTGCGCGCCCATCGCACCGACGGCACTCTCCAGGAAGAGTTCGTCACCATTCGTGAAGACCGCTACGTAGTGCCCATTGTCGCCGGGCAAAAGGGTCGCGTTGACGGGGTCATCCACGGATCGAGCGGCACCGGGCGCACGCTCTTTGTCGAACCTCTCGAAACCATTGCTCTGAACAACCAGCTGGTTCGGCTGCGCGAGGATGAGATTCGCGAAATCGAGCGCATTCTTGCCGAGATCACAGAGGCTCTCCGCGAACACAGTGCCGAGATTAGCGCCACTTCCGAAGCTCTCGCTGCGCTCGACTGCGTTTTTGCTAAAGCGGCGTTTGCCAACGATTACGACGCGGTGATCCCTCGCTTTAGCGGACCGGATCGGAAATTAGTTTTGCGCGGCGCACGCCATCCGCTCTTACAAAGGGTCCTTCGCCAGCAGCGCAAGCCGGTTGTCCCTATCAACTTTGAACTGACGGAGGAGCGGCGGTGCCTTCTGATCAGCGGCCCGAACACGGGAGGAAAAACGGTCACCATGAAGACCACCGGATTGCTCGCGCTGATGGCGCACGCGGCGCTCCCGGTTCCTTGCATCGAAGCAGAGTTTCCGTTGCTCGACGATGTGCTGGCTGATATTGGCGACACGCAATCGATCGCGGAGAGCCTGAGCAGCTTTTCCGGGCATCTTCTGCATGTCAAACAGATGCTCGAGCAGGTGACTCCGGAGAGCCTGGTGCTGCTGGACGAGCTGGGACGGGCGACTGATCCCGAGGAGGGTGGCGCACTCGGCGTGGCGATGCTCGATGAGTTTCGGAAGTCCGGGGCGTTCTGCCTGGCCTCAACTCACCTGCTGCCGCTAAAGTTGTATGGAGCGCGAACGCCAGGTGTCTTAAACGGCTCAATGGGTTTCGATGAATCGACTCTTCAGCCCACCTACGAGCTGCGGTTAGGTATGCCGGGAAAGTCGGCCGGGCTCGACATCGCCACGCGACTGGAGATGCCTGCAGCAGTCCTGGCACATGCGCGAGCGGTGATGCCGCGCTTACAGGCAGACTTCCAGGAGTTGCTGTCTGAGTTGCATCGCCAATCAGAGGAGAACGAACGTCTTGCGGCGGAGATGACGGGAGCCAAGCAGTCCTTTGAGCGCAAGCAGGCTGATGTGGAACGCGAAGCTATCCGGCGCGAGCAGCAGCGCCAGCGCGAGTGGGCCGCCCGGTCCGATGCCATCATTGCCGATTTCGAAGCGCGGGCGCAGATTACGATGGAGCGCGTTTCGGAAACCTCTGACCAGCGAAAAGCCATCGAGCAGGCGCAGCGTCTTCTTGCCAGGACGAAACGCGAGTTCAGGGATGAGGCTCTTGAAACCATGGCTCCGCCCCCTGAAGTGGCCAAGTCTGTTCTGCCCCAACGTCTCGCGGTAGAAGCGGGAGCGAGGGTGCGGTTGAAAGATGTCCGCGAAATCGCCACGGTCCGGCGCATTCTGAAGAACGGCTTGCTCGAAGTCGAAGCCGGGCACTTGCGAATGCAGGTGGCGCGGGACGATGTGTCCGAGGTCGTTTCAGATAAGACGGAAACGCATAAGTTACCGAAGAACGTGCGTTTAGAAACCGGACCTCGCTGGGACGTCTCCTATCGGGAGTTAAACATCATTGGCCAGCGCGCCGAGGAAGCAGTCGAACAGGTCGACAAATTTATCGATTCGGCTGCACTCGCTTCCGTCAATCGGGTGCGTATCGTACACGGCCATGGCATGGGTATTCTGAAACGCGCAGTGAGCGAGCACCTGGGCGGGAACCCACATGTCAGCCGGTTCTACCAGGCGACTCAATCGGACGGCGGAGCCGGCGCCACCATTGTGGAGTTGCGAGAGTAAAATCAGGTATGTACCGATTGTTGATCGGAATGGCAGCGTTCCTATTGTTGGGTGACGCGACGTATACGAAATCAATACAAGAGTGGCAGGACCATCGTGAGAAAGGCTTGCGTGCTCCCGATAGCTGGCTAAGCCTGGTCGGATTATTTTGGCTCAAGCCTGGAGTTAACTCGATCGGGTCTGCCCAGTCCAACAGCTTGGTGTTGCGCCGCGATTCCGTACCGGCACATTGGGGCGATCTCCGGTTGTCGGGTGACCAGGTCAGCTTCATTCGACCCGATGGTTCTTCCTTGCCGCTTCAAGCGGCTGCTGAAGAGAAAGATTCGCAGATGATTCGCTCAGGATCGGTCTCGTTCTACCTGATTAAGAGGCTCGACAAGCTGGGGATTCGCGTAAAGGACAGTAACAGCCCGGTTCTGGTGCATTTCAAAGGCACAACGTTTTTCCCAGTTAGTCCCGAATTGCATGTGCAAGGCCGCCTGGTGAGTGACGCGAAGAAGATTTCTATTCTCAACGTTCTCGGTCAGACGGAAATGCAAGATAGCCCGGGCATCGTTCAGTTCAGCTTCGAAGGAAAGCCGTACAGCCTGCGACCGATCTACGAAGGCAAGACGCTCTTCTTCCTGTTTAGAGACTCGACCAATAAGATCAACACCTACCAGGCTGGCCGCATGTTGAATACGCCTCTGCCTGTGGACGGCAAAGTCGATCTCGATTTCAACCGTTCTTACAATCCGCCGTGCACCTTCACCCCGTACGCGACCTGTCCGTTGGCGCCGAAAGAGAACACACTGCCATTCTCGGTTAAGGCAGGTGAAATGCGCTACGGGAGTGGACACGCCGACTATGAGGTTGGCACCTAGTTAAGGCGGTGGAGTTGACCGTTCAGGCAGGCGATGCGGGCAAGCGCCTCGATTCATTTCTGCATGAGCAGTTGCCGGAATTCAGCCGTTCGCGAATTCAGTCTTGGATTAGAGCGGAGTGCGTTTTTGTCAACGGACATTCCTGTCGCCCTGCTTACCTGCTGCACAGCGGCGAACTCGTTTCAGTAGCGCCGGCATCACTTCCACCTTTGAAAGCGGAAGCTGAAGACCTGCCGTTGCAGGTTCTTTATGAAGACGCCAGCGTGATCGTGATCGACAAGCCGGCCGGTCTTGTGGTTCACGCCGGGGCAGGACATCCGCGCGGCACTCTGGTGAATGCCTTGCTGCATCACTTCGGTACGCTTTCATCAATTAACGGGGAGGTGCGCCCCGGCATCGTGCACCGGCTCGACCGCGATACGAGCGGCGTTCTCGTGGTGGCTCGTACCGATGAGGCTCATCAGGCTTTAGCCAAGCAGTTTCATGACCGCACGATCGAGAAGACTTACCTGGGTCTGGTGCACGGGCACATGCACCAGTCAGCCGGGCGCATCGTTGCTCCTATCAGCCGCGATCCAGTTCGGAGAATACGAATGACGGCTAAATCGACTTCAGGCCGCAGTGCGCATACCGAGTATCGGGTTCTCGAAGAGATGGAATCATTCAGCCTTCTTGAGATTCAAATCAAGACAGGGCGCACACACCAAATCCGTGTTCACCTGTCGAGCGTAGGTCACCCTATCGTCGGAGACAAGCTCTACGGCGCACCGGCCGCGACACTCGGCCGCTTTTTCCTTCATGCTCACCGCCTGCGGTTTCTCTCGCCAGAGAGTGAGGCGCCGATTGTTGTAGAAAGCCCACTCGCACCCGAACTTCAGAAAGTTGTCGAAGAGCTTCGGCTAGGATTTCGATGCTTCTAGCGACAAAGAACAGGTTCTTGCGAACAGTGTGGTCCCAAAATCGCACAGCTGCGCAGCAGACAGAAGCGATGAGAGCTACGCCTTCGGTGGATAGTCGATGGCCAACGAAGTGTAGATTGAACGGCGATGCCCTTTTCCCAAGATCTTCGATATGGCCTGCGCGTTCTGGTGCAATCGCCGGTGGCAACTGCGGTGGCTGTCCTTGCTCTGGCATTGGGTATAGGGGTCAACATTTCCTCGTTCGTCGCGGTAAATGCGATGGTTCTGCACCCCTTTTCGTTCCCGCACTTGGAACGCATCATGACTGTTTGGGAGACCGTCCCCAAGTCCACGAATGACCGGGATGCATTTGCGCCTGCCAATTATCTCGACTGGAAAGAGCAAAGCCGGTCCTTTCAGGAGGTAGCAGCCTATCAGGGGTGGGCTGCAAACCTGACCGGGATGAAAGACCCTACGCGTTTACAAGCCTCACTGGTATCGGCCGAATTCTTCAAAGCGCTTGGCATGCAGCCGGCACTGGGCCGAACATTTACGAGCGACGAAGCGGGATCGCAACGGTCGAGAGTTGTGATCGTGAGCGACGGCTTCTGGCGGGAGCACCTCGCAGGAGCACCCGATCCGATTGGTAAATCGATTTCGCTGAACGGGCAAAACTATACCGTTCTCGGTGTGATGCCGGCTGACTTTGATTACCCGCTCACAAACGAGGTCTGGGCGCCCTTAGCCATGACGACAGCAGACGAAGGTAAGCGGACCGATCATCGGCTTCAGCTCCTGGCTTTACTCAAGCCGGACGTCTCGCTCGGGCAAGCGCGGGAGGAAGCGAAGGAGATTGCAGTGCGTCTGGAACAGCAGTATCCAGTCACGAATCAAGCTCGCAGCATCAGCATTGTGCCCATCGGTCAACTAACGAATGCAGTTGCGGACCGCTTCATTCTCCTCCTGCTCGGTTCAGCTACTTTCGTGCTTCTGTTGGCTTGTGCCAATGTGGCTAATCTGCAGCTGGCCCGAGCGGCCGTGAGAGAGAAGGAGATCGCGGTGCGCGCTGCTCTCGGAGCGAGCCGCTTCCAGATCGCCTGGCAACTTATTATTGAAAGCCTCTTGACGGCTACCGGAGGCGGTATCGCCGCACTTCTGCTGGCTAGTTGGAATCTTGACTTCACTAAAGCGAGAATTCCGGCCGAGGCATTCGCCTTTGTGGCCGGCCTGCGAACCATGCACATTGACGCCACCACGGTGGCATACACGTTCGTCATCTCGCTGGTGACTGGGATACTCGCTTCGATTCCCGCTATTCTCCAGTTGTTACGACAGCGCAGCTGCAACGATCTGACCGAGGCACTGCAACAAGGTGGCCGTAACCCGGGTGCATCGGGCGGCCGGAACCGCCTGCAATCGGCACTGATTGTCTATGAAGTCTCAATGGCACTGGTACTCCTGATCGGCGCCAGTTTGATGGTGCAAGGGTTCAACAGCCTTCTTACCGGATCTTACGGATATGATCCGAAGAACGTCTTACGATTGCAGGTTTCACTGCCGGCGGGTAAGTACGACAATGATCCGCAGGTAGTTAGCTTTTACGACCGCGTCCTCGAGAGATTCCAAATGCTTCCCGGCACACGGGCCGCTGCTATCTGGTCCGACGGTCCGGATACGAGAGTGTTCATCGAAGGCCGACCCTCATCCGGTCCCGGCGAATTCACCCCTGAGGTGGCGCCGGTCAGCAGTGGATTCCTGGAGTCGATGCATATGCCGCTGCTGCAAGGGCGCTTCTTATCGGAACGCGACCGGCCGCGCATGCCCGCCGTCGCGGTGCTCAGCGCAGCAGTTGCCCATTACTACTGGCCAAACTCTGATGCGACTGGTCATCGGATTAAGCTCGGAAGCCTCGACTCACCGTGGGTCACTGTGGTGGGGGTTTCGGGCGATATCGTTCGGGACTGGCTGACGAATCGCCCTGAGCGGGTGATTTACGTACCGTATACGCAGAATCCGCCTCTCTCCACAACGTTTGTGATCCGCACCTCGGCCGATTTGAAACAAGCAGCATTCGCTGCCCAGGAAAGCGTTCGCCGGATCGATAAGGAATTGCCGATTTACGCGGTCAAGAGTATGGACCGGTTTCTGTTCGAGCAGATGTCCGGGGTGCGGGCCGCAGCCGACGCCATGACCCGATATGCAGTGGTGGCGCTACTTCTCGCGGCCACGGGTATCTTCGGCGTTATCTCCTACTTCGTTGCCCAACGCACGCGTGACATTGGAGTGCGGATGGCTCTGGGGGCTGACACGACGGACGTGCTGTTCATGACTGTGCGCCGGACTCTGCGCCCTACCTTCCTAGGCATACTGATCGGCACCGGGGAAGCTTATGGCCTCTCAAGGCTCATGTCGAGCCTGCTCTTCGGCATCGTCACGATCCAAGCAGTGACATTCGTGTGCTCTGCTGTGCTGCTAGCCATTGCCGCATTCCTGGCGAGCTACATTCCTGCACGGCGCGCCACCCGGATTGACCCTCTCCTCGCGCTGCGGGAAAGCTGAGAAGCGCACGTCCACTCACATAGAATAGAATCATTCCACCATGAAGTCCGTAGCAGTCGCTCTGACGGCGCTGGTCGCTTTCGGGGTTTTTTCGTTGGCCGCTGATCAGGCGCGTCAGGCTCCCCGGCCGGTTCAGGAGCAAAACCCGAGCGCTTCTGAGGCTGCTCCCATTCGCGCTGAAGTAACACGCGTGAACATGCTTTTTACGGTGACCGATAAGAAGGGCCGGTTCGTTACAGATCTGAAGAGAGATGATTTCCAGGTTGCCGAAAACAAAAAGGCACAGCAGATACTCGAGTTCACTTCCGAGACCGATCTGCCGCTTCGGCTGGCCATTCTGATCGATACCAGCAACAGCATTCGGGACCGCTTCCGATTTCAGCAGGAAGCCGCAACAAACTTCATCAACAGTGTCATGCGAGCTGAGGACAAAGCGGTTGTGGTCAGTTTCGACACTGCGGCCGAGCTAGTAGCCGATCTTACCAGCGACACCCATATTCTCGAAAACGCTGTCCGCCACTTGCGGCCGGGCGGTGGCACGGCGCTGTACGACGCAATTTATTTCGCATGTAAAGAGAAGCTGATGCTCGACCAGCCGATGTATAAGTTCAGGCGCGCGATGGTGATTCTCAGCGACGGCGACGATAACGAAAGCCGCTATAGCCGCGAACAGGCGCTGGAGATGGCCCAGCGGGCAGATACGGTTATTTACACGATTTCGACGAACATCAGCCACGTCGAAACTGAAGGCGACAAGATCATGCGTTATTTTGCCGAGCAAACAGGTGGCGTTTCGTTCTTTCCATTTCAGGCCAATGACCTGAATCAGTCCTTTGAAAATATTGCTAACGAACTTCGCCATCAGTACAACCTTTTCTACCGTCCGGAACCGCTAAATAATGACGGGCTTTACCATACAGTGCAGATCAAAGTGCGGAACCGCAAAGATGTGATCGTACGTGCGCGCCGAGGATACTATGCGCGGCGCGCAAGCGCGTAAGAGCCATTCAAAACAAGTTCGAGCCTTTCTGTTTCAAGCTATAATAAGGACGCCTTCCCCACGCAGTTTCTGAAAGGATTTCCATGGACGAAAAAGAGCGCAGCCGTACATTGGGCCTGACTTTGGGCCAGATCGAAAAACAGTTTGGGAAGGGTTCCATTCTGCGTCTGGGCGCCAAGGAGGCCATTGTTCCCGTCTCCACAATTTCGACAGGCTCGATTTCGATGGATTATGCGCTTGGTGTGGGGGGGATGCCGCGCGGACGAATCTGTGAAATTTTCGGTCCGGAATCTTCAGGTAAGACAACCATTGCTCTACAGGTTGTTGCAGAGGCTCAGAAGGTCGGCGGCATGGCGGCATTCATTGATGTGGAGCATGCTCTCGATCCCGTGTATGCGAAACGTCTGGGTGTCGACGTCGACAATCTTCTGGTATCCCAGCCCGATTACGCCGAGCAGGCGCTCGAGATCACAGCCGCTTTGATTGCCTCGAACTCGATTGATGTGCTGGTTCTCGACTCGGTGGCCGCCTTGGTGCCCAAAACGGAACTCGACGGAGAAATGGGCGATTCCCACATGGGCGTGCAGGCGAGGCTGATGTCGCAGGCGATGCGCAAGCTGACCGGCGTCGTTTCGAAGTCGAATACGTGTCTGATTTTCATCAACCAGATTCGCGAGAAGATCGGCGTTATGTTCGGCAATCCCGAGACGACGACGGGCGGCCGCGCGCTCAAGTTTTATTCATCCGTTCGTATTGATATTCGCCGGATTGCTGCCATCAAAGAAGGCGATGTGGTGACAGGAAACCGGACCAAGGTTAAGATCGTAAAAAATAAGGTAGCCGCGCCTTTTCGGGAAGCCGAGTTTGACATCATCTATGGCGAGGGTGTGTCTCGCGAAGGGGATCTGCTGGACCTTGGTGTAGCGCATAATATTGTGGAGAAAAGCGGCTCCTGGTTTAGCTATAAAGGCGAGCGGGTTGGCCAGGGGCGTGAAACCGCACGGCAGTTTCTCCGGGATAATCCGGATATCCGTGCGCGAATCGACTCCGAATTGCGCAAGACTCTGGGCTTAACGAAGGACAATGCATCGGAGGTGGCCACCGGAGCTCCTCTTCCGACTCCCATCGATGCACCCAAGCAGACGGCCGCTGCACGTGGACGGTAGTTTTCCACGCTTTTGCCGCTAGCAACCGGTTTTGGGATTGTTCCCCACTCTGATACGCTGAAATTTAGGGACTCGGGTTCCCGTGTCTCTCCTGGTGTATCCAATGGAATCTGTAAAAAATGGTATTGTGACTGACGACGTTCCCGGCTATAGTGAACGCCCTGCTGAACCGATTGAGCCTGAATCCGCTGTACGGCCCGAGGTAGTGATCGAACTCCCCGGCGAGCGCGACAGGGTGGCGAGGGAAAAGGCAGAACTACAAGAGCTTCTGCAGCGCCGTCAAGCGGAGTTCGAGAATTACCGGCGTCGTTCAGAGCGGGAGCGCAGCGAGCTTTTTGAGTACGCCTCGATGGAAAGCGTAAAAGCGCTGTTGCCCGTTTTGGATGACTTTGAACGCGCTCTGAAAGTAGAGAGCCCTGACAAAGAGTACGCGCGTGGTATGGAACTGATCTATCAGCGACTCTACGAGTCGTTGAAGAAGCTGGGACTCGAGCCGATGTCGACCGAGATTCGGGTTTTTGATCCACATATTCATCAAGCAGTGGAAATGGTCGATACAAAGGACCACCCTGACCAGACTATTTTGGAAGAGTATCAACGCGGCTTCTACTTTAAGGGGAAGTTGCTGAGACCAGCCATGGTGAAAGTCGCGGTGAACGCCTAGGGACTGTGGCGTCCCGATCTGCATCTAAAGAAGTGCAATATATACGATGAGTGTCGCCAAACGAGATTATTACGAGATTCTGAGCGTTACACGCGATTGCGACGAGCAGACTTTAAAAAGCTCCTATCGAAAACTGGCGCTGCAATATCATCCCGACCGGAATCCCGACAATCGGGAAGCCGAAGAAAGGTTTAAAGAAGCTGCGGAAGCGTACTCGGTTTTAAGCGATTCGCAAAAGCGCGCCGCGTATGACCGGTATGGGCATCAGGGAGTAAATGGCGCGGGTGGTCCGGCCGGCTTTGACGAATCCGCTTTCACGGATTTCAGCGATATCCTTGGGGATATTTTCGGGTTTCGAGATGCATTTGGGACGGGCGGAAACGGTCGCCGGTCGCGAGTGCAGCGCGGCGAAGATCTCCGTTATGACCTGGAGATCTCGTTCGAAGATTCGATGCGCGGGCTATCTGCCGACCTGCAGATCCCTCGTATGGAGGCCTGTGGAAAATGTCAAGGCAGCGGCGCCGAACCGAATGGGGGCTTGGTAACCTGCGCCGCTTGCAGTGGTCGCGGCGAAGTACTGTATCAGCAGAGTTTCCTATCCATCCGGAAGACTTGCCCCACCTGTGGCGGCCGCGGCAAAGTCATTCGTCAGGCTTGCGCCCAATGCCGCGGTGAGGGCTTCAGCCGCGTAGAGAAGAAGCTGAAAGTAAATATTCCAGCTGGCGTGGATAACGGAACCCGGCTGCGCTTGTCAGGCGAGGGCAATCCGGGAGTTCCGGGAAGCCAGCCTGGCGATCTCTATGTCGTCATCAAGGTAACTGACCATCCCATCTTTGAGCGCCGGGAGTCTGATCTGCACTGCACCTTGCCAATCAATATCTCGCAAGCTGTGCTGGGCGCTGATATTGAAATCGAGACTTTTGATGGACCGCAAAAGATCCGTGTGCCCGAAGGGACACAGGCGGGAGCTCAGTTCAGGCTCCGCAGCCTTGGTGTGCCGCAGTTGAACACACGTGCGCGCGGTGACCTTTTTGTCCATCTCGATGTTCAGGTGCCGAAGAAGCTCTCCCGGGAACAACGCAGATTATTTGAGGAATTAGGGGCCACGCTTCCCACCGAGAATAAGCCTCATGAGAAGAGCGTCTTCGAGAAGGTCCGGGATTTTTTTAATTAGTGCGTAGCCGCTGATTCGCGGGTGCCGGCTGGGTACTGCTTCGAGAACTTGTTCCTGGAGTTGTACAGCTCGAAACTTCCATCTGGATTGACGGTTGCTTTCAGATAGAACCCTGTGTCCGCCTCGTCGACGTTAGCCAGAAAAGGATCCTGCGCATTGTGTTCCTTGCCACCTGCGTCGGCGAAATGAAGCTGCCAGATATCTTTTAGTCCCGGGGAAGATTTGACGACGTCCCAAGCAACCGGGGCAGCGCCCTTCTTGGATCCGTTGTCGAACACAGCCACACGCGGCGCAAGCGCGTGAACCAGTGCCGCACTGTTGCTCATATCCATGCCATGGTGCGAAACAACCAGTAGATCGGCCTGACCGATCCTGTTGTTAGGACACATCAACTCCAGTTCTTTGTTCCAGGTAAGGTCGCCTAGATCGACGATTCTGGTTTGGCCAAAAGTGAACACTGTTCCTACCGAACGCGCGTTTTCGGTTTCATCCAGATCGTGTTTCCCCACGCCCGTGCAGGACTGGTTCGGCTGTCCGGCTCCAGGAAGCGGGTCGGCAATCAGGTTGCCATCCGCGCTGACGACCAGCGCATCGACACCTTTGATCGGTAGGCGATCACCAGGTTTGACGACCAGATGATTTGACGCGCCCAGAGCGGCCTGGTACTCGCTAAAAAGATGGTTGACCGAATTGGTGAGCTCCCGGTTTGGTCCATGATCGATGAAAGTTCGAATGGGGATCTTGGCCGCCAGCTGCGGAACCCCGCCTACGTGGTCGGAATGGTAGTGAGTGATGAGAAGATAATCGATCTTCTTGATTTTCGCCAGCTTAGCGGCGGCCAGAATGCGGTTTGCGTCGCGATAAGCGTTGTACCCCCATCCAGTATCAATAAGCAGCGACTGGCCTGCGGGCGTGACGAACAGGGTGGACTGGCCGCCCTCCACATCGATAAAGAAGATTTGAAGCGGTTTCGGAGCTGCCTCGCTCTTGATGGTAAACAGGGACAGAACCAAAGCAACGACCGTGGCGCGCATGTGCCTGATCGTATCAAAGGCAGGACCCGGAACAAGCCTCGATCCGTTTGCGTACTATCGGTTACAGGAGAGGAGAGCAGAAGGATAGTGCCATTCTGTACGAACTGCGGAACTAGTGTGAATGGAAGCGCTTCGTTCTGTTCGAATTGCGGAAGTGCCCAAGCTCGGCAGCAGACCGCTTACACAGACTTCCTGAGCGGCTTGAGCGATCGGACAGCGTGCATCTTATGCTATGTGCCTGTTTTTGGAGTGATCCCGGCGATCATTTTCTTGGCTTCTCGAAGGTTTCGGCTGAATGCGCGCGTCCGCTTCGACGCTTTTCAGGCTCTTTACCTGTTTGTCGCGTGGCTCATTGTTTCTTCAGCGATGCCGACCCTGTTTTTCGAAGGTACGGACGGGTGGGGAGTGGAGCGATCGTTGGTCTCGTTGTTGAAGCTGGGCCTGTTTGTCTGCTGGATATATCTGTTAGTAAAAGCAGCCCAGGAGCAGCACGTGAGGCTTCCGATTGTGGGTGATCTCGCGGCCCGGTCGACGAACGAACAGCTCTAGCGGGATTAGCTGGAGTCCTGCACCGCAATTTCGTACTTTTCCCAGTGCTGCCATCTTCCTGATGGCTGTCTCATAAGTAGAACTTGTCCTGAAAGGACCATGTAAATGCAAATTCAATCTTTGGAAGAATTGTTTCTAACCGGCCTGCAGTATGCCTATGATGCAGAGAAGCAGTTAACCCAAGCACTGCCGAAAATGGCTCAAGCGTCCACCACTCCCCAATTGCGCGAGGCCTTTGGTAAACACCTGACCGAAACGCAAGAACACGTACGCCGTGCTGAACAAATCTTCAGCGCTTTTGGCAAACAGTCGGAGACAAAGCCTAATGCAGTCGTCCAGGCGATGGGGCAGGAAGCCGACAAGATGATCGCGATGATGGAGGCCTCTCCTCTTCGCGACGCGGCGCTGATCGTGGCTGGCAACCAAGTCGAGCATTACGAAATGGCCGCCTACGGTTCGCTCAAGAGCTTCGCTGAGCTTCTGGGCAAACAGGATTGTGTGCAGCTGTTGCAACAGACACTCGAAGAAGAAAAGAAAGCGGACGCGAAGCTGACTGAAGTGGGCGAGTCTCAGGTAAATACCCAGGCAGCGAATCGGGCTACTGCGGGCGCTGGAGCTCGTTAGAAAGTTATTGGTGTTGGTGTCAGGGTGCTGGAGAACCGGTGCCCTGCTCAGCAATCAGCGCGCCCACGACGTGAGCCCGCCATCGACAATCAGCGAATGTCCCGTGATATAGGACGAATTGCTGCTGCAGAGCCAAAGAGCTGCTTCCGCCGCTTCGCGCGGGTTTCCAACCCGGCCTAAAGGGATTCGGTCCGTGTACTGCCGGAAGGCTTCGCTGACCCTAGCCTCATCGTCTCCGACACTTTGTATTACCGCGTTCCGTAACATATCAGTATTAAATGCGCCGGCAACCAGGGCGTTAATACGAATGTGGTCTGCAGCATACTCCTGGGCGGCCGATTTCGTCAGGCCGAGAACGCCGGCTTTTGACATTGAGTAGAGTGACCCTCCGCGAGCTCCGCCAAGGCCGTTTACCGAGGAAGTGTTGACGATCGCGCCTCCCGATGGTTGCTGCCTTTGCATTTGCTCGATCTCATACTTCACGCACAGCCAGACGCTTCTTAGATTCGAAGCGACCTCTGTGTCAAAATCGGTCTGACTGAAGTCTCCCAACTTCCGTATCGAGCCCAGGCTGGCCGCATTATTCAACGCACAATCAATCCGGCCGAAGGTCTCGACTGTTTTTGCAACCAATCGCTGGACGTCTTCGGAATCAGATACGTCCGCCCGAACGAAAATTACTTCGTGACCATCAGCTGTTAAAGCGTCCGCTACATCCTGCCCCCGTTTTGCGCCGCGAGCAGCCAGTACAACGCGGGCTCCGGCTTTCGCGAATAGCTCTACTGCCGCCCGGCCGATGCCAGCGCTGCCTCCGGTAATTAGAGCAACTTGGTCTTTCATAGAAGTAAACAGCAAAGTAACATGAGGATCAGCTATGCCCGGTCAAACGCCACAATTATTAACGAATATCCGTACATTTCGCGAAAACGAACAGGATCTGAACGTAATTATCGAGACCCCCAAGGGAAGCCGCAATAAACTCGACTACGATCCAGACCTGGGAGTCTTCGAACTGGCAGGTGTGCTCCCCGAAGGTTCTGTTTTCCCTTACGATTTTGGTTTCGTCCCGTCGACACTCGCCGAAGACGGAGATCCCTTGGACGTTTTGGTTCTGCTGGATCAGCCCGTGTCGACCGGGTGTTTAGTAGCAGTTCGATTGATCGGGGTTTTAGAAGCCGAGCAAGCAGAACGGGACGGCAAAACCACTCGGAATGACCGGCTTCTGGCGGTGGCGACTCAGGCTCACACCCATTCGGATGTGAAGACTCTGGAAGACCTCCGCCCAAAAATGGTCGATGAAATTGAGCACTTTTTCCGGTCTTACAACGAAACGAAGGGCAAGGTGTTTAAGCCAACCAGCCGCGGTGGGCCGGAACGGGCTTTGAAACTGGTACACGCAGGAGTGGCACGCAATAAAAAGGCTCAGGATTCTTAGGCTCAACTCCTTTTTGTTTTATAATTATTCATTGTAGTGCATAATTACTCATCACGCTCCAAAGTGGGTGTTCTTGGTTTTCGTGGGTATAGCGGAGCGGAACTTCTGCGGATTCTGCGGCAGCATCCGGCCGTGGACCTGGTGCTGCTGGAACACCGGTCGGACCCCGAAGAGCGCAGTATTCCATTAGGACAAACACCTTCCAAGGTCATCCCGGCCGATGCGCACGCGGTTCGTCAGGAAAATCTAAACCTGGTTTTCTTAGCTACGCCTCCTGAGGTCTCGATGAGTTTAGCGCCGTCGCTGCTCGACAGTGGATGCAAGGTCATTGATCTCAGCGGAGCGTTCCGGTTGGGAGATGGGGAAGCATACTCGCGGTGGTACGGCAGCCGTCACTCAGCTCCAGGCTTGTTCGAAAGTGCTGTCTACGGCCTTCCAGAGTTCTACCGGGAAGAGATCCGTGACGCGACCCTGGTAGCGAATCCGGGCTGCTATCCCACTGCGGCAAACCTGGCGATTCGACCGCTGGTGAAGGGGGAAGTCGCCGACCGCAGCCGGGGTATCATCTGCGATGCTAAGTCTGGCGTCAGCGGAGCGGGGCGAAAAGCGTCGCTCAAAACCAGCTTTTGTGAAGTGACGGAGAATTTCTCCGCTTACGGGTTTTCCGACCATCGCCATGTCCCAGAGGTGCTGCAGAACTCCGGGCTGGGTGAAAGAGAATTTACGTTCACAGCACAACTCCTGCCGATTGAGCGGGGGATCCTCGAGACCATTTACGTACGAACTCAAAGAATCGAAAGTGCGGTCCACTTACTGGCGATCTACGAGGAGTCTTATGCGAACGAGCCCTTCGTCAGGCTGTATGCACCTGGGAAACTCCCGGATCTGCGAGCTGTTCAGCACACAAACTTCTGCGATATCGGGTTTGTCTTCGATCCAGAGAGCCAACGCGCAACCATCGTGACGGCTGAAGATAACCTGGGCAAAGGCGCAGCAGGTCAAGCTGTACAGAACATGAATCTGATGCTCGGGTATCACGAAACCGAAGCACTCCTATGAGGATTCTGATCAAGTTAGGGGGAACCCTGCTTGATGAAAGTGAAACCCGTCGAAGCATAGCGGCAGAACTCGCCCAACTCGCAGGTGAGCACGAGATGGTCGTAGTTCACGGGGGTGGAAAGCAGGTCACAAGATTTTTAGACAAGCAGGGCATACAGAGCCAGTTCGTGAACGGCCTGCGTGTCTCTGATGAGGCCGTTGTTGACGCAGTGTGCAAGGTGATTGCAGGAAGCGTGAACAAGCAACTTGTTTCCAGCTTGATTGCGGAGGGCTGCTCTGCAGTCGGTCTGTCGGGCGTAGATGGAGCACTCACTCACGCTGTTCAACTTTCGCCTGAACTGAAGCTGGTCGGTAAGCCCGAGCGTTCCGATCCCCGATTGCTAAATCTCTTAGTTCAAGCCGGGTATTTGCCCGTGGTGGCCTGCATCGCCGGGGATATTCAAGGAAACATCTACAACGTGAATGCGGACCGCTTGGCAGTTTCCTGCGCAACGGGATGGGAAGTGGCTAAATTGCTGTTTCTGACTGATGTGCCAGGGGTGAGAGGCGCTGGCGGCGAAGTGATCTCTGTTTTGACGTCCGAAGAAAGCATGGCGCTTATAAGGACCGGAGTGGCCACGGGGGGTATGCAGGCCAAACTGGAGTCGGCCGGCTTGGCGCTCGAACGCGGTATCAGTGAGGTGGTGATCGCCTCGGGACGTGAAGAGGGGATTTGCCGCCGTTTGATACGTGGCGAGGCGGTGGGGACTCGCCTACACAAGGATGGCAAATGACAGAGGTAGCTCTGACGGTCAGAAAAGCCGGGATGCGGGACATTCCCAACGTATTGTCTTTGATCAATTCTTACGCTGCAAATGGGACAATGTTGCCGCGCACGGAATTTGAAATGTCTGAAAATATCCGGGATTTCTCTGTTATTTACGAGGGAGATATTCTCCTGGGCTGCGGGGCCCTGCACTTCTATACGCCTGCGACAGCAGAAGTCCGCTCGTTGGCTGTGCGCCCACAAAACACCCAACACGGGATTGGGCGCGCGGTGGTGGAATCGCTAGAAGCTGAAGCCTGTGAAAACGGTTTATACTCGATTTTCGCGTTTACTTACGTTCCGCAGTTTTTTCAGAAGCTAGGTTTTTTCGAAGTCGAGCGCGGAGAGCTTCCTCTTAAGGCTTGGAAGGACTGCTTGCGTTGTCCTAAATTCCAGAACTGCGACGAAATCGCCGTCCTTAAAAACTTGCGAGAGATCTCCCCTGCAAATCCTGCAATTCATGCGTCAAATAGCCTGAGTGAGCTAATACAATTTCCGTCTATTGCCCAAGTCAATGTCCGCTGACTGCTGCTTCATTTAGAGCTTGGCTTATTGAAATAGGAAAAAATACTTCAACTATTTTCGTTTTGGGACTGGATTTTAGCTAACAGCCACCGTATACTCGTTTTCGTACTCATAGTACTAAGAGTACTACTGGACGTGGGAGGGGTAATGCGGGCCTTGACGATGGATGTGAAGCAGTCTTCTGGTCGGATACTCTGCTGCACGATTTTCAGACCGGGTGGAAAGAAACTGCTTGCCAAGGGCCATGTTTTGAGTGAGGAAGATATTCACCTGCTCGAAACGGAGGGGATGAGACAAGTCTGGGTCACGGAATTGGAGGACGGCGAAGTCGGTGAAGACGACGCAGTCCTGGCCGTGGCTGAAGCGGTATGCTGCGGATCCGTTGAGATTCGCTTAGCTGCCGGTGGGAGAGCAAACATTGTCGCCACCGAAAACTGCTGCACCCTGATTGATGACGAACTGCTGAAACAAATTAACTGCACATCGAGCGTAGTAATTGCAACCGTACCGAACTACAAGTTCGCGAGAGCCGGGGAACGGGTAGCCACAGTCAAAAGTGCTCCGTTCGCTGTTGCTCAATCTCAACTAGAAGCAGTGCTTTCGATTCTGAATGAACGGGGGGCTATCCTGCAGGCACGCCCGGTGAGAGATGCGGGCGTGGCTGTTCTGTATACCGACCCGGTCGACGGGGGCCGGGCACGTACTCTGTTCGAAACGGTGGTGCATTCCCGGCTGGAGAAGTACGGTGCCACCCTTCGTTACGCGCTAACTTCGGTTGAGGATGAAGATCAGGTAACACGCTCGATTCAACACCTGCTTCGCATGAAGCCGGCAGCCATTCTCGTTGCGTCGACCACAGCGCCGGCCGGGCCTGAAGATGTGGTTGGGCGATCTCTGCTTCGCTTGAACGCACATTTAGAGCGGTTTCTTGCGCCGGTCGAGCCGGGAAATTTGATGATGTTGAGTTACAAGGACGAAGTACCGATTGTGTCGGCGCCGACCTGTTTTCGATCGATCAAGCCGAACGTTCTCGATCTGATTCTGCCGCCGATGCTGGCCAAATACCGGATAACAGGCTGGGAAGTGGCCTGTCTCGGGCACGGCGGTCTCCTTAGCTAAACCAATCGTTCAGACTCAGCAGTTAAATCCTCCGAGCTGCTGAGCTTTAAGCCCGGGCGTTCGGTGTCGCGAATGCAAAGCAGAACACCCGGGCATTTTTTCCTGGCTCACGTCGGCCATTGACATTGTGTTTCTATGAAGCGCCGCGAGGGACTTAGCGCTACAGCGGACCTTTAAGGGGATAGCAGCGCGTAGAGATCGTCGAAGCGGATTGGTTTCGAGAGATAGCCATCCATTCCGGCATCCAGGCAGCGTTCACGGTCGCCTTTCATGGCATGTGCGGTCATAGCGATGATCCGGTTTCGCTGACTGCCTTCCTTCTCGCTGGCTCGGATGGCCGCCGTAGCTTGGAAGCCATCGAGGACCGGCATCTCGATGTCCATCAGAATTAGATCGAATGGGCCGCTGTCTACGGCCAGTACTGCTTCTTGTCCGTTATTTGCGACCACGACCTCGTGTCCTCGTTTTTCCAGAAGCTTTACGGTCAAGCGCTGGTTAACGATGCTGTCTTCGGCCAGCAGAATTCTGCGGCGAGCTTCACGCAGACTGTGCCGTGTCACAAGTGTTGGTGCAAGTATCTCCGAGGAGCCCCCACCCATAACGGTGAAAATGCACTCCCGAAGTTCCGAAGGCTTAAACGGCTTGGGCAGGTAGCCCTGAATCTGGAGATCCTTACAGACGATTGCGTCGCCCCGCTGTCCATTGACACCGAGGAGAATGACCTTGGTCTCTTCCGGTCCTCGTGAGCCCCGAATGTCCTTTATGAACTCAAACCCGTCTTGCGGGAATAGATGAAAACCTACAACGACCAATTGATAGGGGTCTCTGGCGCTTTTGGCTCGTTCCAACTCGGCCAGGGCAGCGGGAGCGTTGTCAGCAGAACTGACTCGAAGGCCCCAGCCCTGGAGTGTATGCAAGAGGTTTACCCGGGTCAGCGGATCATCGTCGACGGCAAGCACCGGCCAGAGATCCGGAGGCAGCTCGGCCGGAACTTGCTGCGACGGTCTTGCGAGCGGAAAGACTGCCGTGAAATGAAAGTTGCTGCCACGGCCGAGGTCACTCTCAACCCAGATGCGCCCTTCGAACATTTGCACCAGCTTCGCGCATATGGTCAGTCCCAGGCCCGTTCCCCCGAACTGGCGGGTAATCGAGGTCTCGGCTTGAGCGAAAGCCTGGAAGATTCTTTTCTGCTGATCCGGTGACATGCCCATGCCCGTATCGGACACACAAAAGTGCAGTGTCACTGCCGAATCCGTCGCACTATCGACGGAAATACGCAACACGATCTCGCCTTCCGCAGTAAACTTCAGCGCGTTACTTACCAGGTTCAGCAGCACCTGACGCAAACGGCCTGGATCGCCAACAATCTCTGAAGGAACGTCTGGCGAAAAATGAGAGACGAGCCGTAAACCCCTGCGGTGAGCCGAGATGGAAAGGTTCTTCAACGTCTCCCAAACGGCATCTTCAAGGTTGAACGGGATGGGATCGAGAGACAGTTTTCCAGCTTCGATCTTTGAGAAGTCCAGAATGTCGTTAATGACTGTCAAGAGCCCATCGCCTGATGCTTTGATCATTTCGAGGCACTCTCGCTGTTCAGGCGTCAAAGACGAATCGAGAACCAGATCGGTCATCCCTATGATCCCGTTCATCGGCGTGCGGATCTCGTGACTCATGTTGGCGAGGAACTCGCTCTTGGCACTGCTTGCGGCTGCCGCGGCTTCCGATGCTTTGATCAGCTCCTCCTCGGTGCGTTTACGCTCTGTAATGTCCTCGCCAATAGAGACGATTCCGGTCAGGACACCCGATGAATCGAGAAGCGCGGTGTTGTACCAGGAGATGAAGCGCTTTTCTTTGGACTTGGTGAGAATGAAACTTTCGTGTCTGACGCGCAGTGCGGATTGTCCTTCATCAACCAGCAACGGTGTTCGTTCATCCGCACAGCTGGGCGAGACGAATTTGGAATCCCACTGTTCGCCGATTACCTCTTCTTTGGTATGGCCGAGAGCTGTAAGCGCTGCATCGTTACAGAAGGTAACGCGAAATTTCTGGTCTAATCCGATGGTGAGAAGGGGTAGATTTTCCAATGTTTCGCGAAAGAGTTTCTCCGATTTCAGTAATGCTCCATTTTGACGTTTAAGGCGTCGCCGCAAGCTGAGAACTCCGATTAGGGCAAAACCCGCGAGAAGACCGGTGAACGCCAGAAGGTAGAGAATATGCTCAGCGTTCCACCACGGCGGAGTGCGAACTACTTGAATGTCGTCGTCCGACCGTAGCAGAAGCTGGAAAGACGTCGGGTCTTCCGAGTCCATTTGGATGCTGCAGACTCCGGTTATCGCCACGGTGCTATTGAGTTTCAGTTGGGGCAGGTGACCGAAGGTATGACCCTGCAGCGAGAGCTTAGCCGTAAACGCTGTGTTGCCCTGGCGGAGAACAAGCGTCTCCTCATTATTGGTTCGGATTTGCTCGAGCAACTCGGCTTTCACAGTGACGAGCATGCTGCTGTAAGGCGCTTCCCGGAAGTACTGCTTCTGGACAATTAACTGGTTTACTTGAACGTGTATGGGCTTGGGGTTGATGCCGCCGGGCAACTCACGAAAGAGTGAATCATCTAAGACGGGCGAAAACGCTCCGGCCGATGCAAAGCCGACCGCCTCGATGCGACTGCCTGGTGGCACAGAAGTGTTCTGCCCGGTATGGATGGCAAGTCCGCGACCGTCTTCCTGAATGTAGAGTTCCTTGCCGAGCTTTTGATAAGTGACCGTGCCGCGCACACGAATGCGGTGGTTCGGAATGGAGGTTTGGCCAAAGCGGAACAGGTTACTCAGACTCTGAGAGCGAACAGCAAAAGGATCGCTCGGTGCAGGCTTCTGGATTTGTATGTCCCCAAGATCGGGTACGAACATGCGGACGCCGACCAGTTGGCCGCTATCGTTGAAATTAGTCCCGCAAACGCCCGGAATCAGCACCTCGGCGTCGACTAATTTCTGATAATCGCCGTTGAAACGGAGAACGCGCGCCAGCAAGTGGCCGCTTGCGGTCTCTACACGCAAGGAAAGCGCTGGCTTGCCCCAAAAAGTCTTTACTTCCGCCGATCGGACCACGCCCTGGACCGCGAGACGCTGGCTGTCCTGCGCTCCCGACATAAGTTGGGCAACTTCGAAAACCTTGGCTTGCGGGAGCGGAGCCTTCCCGAGAAGATGAACCAGGCGGGCATTAGCCACCGGCGCGAACATCCCAGGCCCGGTGACCCCCAAAACCTCGACGCTGTCGCCCGGCTTCACATCCGGGCCGTTGTCAAACCTGTCGACCGAGATTCCAGCAGTAGCGTCCTGAAGGAAGAACGAGTTCCGATAACCGGAAAGTGTAGTGACTACGCCCCGCAAGCGAACCGGTCTATGCTGCTGAGCTTGCTCTGGCTTTAGGGCGCGGACGGCTTGCACGGTTGTGATCGGTTGAAGGGATGCGGCTTCCTCCGCTTCAAGAAGGGGAGGGTAGGTGCAGGCCGGCGCTAAGTAGAAGATTGCGGCGAAGATTGAGCGAGCCAGGATACAGCGATTGACCTGGCGGGTAGATATAGCTTGTTTACTCAAATCCATACCTTCGGCTCAGCAAGGGTAGTCGCGAACAGCCCTACAAACTCTCCCCTGAAGTCACAATGCAGAACTGGTTCAAAGGAGAGCGGCTGCCGTTTGGCGTCATTTGTGAACCCTCTTGCCTTTATGCGCTTTTAAGGTCCAGCGCATTACTGTCAAGGTAGGTCGACTAGCTAAGGCTAAGGTAATGGAACTGCAGATAGCTCCTACAGACGTAAGACAGGGAAGACGCGAGTCGTTGCACAGTCTTCTGTCGCCTTCAGTATTCAACTTTGCTTTATTGAACCTTGCTTTGGATTCTGAACTAGTCCGCCTTCTTAGAGGAACTGTTTCATGATTGTGATGAAGTTTGGTGGATCGTCTCTCGCTTCGGTAGCTTCTATTCGACGTGTAGTCTCGATTGTCCAGTCAGAAGTGCATCGTCATCCGGTTGTGGTGGCCTCCGCTATGGGAGAAACCACCGATCGGCTACTGGAAGTCCTATTGGCTGCTCGCAGGGCGAATAGCTACTGTGCCGGGAAATTACAGGAAGCCATAAGAGACCAGCACTTTACTGTGTGCGAGGAATTCCTTTCTGGTCAGCAGCAGAGTGTGATTGATCAATACCTGCGGAATAAATTCCGCGACCTGCATGTTCGGATGCTGGAGCTTTGTGAGGGTGAACGACCATTTACCCCAGAGCTGCAGGATTGGACCGTAAGCCTAGGAGAGCAACTCTCCAGCCAGCTACTGGCAGCTGTCCTGCAAGAACATTGCGGGAACACCATACATTTAGATTCCAGGAAGCTGATTCTGACGGACAGCACGTTCACGAACGCTCAGCCGCGCTATTGGGAGACCTACAGTCGCATTCGTTCAGCTGTCCAAGCTGCTGGTGACAAGCTGGTCGTACTCGGTGGGTTCATGGGAAGCACCGAAGATGGACGGACCACCACGTTGGGTCGTGGCGGCTCAGACTTGACAGCATCCCTCGTGGGTGCCGCCCTCAATGCCGGGGAGATCCAGGTCTGGAAAGATGTCGACGGTATGCTGACTTGCGACCCACGTCTTCTGCAGGGAGGTCACCAAGTGAAGCGGCTGTCCTACGAGGAAGCGACCGAGCTCGCAAACTCAGGAGCAGTGATCTTACATCCCGAAACGATGACGCCCGCCAAACGGCTCAAAATTCCCATAGTGATTCGGAACACCTTTTGTCCTGCCGGCGAAGGAACAAGAATCGGTGGCAGTACGGCCACGTGCGAAGGCTCGATCAAGTCGATTGCCATCAGGTCGAACATTACGCTGCTGGAAGTTTTCTTTCCCGACAGGGCCGATGATCTTGATGCTCTGATTTCGTTTTGCAGAGAACATAGCTCAGTCGCGACTGTTTTGTGTTCTTCCGAGCGCGCGCTTTACATTGCTGTTGACGAAAACTCAAGAATTCCGGAGCAGAGTCTCGCCTCGGATCGATGTTTGGAAGTTCGGATCCGCAGGCAGCATGCCGTGCTCACCCTGGTCGGTCAAGGCCTGGACAAACAAGCTGTTGTAAGGGTACTCAGTGCTGCGCTTCAGGGCCTGTCAGCTTTTGTCCTTCCCAGTAAAGAATCGTCTTGTTCGGTCAGGGTCGCTGTCCCGCAAGAACTGGTCACGAAATGCCTGGATGTGGTTCATCGCGCCTTCTTCTCAAATCCCGACCCGGTCGTCTTTGTTGCCGGAACAACAAACGAACCAAAACAGAGCAGCATCTACGGCGTTGCCTCATCCAGGCGCCCGGACGCTTTCCAGCCGTTCGTTCTGAATAGCAGCCTACTTCAACCAAATTGAAAGCAAAGATGGACAGCTTCCGCTCTGGCGGCTGGAATTCGTTAAGGAGCGCCACCAGGTTCTTCCTTTTTGAATCAGCGGGTTATGATGATCTCGTAACAAATGGCCGTATACCCGGAACCAGACGATCTGGGCGCTCACGTTATTCGGGTCATCGCACAGACCCAGCGGATGCCTCTGGAAACGATCCATATAGATAGTAGTTTCGAAGACTTAAAAATAGATTCGCTCGACGGGATCAACATTGTGTTCGCGCTCGAGAATGAGTTTGGGGTAAACATCCCCGACGAGGGAGTGCAAAACCTCAAGTCCGTTCGAGAAACGGTAGCTGGCATCCGAAAGCTGCTGGAGGCGAAACAGCAGAACATCTCCCCAGGTGCCGCGTGAACCGGGTTGCGGTGACTGGCATGGGGCTGGTCTGCGCACTCGGAAACACAGTCAAGGATTGCTGGGAGCGGTTGACCGCCGGGGAGTGCAGAATCCTGCCGCTTCTGGATCCGGGGGATCCGCCTTACAAATTTCAGCTGGCGGCAGAGGCCCGGGAGTTTGACCCACTTCGGTACTTCACGGAAAAAGATCTGGTCATGTTGGAGCGCTTTGCCCAATTTGCCGTTTTAGCTGCGCGCGAAGCCGTGACCCAAAGTGGACTGATCTTCCAGAACGGGCTGGCAGAGCGGACCGCCATTATCACGGGCAGTGGTGTCGGTGGGCAATTCTCTGAAGAGGAAGGCTACCGTCGCCTCTACCGTGAAGGGAATCCCCGCGTCGCTCCGTTGACCATTCCGCGCACCATGGCTAACGCGGGAGCAAGCCGCATCTCGCTCGAATTTGGGATCCATGGGCCCACATACACGGTTGCCACGGCTTGTTCGTCGTCAAATCACGCTTTAGGACAGGCGTTCTGGATGGTGAGAAGCGGCCAGGTGACGGCGGCCATCGCTGGTGGAAGTGAGGCGGTCTTCGCCGAAGGATTGTTGCGCGCGTGGGAAGCCATGCGTGTCTTCTCGAACGATGTCTGCAGGCCATTTTCCGCTGATCGCCGCGGATTGTCTCTCGGCGGAGGCGCAGGCATGCTGATTTTAGAGGCTTGGGAACATGCAAGCGCTAGAGGCGCGGAGATTCTGGGGGAATTGGTAGGTTTCGGAATGAGTTCCGATGCTCACCACATCACGCAGCCCTGCTCGAGTGGTCCGGTGAGAGCGATGCAATGGGCTATCGCTGATGCCCTGATGAGCCCGGAACAAGTCGGCTATATCAACGCGCACGGTACAGGCACCCAGGCCAATGATGTCACAGAATCGGAAGCAATCCGTGCAACATTCGGCAACAACGCCGACGATGTTTTAGTTAGTTCGACTAAGTCAATGCATGGACACACGCTGGGAGCGGCCGGTGCGATCGAGGCGATTGCCACTCTGCTGGCGTTGCAACACGGCGTGATCCCGCCCACGGCTAATTTCACCGTGTCCGATCCGGCCTGTCGTCTCAATATTGTTGCCAATCAGGCACTCCAGTCGAAGATTAAGGTCGCCATCTCCAATACCTTTGCCTTCGGCGGGCTGAATGCCGCGTTAGTCATGCAACGCGTGTAACGGACGTCGCCTCGATTTCGCTTTCTCCGACCGACTCATCTTTCGCACCGAAGCGCATCTAACGTCACAGACTATCTAGGCGGGTGACCACCTGATGTTGCAAGATATTACATAGGCTTTCCTGGAAGCGACCAGATAGACGAAGATGGCCGCCAGGGGAGTGAAAGGGACGTACACAAGTGAACTCCGTGAAAGAGAAGATGGCTGTTGATTTGGAGAGCTTTTCCTACACACTGCCGCCCGCCCTGGATGACGCTGTTACCAGCGCCGGGAAGGAATGGCAGCAGAGCGGAAAGACGGATCGCCTCTGGAACAAAGACGCGAGCCTCTGGACGAATACGGACGAAGGGAAATGGCTGGGGTGGCTGGACATTGTGGACCAGCAACTCAGCGACCTGTCCAAGTTCAAAGCGCTTGGGGCTGAACTTCGAGAGGACGGCTTTACGCACCTGCTGCTGCTAGGCATGGGCGGCTCGAGCTTATGCCCGGAGGTTTTCAGCCTGACGTACGGAAAGCAGAACGGCTCACCGGAACTGCTGGTGCTTGATTCGACCGATCCAGTACAGATTCGAAGCTTCAGGGCAAAGATCGATCCGGCCCGAACTCTTTTTTGTGTTTCGAGCAAGTCGGGCACGACGCTCGAGCCAAACATCTATATGCAGTACTTCTTCGACGAGACGAAGAAGGTAGTGGGCGATCGGGCAGGTCAGCACTTCATTGCTATTACTGATCCCGGCTCCAAGCTTGAGGGCGTAGCTGGCAAACTTGGTTTCCGCCACATCTATCACGGTCTGGCATCGATAGGTGGCCGCTATTCGGCGCTGTCGGATTTCGGAATGGTGCCCCATGCGGCAGCTGGCCTCGACACCGAAAAGTTCCTGAAGCAGACCGCAATCATGGTAGATGCGTGCAAGCATCCCGAAGTCGGTCAGAATCCTGGCGTGCAACTGGGACTGTTTCTTGGCACGGCGGCTGTTAAGTTCAAGCGCGACAAGGTGACTTTGGTCTGCTCGGAGTCGATCCACGATCTTGGTGCGTGGCTGGAGCAGTTGTTGGCTGAGTCCACGGGCAAGGAAGGGCACGGGCTCATTCCGGTTGACCGGGAACCGCTGTTCGGGCCGGAAGACTATGGCACTGACCGGGTATTTGCTTACATCAAGTATGCAGGCGATAGCGGGACCGAACTCGAAGAACATATTTCGGCCCTCGAGAAAGCCGGTCAGCCCGTCGTCCGCATCGTGCTGAAAGATTTGTACGACTTAGGGCAAACGTTCTTCCAATGGGAGATCGCCACGGCCGTCGCCGGGTCGGTCATCCATATCGATGCTTTTAACCAGCCTGATGTGGAAGCAAGCAAGATCGTCACGCGCGACCTGACCACCGAGTTTGAGAAGACTGGATCACTGCCGGCTGAGAAGCCCATCCTTGAATCCGACGGGATGAAACTATTTACCGATGAAGTCAACGCTAAGGAACTGTTGAAGGGCGGCAACACAGTCGGGGCGGTAATTCGAGAGCACATCGACCGCATCGAAACAGGGGATTACTTCGGGCTGCTGGCCTACATACCGATGTTTCCGGAATATGAGACGAAGCTGCAGGAAATTCGCAAAGAGGTCGTGGAGTCGAAGAAAGTGGCGACTGTGCTTGGCTTCGGACCCCGATTTTTGCATAGCACCGGACAAGCCTATAAGGGCGGACCGAACTCAGGTGTGTTCCTTCAGATCACCTGCGATGAAGCTGAGGACCTGCAAGTGCCTGATCAGCGTTACACCTTCGGCGTGGTGAAAGCAGCGCAGGCGCGAGGCGACTTTCAGGTTTTGGTCGATCGCAAACGCCGGGCGCTTCGGGTGCACTTGGGTCCGGATCTCTCGACGAATCTGGACCGGCTGCGTGACTTGGTCTGCGCGGCATTGGAGCATTAACCCGTATCCTTAACGTCGCAGAAACTTTCTGTAGGCGCCATTGTTGTAGGTGCTCCAGGGTTGAAAGCTGCCTTTTTCGGAATAAAGATGGTAAGCGAAATCAATATTGGCTTTACAGTCGAGAAGATCGCGCAGATTCAGCCCGGGGCGCTTCAGGTGAACCGTATTGATTTGGAAGTAGCCCCAATCTAAAGTGCCGTCGGTGTTGTAGTGGTAAATCTCACATTTTCCTTGCGGGTTTTCGGCACGCTGTATGGCTAAGGCGATGCGGCACGCCGGTCCGAACTTCTCGCACGCGTACTGCTGATAGGCTGACAACGAACCGCTCTGATCGAATTGGGCTTCGTAAGCATCTTTCGTCTTCGTTCGCTCGGCGATGACTAGCGGCCATTGCCAATGGAGGCGGACCGGAAATTGGATACTGAAGGCGTAATTGGCATGAATTTCCACGGCCAGATAAACCAGCAAACAGCCGAGGAGGACGGCTCCCAGGCTGAAGAGTAGACCGGGCTGATAGCGGAATTGCGGTGCGGCTTCGCTTCTACTGCGTTTGGGCGAAACTGCCGTTTTGGTTCTGCATCGGTTTCCGGCTGATGGCGGTATTCGAACTGCGATGCGAGCCATGCCGTTTCAGAGTCCCCAAACAAATTTCGCACATTTGTTCTCGCTGGCGGATGAGTCGAGGGAAAGATTTATGTTCTGTGGGAGCATCGAGTGGTATGAGTTCGGTTGAAGTTCCCCTGGTTAGCCAACCCCAGGCAATTGACCATCGATCCAGCCCAGCGGGGCTCCGCACGGTAGCCACGTTTGAAGCGGCGAAGGGGATAGCGGTCCTTCTTCTGGGAATCGTCCTGCTGTTTGTCCATGAAAGAGCCGATGATCTCGCCGAGCGCTTGCTGTATCATCTACACCTCGATCCCGATCGCCGTTTTGCGCACGCCTTCTTGAGGGCAGCAAACAGCGTGGCCGACGCGCGAGTGTGGACCATTGCCGGCGCAGCGGTCAGCTATTCCACCGTACGGTTTATCGAAGCTTGGGGACTTTGGAACAAACGAGTTTGGGCCGAGTGGTTTGCGATGCTTTCCGGTGCTATGTACCTGCCCTTTGAAATTCTGAAGCTCGCTGAAAAGACCACTTGGGATCACGTGGCGATTCTGTTGATCAACGTCGTGATCGTGGGATACATGCTGTGGATCCGGCTGAATTCACCAAGAGTGCTGGTAGTAGCCTGATTGGAGTGGCAGAGGCAAAGGTTTGCTGCTATGCCTTTGCCTACTGTTTACTCTCCGGTATTGAGGATTGTAAGACTTGGTGGTGACCGATAACTTGGAAAAACGGCATGTTGTCTTTGGATATACCGAAAACACGACGCTGCTGATTATCCAAGGTCAAAACGGCGTAGATATTTTCGTTCTGGCCCAGTAAGAAAATCCGCTGTTTGGCAGGCGCATTCTGAGCCAAGCACTCGTTTCGTGATTTGCATAGATTGATCTCCGGAAAGGTGGAATGAAAAGCCGACAGTAATCCCCCATATCGAGCTATGGTGATCAGATATAGGGGCGCAGTCGCAATCAACATAGACATCAGCACGTGTTTGCGCCACCCGAGTGATTCCCGTCGCGCTATCCACCAAAGAAGGGCAAGCCATAACAGTTCGAGAGTCATCCACAACTGAATGTTACTTTCCCTTGAGACCCACTCGGCGGCCCCATTTTGGGGGTGTAGGATCGCATCTACTTGGCGATCTACCCTAGAATCTTCGTAACCCCAGGTAGATAGTGCTAGCCAATGAACGATGAATACCATCCAAAGCCGAATGAATGGCAACATCTCAATTTTCTGAAGCGACCCTAGGCGGTAAGAAGGCAAGTGCCCAATCTTTTGAAGCGAATAGGTTCGAATGGAATCGAGAAGTCGATAAACTACTCCCAGTCGGCCGAGCCATGTTTGATCTTGGACAGTCTTAAGCTTCAGGGATGACAGGCGCTCCCAGGGCGTCCTTAACAAAAGGAATGGTGCGAGTGCAAAAATGAGCAGGGTAGCAGCCTGCGATCCCCGGAATATTGCGATAAATCCGACCAAGAGAAAGAGCTGTACGGAATCTGAATCTCTCTCAAGAAAATCGATGCCCAGCGCGTGATGATACGTAGCGAACGAGATTCGGCCCAATATGTACAAGACCGAGGCTGACAATACAACCACGTTTAACGATAAAAGCTTCCCGATTGTACGCGTGTTCATTCTGTCCGGCTGCAAGTCTAGAGCTTAAATCACTGCCGTTGATTAGGCTCACAGGGGCTCTGAATTGCACTAGCCTGATCCGTTGGTAGGGGCGACAGGGATCGAACCTGTGACCCTCAGCTTAGAAGGCTGATGCTCTATCCAACTGAGCTACGCCCCCAACTTGGCTTACAGTATTTAGTCTAGCTTTCCTGCTTTACTCAATGCGGGCTTTGTGGCTGAAGATGCCGCAATGGTCATTGATGTTGAGTATGAGTTTTGGAGTTTGTCCCCGTCTTATTTGTAGTGCTGCTGGGCGAATCCGGCACTGTCGCGACAGTCTGCGAAGGCGGATTCACCGGGGCAGTTGCTGCCGGGGCGGGTTGTTTCGAATCAGGTTCTGTCGTGATCTCTGTCGGATGGCTTCGGGGTGAGAGATTCGCCCAGGTAAGGACCGCTATGACCGTTAGCAGCACGGCGACAACAACACTGAGCAGCCACCAGGGTACAGGCTTTGTCAGGAAGTTTCGCGGCTGATCGGGAGGACTGATCGCGAACAGGTTGAAACTGCCACCTTTCGCGAGCTGCTGATCATAAGAGCGTCGCCGTTCCGGGTCGACCAGCGTATCCACCATGGAATTCACACGTCTTAGCTGGACACCGGCAACCTCTTTTAACTCTTCATCAGATTGCCCGTCAGGATGAAGTAATTTGATCAGCCGCCGATGCGAGCGCCGAATATCCTCTTCGGTCGCGTTCCGCGTAAGCCCAAGTTCCTCGTAGAAGTCCATTGTCAGTTCTGTCTGAACATCATAAGCAATTCGGGAGCGTCAGGGTTCGTGGCGTGTTGATGGACAGGTGGCTACGATGCCGTCCTGCTCCAGATGTTTTTGCATTTTGCGAATGGAATCGGCCAAATCACCCGGTGAATGCAAGCGCAGCACAGTTCCGCTCGATGCACTGGTCAGGTATTGGATCGAGTCAGGAAATTCGGATCCTGGAACGGGGAAGTACTCCAGATAAAAAACACGGCGATTGGCCAGGGTGCGCAAGGCCGGCGAATCCCTGAAGCTGTTTTCCCGGATGTGCAGGTTTGCGCCGAGAAAGACAATCGCATCGGATGCTGGCTCGACGGACAATTCGCCCGCCAGAAGATTTGTCAGCAGCTGAGTTCCACCGCTCTGGCGCGCCAGGGTTCGATAGGAGACCGTTCCCAGTTCAAGAGTTTGCAAGCTTTGCGCAAGTTCCCGAAAGCCCCTGTGATCAAAATGCTCCTGTCGAAATACTTCGCGTTGCTGGTCGAGGTTGAACGCCACCAGTTTGACAGAGGCACAAGAGACTTCGCGCATCAGAGAAGACAATGCGCCCAGGAGAAAGGCGCGGTCCCAAGCCCTCAGTTTCTGGGAGGACGGGTTAAGGGGCGCAGCGTCTAAGAGAACGGTCAGGCGCAACTTGTTGGCAGCTCCTTCTTTTCTCCCAGTCCAAGGCGGAAGGACTATCGATGCAGCGCTGTTTGCTGGTAGCGCCGGCGAGATCTTCTCCTCCTTGCCATGGAACTTTGCTTTTGCCCGCCAGCTTTTTCGGGCCACTCGCTTGTGATCATCGACAATCAGGAGATCAACCGGGTACTCGCCTGCTCCTACAGCGAAGACGCCGCTGAATTCCAGTTCGTATTGAACCCGTCTCAGATTGACTCTGTCTCTCATCTCGGGAGGGATTTCTGGAACTTTCAGAGCGTCCGCAAGGATAACCGGTGCACGCCCGGCGGGAGTTACGCGCAGGTAGGAGAACAGATTACTCGTCTTGCCGCCAAACTGGCTGATCGGGCACTCGACGATATACCCGACTTCAAAGCGAAAGGAAAAGTCGAGGAACGGGTTTATCGGCTTGATCTCACAATTGAGGGGATCCGCCTTTTCGCTGCCGTTAAAAACGTGGTTTACCTCGTCAGCAAGCGCTGGTCTAAGCGGATACTGCGCATTCACAGGGTACGATGTGACCGCCAGCAATAGCAGAGTCAACCGGAGAGACATCAATGATTACCGCTTCTGTCATCGCAGCCTGCCCATCCAGGGTCTGCGCTCTATTTGGCTAGTCTACCGTCAGGTGAAAACAGGACTTCCTTCTTCGGCGCATTGCGAAGCGCGATTTCGAAAAAGGAATTGGACCCGCGGGTCATCTTCCCGGCCTTCTTAACTGTCGCTTGGGGATACATCTTGTGTACGGCGTTCGCAACGGCTGGAGGAAGCTCGCCGGTGTCGATGCCTTCCTCTGACTTCAGAATGTCGCCCATGGTTGTGAACGAGACATCAAGCGTTTTCTTGTCCCGCATGCTCTCCACTTCGAAGACGGCCGATCCGTTCTGCTGCTCAGTCATGTAGCGTTTAATATGAGCGCTGGGGAAGTTCTTTGAAAAGGAATCAAGAACTGCCGCCGGCACTTCAGCCTTGGTAATTTTCTTTTCTTTCGCTGTAACCGTCAGAGCGGAAGCAGCAGCTAAGAGTACTAAAATCAAACTTTTTGAATGCATGTTTTACCTTTTCTCAATCGGGCTTGCAGCTTATTAGAGCAAGCCGATAACTCAGCTCCTGTGTTCCCACTGGCGACTTGTCCCGTCTTCAGGATAGCTGCAGCTTCGCCTCATACGCTCATCGTGGGATGCAGCAGATTGCATGGGCTATCCACGATGGCATCAGGTGTTTCCAGCCCTCCACTGTTCCCACAATCTGACCGGATCCGCGGCTGATGGCAATCGGTGAATCGTCGATTAGCTCTCCTGGGCCACAGAGGCTGAGTTTGTGGCTGCTTTTGTCGCGATTTGTGAGCGCAGGAAGTCGAGATCGGGCAGGGAGGAATAGCGATTGACGCCAGATGAAAATTCGAACCCAATGGGGTTCGGCGGCGCGGCGATGGTTTGACCGGCAGCCATGGAGCGCGACTGCGCGGCCTCTTCTTTGGCGATACTCGCAAGGCGAGCACGCTGTAGCTGCAACTGAGCGAGCTCGGCGCGGTACAGCGAAGAATAGCGAAACAGACGAAGCTCCTGAGCAGCGAGGTTCGAGAACTGCTTGCCGTGGGTAATCAGGGTGTGGGAGTCAATGAGTGAGGCACGCAGGTCGGCATCCTCGTGCTGGGCGAAGAGCTTGGCATATTGAACGCGGCCGTAAGCATAGAGGCCTTGCTCCAGGCGCGGAATGCGGTCGAGACGCCACTGGAGGTCGGCCAGAGCCTGCACGATTTCCGATTCGCGCGCACCTTCCGGATGCAGGCGCTCAAAGAAGCCGTCGACATGGGTGCGATAGGCGAGCGCGTCAGCGGCGGGCATGAGCATGGTTTGGCCGGTGCAGACCTTGACGGGTTTCAGTTCGGATTCGGGAGCTTTGGCGGTTTGTTCATCCAAAACCTCCTTAGGCGATTCAGGAAGGCGTCATGCTGCCTGCTGCTTGCTAGCCTGGTACGCGGCTTTGCGGGCATTGCGCTCATCGGCGCGGCGAATTTGTCGGGCGGTCATGGGCTTGCTCCAAAAAGAAATGGCCCACCACCGGTGAACCGGGGCGGGCCTGCCAGAGCGAGGGTAGCATGCGTTTGCCGCGAAACGGATTTTCGGGTGGGGAGTGGAGAGTGGGAAGTGGTGTGTGATGAGGAGGTTGGGAATATTTTTGGTGGTTGTGACTGGAGGGGTAATTACGCCTTGGATCGGCGACGCCAAGGAGGGAATAGGATCAGAGCAGCGCTATAAAGCGGCAAGGATTTCGCTTGCAAAAGCTTCAGCGGCTCTACGTACTATGTCCGAAGCTCCCCACCAAGTCTGGTTAGAGTTGAACCAGTCGCACATGTGCTTAAGGTCGTCTTCTTTGTAACACTTAGAGTCCCTGACATTCTCAAATTGTTCGGTCGTCGGGTTGGAATAATCCAAATGGTCGTCTCAAAGATAGGGTCCGTTTCCTTGGGCCCTACGCCAGGCGATCTTACCGAGACCTTCTGTGGAGTGAGGGTTGTCCTTTGTAGATGAACATTTAGATGACGAAGTAGTCTCACGACGTGTACGAGCGGATTAGGAGATCGCTTCATCCTGCGAAGGAGCATTGGGTTTAGTATCCCAGCACAAACCATCATCCATGGAAGCGTATTCGGCCAGGGCCGCTCTAAGATACGCTTCGCGTTTTGTGAGCTCGGCTTCAGGCACTAAACGATGGGTCTCGAGCGAGAACATTACCGCTTCTTCGAGCCTTGCCACCTTTCGGGGTGCCGCATGAGACCTGATCTGATCTCCTCCAGCAGCGTCCAAATGACTGGAGTACAGGAGGTGTCGGGCAACAGAGAAAAGTCCAGTTTGGTTTTTTCATGTGCCGGTTACTTCTGACGAGGATCTTAGAAGTATATAGCGTAAAGTGCACAACTCAGACGGCGTTACATCAGTTTTAAAGGCCTCCATAAAGCTCAATGCGCGACGCGAGACAAACTTACTAAAGTGAGGCAGGGGCCGTTATACGCAATGGTCGGCAGCGCTTCTACTGCATTACAACGCACAACTATCTCGCATTCTGCCTATTTGCTCGGCAACCAACCCGTTTACGTGAGCGGGAAAGTTGTAAGTCGCGAGTGAGTAATGGGTCGGGAATAAATTTTAGGCGTGTTGTGACTAAGCGACGTCCGACGCGTGTGTGCGGGATAAAATGTTACGCTGATCTCTCACCCGAGTATGGAAGACGACGTTTACTCCGGTTTAAAGCATCGCGAGATTATTGTCAATACACCGGGCTGGGCTACCCGCGTGCGGGCCTATCTACGAAGAGCGAGCGGTCTCATTGCGATTCAGTAAAGATCGCGGGAGGTCTATCGCTTCCAATCGGGTTTATGCTCCTCCTCCTTTACCTTCAGAGTTAAGGAGCGCCGTTTCCAAGTCTAGATGCGTCGATCGGGGTACTCTTTGCGGTAGTAACAGCAGTCTTTCTTTTTCTCCTTCTAATCGCGTCCATATCTGTGCTAGTACCTTTGTTCTTGAGTTCGAGCAGGAACTCTGAAATGGGTGACGCTTTCCCAGGGTTGCGGAACGGGCAACCAAAAAGTAAGAGGTTCGCAATTGACTATTCGCTGTTTTTTCCGCCGTTTCTTCTTGCGGCGGTGACGTTTGTCTATGTTGTCTGGAGATTGCTCACCAGAAATAACCCGTCAGCTTTCGAGGTTCTTGTACCTGTCCTGGGATTCTGTTCGACGGCGATATCCATAGTCCTTCGCCAGCGGTCCCGAAGCGGTAAGAAACCTTCAACAATGAGCCTGATGATGTCCTGCTTAAGGGATAACTGCCTTTCGTTTTTGTGGTTCGTGACTTTGTTCGAAGCAGCTCTTTTGCTATTTGCTCGTGAGTTCACAAACCTTCCAACCATAGGACAGAACGTTGCCTTCTTCCTGTGCCTTTCCCTACTCCTCGGCTTACACTACCTGTTAATAGCGGCCGATAGACGGACTGTTGTCGTGCTTTTCTGTGGCCTTAGTCTCTTCCTCACGCTTCTGTGGCCCGGGCCGGAATATTGGGGTGGAGCGACTCTCAAATCTCTCGGCATAGGCGGAGAAATCCCAGTGACCCTCCTCGTTAAGACCTTAGAAATTGGTAAAACAGAGGAAATTTCACTTCAGGTCCCTGGCTGCCTAATTCTGCTCACAGGAAATCAGGTCTTAATAAGGCCCACTGCTGACATAGCAACTTGCAGTCTGCGTTCGAAAGTTCGCACACCTTTCGCAATCCCCGAAGTTAGTCCGCCATTTAAAGGACTTGAGAGCTATAACCGAGCAGATGTCCTTAGAATATCTGAGTTTAGTGCCGGCTCGGTCCACGGTCTAGATCCTTGGAAGATACGCTAATGACGTGCGACCGAGCGACGGTGGCAAAAACATAAATGGTCGTCCCCAAAGCTTTACTTCTCTCTGTAGCTCTGTTCGGCGTTCTATCAGGACAGGGTACACCGCGAACCCGGCAGGTTCGGTATGCATGCGGGACTCTTTACGTAACTGCTCGGTTTTCAGGGAAAGATGAAAATGAATTAGTGATCCGAGACTGGAATGAACGAGTGTTCTACCTGCAGCGGACTAACAAGTACAAAGGCTTTAATTACGTCAATGAGAAGG
>CAXTMN010000033.1:0-12892 GCA_964245395.1 uncultured Bryobacteraceae bacterium
GTATGGTAGATGGTGTCGCACAGATCTTCAGTGCCTCCGCAAGTCCGCAAGTTCAACCGGTGAACCCCGAACCCGCGGCTCAGGGCTTCTTGAGAAAAGCTGACAATGTAGCCGGCATCGGCAGAACCTTCGAGACCATGGAGAAATACAATCTGCCCGCGCGGGTGGACTTCAGGCCGATGTTCAAAAGCTACGATGGAATTCTTGGCATCGATCCGGTAAACCGTACGACTCCCAGGAAAACGCTCCTGATCGATCTGCCGGCGCCAAAAGTTTCCAGCGACTGTCGCCAAATGCGGGTGTCGAAAGAGCGGCTTGAATTGGGAACTCAAACTAAATGGTAGCGATCGAACTCCCCTGCTGCCAAACGCTCGCAGTAACTTTCAAAGATCGGCAGGCTCCACTAAGTATGAAGAAGTATTCTCTCGCTTTCCTTCTGGGACTCACAGCTAGTATCGGGGCAAGCGCAGCTACGCTGACCGAGGTTTACCAGAATAACGATTTCCAGATGACCGGAATCAGCCTATCGAAAACGGGGCGGCTGTTCTTAAACTTTCCGCGATGGTCTGACCGGTATCTAAACGCAGTAGTGGAGGTGTTGCCCGATGGAAGCACCAAGCCCTTTCCTGATGCAGAGTGGAACCAGTGGGACCTAAAGCCAGAAGCGGCGTCCACACATTTCGTCTGTGTGCAGAGCGTCGTCGTCGACAGTTCGGATTCCTTGTGGGTGCTGGACGCAGCAGCTCCGCTATTGGGGCCTTCCGTCATGAACGGGCCCAAGATGGTCCAAATCGATCTAAAGTCGAACAAGGTCACCCGGGTAATCTCGTTCCCGCGTGATGTGGCGACTGCGGCGACCTATCTGAACGACGTTCGCTTTGATTTGGGGCGGAACACGGCATACATTACGGACAGTGGACAAGGCGGCCTGATTATTGTCAATTTAAGTAGCGGCACTGCGCACCGGGTCCTCGATGGGCACCCGTCTGTCCTTCCGGAGCCTGGCGTGCAAGTTGTTGTGAACGGCAAAGCATTGTTGCAGTTTGGGAAACCACCACAGTTTCGTTCAGATAGCTTGGCCTTAACGCCTGATGGGCAATACGTGTATTACAAGGCAATCACGGCCAACACGCTCTATCGAATTAAGACCGACGTGCTTCGGGATACTCAGGCCACTCAGGAACAGGTGGCGGCTGCCGTGGAAAAGGCAGCCACTGTATTTCCCACTGATGGCTTCTGGATGGACTCGCAGAGTAATCTGTACCTCAGCGATGTGACACACAACGCTGTGTCCCGGCTTACTCCGAATGGCAAGATCGAGCGTGTAGTCTCAGATCCTCGCCTACAATGGCCGGATACTTTCAGCCAGGGACCGGACGATTCAGTCTACATTACCGCATCGCACATCAATGACGGACCAAACTTCAATAACGGAAAGAGCGTTCGAAAACTTCCGTATCAAGTCTTCAAGTTCCGTCCTTGACGGTCCTCCTCGCCGCTTATCGAATGAGAGCTTAAAAATGATTCCAGAGGTACTGGTTATACACCTCATGATGGTACTGGATTTCGGGAGCCTTCACGAAAGTGCCCAACAAGCGGGGACAGCGATCGGCTGAAAGCTGTTTCAGTTCTGCGTATCGGGATTTCACGTCCGACCCCAACAGCTTTGTTGTCCAATCTGATGAGCGGAAATCGTCCAGGGCGGAGTAGATATTGTCCGGCAAGTACCGGTCCGCGCCGCGAAGATTGCTCACCGGCGAAATCTCGCCTTCAAGACCGGTCCGAAACACGGAGAGGAGCACGACATAAGGGTTGGCGTCGGGACTGACAGAGCGAACTTCGACTCGGGCGCTACGCTCATTTCCAATGGGAATGCGCACCATGGAGCCGCGATCTGTAGCCGACGCTTTGATCTGATTAGGAGCCTCAAAGTGAGGATCGAGACGTCGGTAAGCATTCACACTGGCATTTAAAAGAAGGCAGAGGTCCTTCCCGTGAGTGAGTATGCGGTCGACGAACTCCCAGGAAAATCTGCTCATCTTCTCTTCGCCTTGGGGATCCCAAAACAGATTCTTCCCGTTCTCGGTAATCGACACATTCGTGTGCATCCCGCTACCATTCACACCAACAACGGGCTTGGGTAAGAAACTGGCAGTCATACCCATTTTGGTAGCGACCTGCCGGCAGATCAGCTTATAAAGCTGAATCTGGTCCGCAGCGGCCACGACTTCGGCGTAACTGTAATTAATTTCAAACTGAGAAGGCGCAACTTCGGGATGATCTTTCTCGTTTTGGAAACCCATCGCGCGTTGCACATCGGCCGCACTGTCGATGAATAAGCGAAGGGGATCTCCGGGAAGCGAATGATAGTATCCCCCCGTGTTCACATAATCAAACCGCAGATTGTTGCAGAATCGGCGTTCGGCATCAGCGCCCTGAAAAAGAAACCCTTCAATTTCATTCGCAGCATTCAGGGTGTAGCCCTTCAATTTGCGAAGCTCCTGGGCGAAGGACTTCAGTATTCCCCGGATGTCAGCGCTGTATGGCTGGCCGTCCTTATCGATCACCTCGCCAAAGACTAAAACCTTCCCTGCTCCGAAGACATCAGACGGCGCCCAGTAGAAGGCGCTCCAGTCAATGCCAAGGCGTAGGTCGCTTTCGCGCTGAGCAGTAAAGCCACGAATCGATGAACCGTCGAAGGTGAGGTTGTCCCAGCTCTTCACTAAAAACGACTTGTCATAGTCGAGCATCTGCAGCCGCCCTTCTAAATCGCTAAACAGAACGGTAATCGCCTTTACGCGCTTCTCGTCGGTTAGGTATTTCAGGCGTTCTTCCTGGATTTTGCCCGGATCAACGCCGCTGGTGCGCTGTTGCTTTGCTTTCAGGTTCAACTCTTCCAGTTCTGAATAGGAAAGGCTCAGGCGATCTTGTAATTCGTTGGACATTGGATTTTTGGTTACGGTCAGCTCCGCTGTTCGGACCTAACCGTTTATTATGGATGACTTACAGCAAACGGCAAAATTCTTCCACTCGAAACCTTATCCAAATTTTTTATACTACTGATCTGACCGGAAGTAATTGCCGAAAAGCCGGACCGAACTCTAGCCAGCTTTGCCTCAGGCGGCGGGACCTATAATCGTAAGCATGAATCGCAATGAATGGATCGCGGCACGACAAGGAGATCCGATTCGCACGCAGATGTTCTACGCGCGTGATGGCCGGATCACCTGTGAGATGGAGTCTGTCGCGGGTAGAGAAGGATTGGACCCTGAATTTATCCGGGCTGAGATTGCGAGCGGCCGTTTAATTATTCCGGCTAACATTCACCACCATAGCCTGGAACCAATGTGCATCGGTGTTGCTTCAAAGTGCAAAATTAACGCTAACATTGGGAACTCTTCAACCACCTCCGACATTGACGAGGAGCTAGCCAAGCTTAGTTATGCGGTAAAGTTTGGCGCCGACACCGTGATGGACTTATCTACCGGCGGGGACATTCCCCGAATCCGGAGGGCGATCATCGAAGCCTCGCCGGTACCCATTGGGACCGTGCCAATTTACGAGGCGCTCAACCGGGTAAGACGCGTCGAAGATCTGAACATGAATGTCATGCTGGAGGTCATCGAAGAACAAGCCGAGCAGGGGGTCGATTACATGACCATTCATGCGGGCGTACTAGTTCAATACGTACCGCTTACATCCAAGCGCATTACGGGAATTGTGAGTCGCGGAGGCGCGATCTTAGCCGAATGGATGGTCAAAAACCACAAGCAGAATTTTTTGTACGAACGGTTTGACGAGATCTGCAAAATCTTCCAGAAGCACGACGTGAGCTTTTCCCTTGGCGATGGACTTCGGCCAGGCTGCCTGGCCGATGCCAGCGATGCGGCTCAGTTCGCCGAGTTAAAGACGCTCGGAGAACTGACCAAAAAGGCTTGGCTGTACGACGTCCAGGTGATGATCGAAGGTCCGGGCCACATTCCGCTTGACCAGATTGCTCTTCAGGTACAGAAGGAAAAGGAAATGTGTTACGAGGCTCCCTTCTATACCCTGGGACCGCTCGTTACCGACATCGCTCCTGGATACGATCACATCACTTCAGCGATCGGCGCCGCCATGATTGGCTGGCACGGCGCATCGATGCTTTGCTATGTGACCCCCAAAGAGCATCTGGGATTGCCAAATCGGGAAGATGTCAAGCAAGGCATTATTGCGTATAAGATTGCTGCGCACGCGGCCGACGTAGCGCGTCATCGTACAGGAGCTCGCGATAGAGACGACGAACTGTCACGCGCCCGCTTCAATTTCGACTGGCGCAAGCAGTTCGCCCTGTCGCTGGATCCAGAGACGGCCGAGGCTATGCATGACGAGACGCTTCCGGAAGAAGGATTCAAAGATGCCGCATTCTGTTCCATGTGCGGACCGAAATTCTGCTCGATGAATCATTCTTCAAAGACACAAGAGTTCACGGAGGCAGATGCAGCGGCCATCCTGGCCGGTACGACTACCCACGAGAACCTGGTCAGACTCGTCTAGTCGTTAGCCACTTTAACGCGAATTCCGCTTTTGATTTCGGCGTCGCTCGGCTCAACAACGCGGTCCGCCACGCGATCACCGCTGGCCAGGCCGGAGATAATCTGCACGTTGTTGACATCGCTGATTCCTGCCTTGATCGGCGTCCAGGTGATCGTTTTCTGTGTAAGCTTGAATACTCCGTTGACCCCGCCGATTGTTCGGAGTGCGCCTTTTGGGATGCTGAGCGCATCTGCTTCGACTTTCGAGATGATCAAAGCGTTAACCGAAACTCCTGGAAGTAAGTCGTGATCAGGGTTGCTGACCGTGGTGCTTACTTCGCCTACAGTTCGTGTACCTAAAGCAGTTACTTCGGTGGGCAATTTCTCGACCCGGCCCCACCATCTCTGGCCTGGACGAGCATCCCAGGTTATGCTGACGGGCATTCCTTCCGAGACCCTGCCGAGGTCTGGTTCGTCGACGTAAACGGTCACTTTCACCTGATCCAGATTGCCGACAAGTGCGACCAAATCACCCGGCTGCAAGTACGAGCCAACCTTCAGATCAAATTGGTACACGGTGCCGGCCGTCGGCGCTCTAACGATCCCTAACGCGAGGCGGTGCTGAGCGGAAAGCGCAGCAGATTGGGCGTCCCGCAGCTTTGCCTCAGCGACACTACGATCGCTGGCAGTGACTAGGGTTCGGCGTTGATCTTCGAGGGAGGCTAGCTGCAATTTGGCGCGCTCAAGTTCATCCTTCGCATCGAGAACCTGCAGCTTGGTAGCGGCCTGCTGGCTGGCAAGCCGCTCGGTTCCGTCGTACTTTCGCTGTGCGATGCCCACGGCCGCCTGGGCGCTATGTATGGAATCGGAAATACTCGCTAGCTGAGAAGCCCGCCCTCCTTGCTCGAGAGTTGCACTTGCGGCCTTCGCTTCTTGCTCGCGGGCTTGGGCTGTGGCCAGGTCTGCTCCTGCAGTGGTGGAATCGAGAGTTACCAGGCTCTGTCCGGATTGCACCGTTTGCCCCCGTGTGACACCGACCGCCTTTACAACTCCCGCAACCTCGGCCCGAGCCGCGGCCCACTGTGCCGGCTCCACTTTGCCGTTTGTTGAGACCGTACTTTCAATTTTTACTGTCCGGGCGGCTACAAAGTGAACCTCCGGAACTGTGTCCCGCCGACTTAAGCTCCACCAAAGCAAAAGCAATATCGGAAAGACTAATACCAACCAAAATCTCTTCATTTCTCTGACTCAAGGTAAATTACCTGGCTAAGCACTTTACAAAACATCCTTGCTATTGTGTCGAAATCATGGTGATTTAACTCTTGCACCGCATCATCATTCCTCGTAGACTGAACTACATGCCGGTATATCGCGTTTATCGAATGAAGCAATTGCCTCAAGAAAGTTTTCGATGGGCTGCTCACGCCGGCGGTCTCGCCCTGGTTAGACCAAAAGACTACGATCCCAGTGGGGAAGTCGAGGCGGCCACAACTTATTCGGCCTGGAAGATACTTTCCATCAGCGACCGCCCTCTAGCCGCGGGTGACATTCTGGAAACGCTTGAGCCTGCAGATGCAGCGGGCGAACTGCGGATTGCAAAGTACATTGGCTTTGAACCGGCCGAATGGTTGAACATTGAGTCTCGGCTTGAACTGCCGCCGCCTCGGGTCGCGACACAACCCATAGATGCCCCCATGGCATCGTAATCCTAGTCAGCACTCTGAAACCCGATGACGACAGACAGGTCACAGCCTGCCCCCTTCGGCTTTTTCGCGCTCGTCAGTTATATCCCCGATCCTCTCGGCTCCTTTCTCAGCAATTTGCGAACAGCTCTTCCCGGAGTCGAATTCCCAGAGCCGCACATCACCATTCTGCCTCCACGCCCGCTCAAAATTTCGGTAGACGAGGCGTCCTCACTCGTTCATGCAACCCTCGAGGCTTTCAACTCGTTCAACATCGAGCTTTCAACAGTCAGCTGGTTTCCTTCCACTCACATCCTATATATAGCGCTTGGAGAGGGTGATGCTGCAGTCCGAAACCTGCACGAAGCGCTCAACAGCAAGGGATTGGGCCATCGGGAAGAGTTTGAGTTCAGCCCTCACCTGACACTCAGCGGATTCATTCCCACCGAAGAACTGGCACGCGTGACTAATCAAGCCGAAAGGGGGTGGAACGCCGCACCTTACCCCCGATCATTTAGTCTTCGCGATATCGTATTCCTCTGGAGTCCGGCAGATACGCCAGGTAAATGGCAACGGTTGTGGGTACATACGCTTCGAGATGGCGCCAAGGCCGCTTCAGCGAGTCCCCGAAACCGGGTTTGAATCGAACATGCTGAGCTGACCATCAGCTGGGTGCTCGGCGGACTTTCGAGGCAGGCTTCGAAGTAGCGCAGCTCGTCCTATAACGCCGCGCAGTTCTGTACTGGTCAGTGCTTCCCGGGGCAAAAAAACTCGTTGTCTCGCTGCCCCGGCTTTCGGCGGAACTACTAAATATCCCGCATTCGGCCAATCCAGAAGATTATGAGGCAAAACGCCATCTAATTGTTGCCCGTCACGGAAGCTAAATCGCGTCCACAGTCCGGCAACTTTGGGTCTTCTTTCGAAGATATTGTCCTCATCAAAAAGATTTGGTTTTGCGCTTTCTGCGATAAAGCACATCGCTTTCACAACCTGGTAGTCGACCCGGTATAGAGTTCCTTCCCGCGTGATGAATTCTACGCCAGTCTCCAGAAGGTAAGTACCCGGATCGATCACACCCTCCAGCGGCTGTCGGTCGAAACGGTAGATGATCACTTTCTTAGTCGTGCTGGATGGCAAGTTGGGAGCTAGTCAGCGTGTTGTTTCAAACAATTTCGGGATTATTGTATCATTAACAAAATGGTTGGCCCGGGTTCATTCGAGGGGAGAATGCAATCCTACCTTTGTTTCTGCCGGGTGGAGAAGGGCTTGGCCGATAACAGCTTACAAGCCTACCGGCGCGATTTACTCCGGCTGGCTAAGTTCGTCGGAGGAAAGCCAATCGAATCTATCACTCTTGATGTTCTGCGCTCATATCTGGCGGCACTGCGCACCGATGGCCTCTCGCACCGCTCGGTTGCCAGGCAAGTAGCCAGTTTGCGCGGATTCTTCACTTTCCTAGTTGAAGAAAATGCCCTTACATCCAACCCCACAGAACTGCTTGCTGCGCCCGCAACAGGATCATCTTTACCGAAGTACCTGGACGGAGAGTCTGTTGGGCATATTCTGGCAGCTCCGAAACTTAGCTCGGCGGCCGGAATGCGCGATCGAGCAATGTTGGAGCTTCTGTATGCCTGCGGTCTCCGGGTGAGCGAATTGATTCATATCCGGATGGGCGATTTAGACGCTGGCAGTGGCGTTATCCGGGTAACTGGAAAGGGCAACAAGCAAAGACTAGTTCCCGTCGGGAGAGAGGCTCTGGAGGCTGTCGAACTTTACTGCGCCGGCTCGCGGCCAATGATATTAAAAGGACGTATAAGCCCATTTCTGTTCATAACGGCGCGTGGGACCCCTATGACCCGGCAAGGCTTCTGGAAGTTGCTGCGCAACTACGGAAAGTCTGCCCATATTCCCCGAACAGTTAGTCCGCACGTCTTGCGCCACACCTTTGCAACGCATCTGCTCGAAGGCGGTGCGGATCTTCGAAGTGTCCAGATTATGCTGGGCCACGCAGATATCGGTACCACCCAGATTTATACACACGTTGTGCAATCTCACTTGCGACAGACCGTCGACCGGCATCACCCGCGCGCAGCCACACGAACGCGGGCATGGCCGAGGGCCGGAATGGCAGAGCGCGAAGGGGAGTAAAGGAATCATGAGCGACTACATGTTCATGCTGGACAGCCATTTAAATGGTGAACAGAGTCAGGTCGTAGCCGCGGTCCGCGCCGCTGCCGAACGGGAAAACTTGAACGTCTTTCTTGTTGGAGGCGCCATGCGGGACATGATGGGCGGCTTCCCTATTCGAGATTTGGATTTCACGGTCGAGGGTCCTGCCGTACAGTTTGCCAAGACTCTGGCCAACACTCCTGGCGTGGAGATTCTGTCCATTGACGATCATCGCAAGGCGGTTGAAATGCGATTTCCCGGACAGGTTAGCGCCAGTATCTCCATGGCCCGGCTGGAAAAATACGGGAAGCCTGGCGGGAAGCCTCAGGTAACCTCCGCGACGATTCACGAGGATCTCCGAGGGCGTGATTTCACTGTGAACGCAATCGCTCTCTCATTGGGGAAGGCGTCGCGCGGCCTGCTTTTGGATCCGACAAACGGTTTGGGTGACCTCAGCCGCAAGGAACTGCGGGCAGCTTCGCACTACTCCTTATATGACGATCCATCCCGCCTGCTTCGGCTAATTCGCCTTCGAACCCGGCTTCAATTTACCGTTGACGACCGTACTCTCAGTCAGTATCGGAACGTCCGCGAAGCAAACCTCGAATCTAAGATTAGCGGGTTGACTTTGGGCCAGGAGTTAAGACAAATCACATTTGATCCCTGTGCCGGGGACATCATCAAAGCGCTCGAAGACGAAGGATTGCTCCACCTGATCTCACCCGCCCTGACCGGCGCAAAGGTGAACCTGGTGGGTTTCCAAAAATTGGCCAAGGCGCGTCAGTTACTTCCTTTCGGCGTGCACCTCGATCTGAACCTGCACACACTCGCCTTGTTTCTGATAATAGAGAAGCTAACGTCCAAAGAGCGCAACCTGATGGTTAGCGGTTTAGGCCTCTCAAAACAGGAGATTGAGGCCGCAACCAAAGTGGAAATACGCGCTGCCAAAGTAGAGAAGGAACTTGCTGCCGCGCGGTTGCCGAGACCCTCCACTTTATATAACCTGCTTAAGGCGATACCGGGTGAAATTCTGCTCTTTCTTCTTATGCGATCGGGCCAGAGGTTAGTTCTGGATCGTGTAAAGAATTACCTGCAGAAGTATCTTCCAGTTGCTCAGGAAGTCACCGAACAGGATGTGCTCAAGCTGGGAGTTGAACTAGGCAGTCCAAAATTCAGTAAGGCACATGCGCAATTAATCTCAGCCCGCCTGGATGCGCGACCCAAAAAAGTCGTACCCGAAGAGCCGCCTCCGCCTCCGCTCCCTACTCCCGGCCCTGGCAGGAGGTCTGCTACTTTTGCCCGGTGACCTACATCACTTTTCCGACAGACCTTCAACGTCTGAGCTCTCTCGGAAGGGTTACTCTAGAAAGTAGATGGACAAAGCACTACCTGCTGCGGAGCAGGCCAAGGTTGAAGCGAACTATCTGCGCGGCACGCTTGCAGAGGAGCTTCAGAGTACCGATCCTGCGTTCTCCAAGCCGGCTACCGCGGTTCTGAAATTCCACGGAATTTATCAGCAAGACGATCGCGATTTGAGAAAGAGCGGTCAAAAAAGCATCACCGCAATGGTTCGCGTAGGAGTTCCTGGCGGCGTATTGACGCCAGAGCAATATTTGACCTTGGACCGGCTTGCAGACTACGCCGACGGATCTTTACGAATAACAACGCGACAGGACATCCAATACCATTACGTGTCCAAGTTAAATATCCGTGAGCTGATTGCGGGCGTCAACGAAAGCTACTTGAGCACTCTTGCTGCCTGCGGTGACGTTGTCAGAAATGTCGTGGCATGCCCTGCTCCTTTCGAAGATGAGCAACGACATGAACTCTTTCCCGTGATCGAATTTATCTCGCGAAGCTTAAAGCCAAAAACTAACGCCTATTATGATGTCTGGGTCGGCGGTGAAAACGTCGAAAGTAGGGCTGTAGATCAAGACGAGGTTGTAGAGCCTTTGTATGGAGCGACGTACCTGCCGCGAAAGTTCAAAATCGGATTCTGCTTTCCAGGCGACAATACCATCGACGTTTATTCGAACGACGTTGGCATCATTCCTCACTACGACAACGGCGCCCTTACCGGGTATACCATTCTGGCTGGCGGAGGAATGGGCCAGAGCGCAGGGATCAAGGCAAGCCACCCGCGCATGGCCGATCCGATTTGCTCAGTTGGACCGTCATCGGAAGAGCTGTTGGAGGTAGTTTCTGCCATCGTCACTATTCATCGCGATTTCGGAAATCGATCCAATCGCAAGCTGGCTCGCTTGAAATATGTCTTAGACGAATGGGGCGTTGATAAGTTTAAGAATGAAATAGACGACCGCGTAGGCCGTGAACTGGCCCCTCCAAGATCACTCACCTGGACCAGAGCGGCTGACTACCTTGGCTGGCATCGCCAGGGGGTGGACAGCGACGGCAATCCTCTGTGGTTCGTAGGCATTCGAGTGCTCAGCGGTCGGATACGTGATTTTGATGCTAAGAGCCGACTGCGAACAGGCCTGAGAACCATCGTTGAAAGGTTTCGCACTGGGGTTCGTCTGACCTGCCAACAGAATCTATACCTGAGCGGCATCCGTGAACCGGATCGGACCGCTGTCGAGACCGTGCTACAGGAATACGGAGCTATCGATCCGGAGACTCTCCCCCCTATCCTCCGACAGGCGATGGCCTGCCCAGCGCTCCCCACCTGCGGGCTTGCGATCACGGAGGCAGAACGGATTATGCCTGAGTTGGTGAGCGCCATTCAGAGCGAGCTCGACTCAGCTGGCTTAGGTCACCAACCCATTGATCTTCGCGTAACCGGTTGTCCGAACGGATGTGCCCGACCCTATACGGCTGAAATCGGCATCGTCGGAGCGAGTGTCGAAATGTACACACTCTACCTTGGCGCTTCGCCACTTAGCACCCGAATGGGCAGCGTGTTTGCCCAGAACGTAAAGAAGCGCGATATACCAGGACGCCTACGCCCGGTTTTTGACCACTTTAAAACTGGCCGAATACCGGGCGAGAGTTTTGGTGATTTTTGCAACCGGGTGGGAATTGCAGCCTTGCGTGAGCTCACAGCACTGACGGCTGCCTGAATTCGCCTAGTCGCTTGCGTAAATAAATTGGTTCTGCCGGTGAATCACTCTTCGAGCAGGCGTAACATTCACCACTGGAGAGATCCGATTCATCAGGTTCATGACTAAAGTTACATAGCTAGTATCCGGATTGTAAATTTGGAGCTTTGCAGCGACATCAAGGTTCTCGTACGGTGAGCTCTTACCCAGCTTAAAAGCCACATGATTAATTCCAGCCCGTATGGTGGGAAACGGCGCTACGCCATTTGCCCAACCGAAGATGTTGTTATTGCGGTACTCTTTGCCGCCGCCAGACTCGACAACTGAGATGCTCGGAAGTAACCGCCAGTCCAAATGATTATCATCAGCGGCATGCACAAAGTCCTCAGCCAAATTTTGCACCGGACAGTGAAGACGTCCGAGGAAGTTTCTTAAGCGCAGCGTTCGAGGATCCGAAGCCGCAGCTCGCAAATTCTCCGACACGGCTTGCGCTTGCATGCGGGCAGATTCCGGATCGGTCGTAAAAGGTAACGGAGTCTTAGCTGGTTTGGCTTTCGATTCAGCGTGGGCCTTTTCCAGTTTCATCGTGATGGGAAGTACGGCAAGCGCCACCGCGATCGTTAACTGTTTTGTAACAGTAGCGATCTTCCCGCGCATACAGGTATAAACAAACTGCATGGCCCTATTTTACCAAACTTATGAGGTACTCCTAGGGAGGTAGGCTGAGACCTGGACCACTCGAGAATAATCGCCTTGCTACTTCCGCCTTCAAGGAATCACTTCAGAAGCTGTTCCGGTCGGCAGAATCGCCAGCGATGTGCGAGGAAACGCAAACTTGCGCCCGAATTCATCGATCAAATTTACCTGGCATTCATACTTTCCAGGCTCCACTTTCGAGACGGGAAACTGCAACCAGACAGGAATCGTCCCCTCGCGTTTGTCATTGAGCCGATTCGCTCGAATCGGAATGGTCTCGAAGATTTTCTTGTTGTCCCGGTACAAAGCAAGCGTGCCCTCAACATCAGCACGACGGAAGTTTTCAGGTAAGAATTCAGGGATGGATGGGTCGTATACCTCAACGTAGGCGAGTAGAGTCTGACCGGGATGAAAGACCCTGGTCACGTTTGGCGTCAGCTTCTGACCGTTATCGATCAAGGGATTAAGAATCAGCAGCTTCTTCTCATTCTTGACACCAACAGGTTTGGACGCAACTGCATCCCGCTGATTGCTAAGAACAACAGAACTGGTGCGCAGACCTTTCGCCGCTGTTAAATCAGGAATGGTAAACGAGCTTTCATAAGTACCGGTCTTCCCTTCCCCATTTTCCCGGGCAACAAAACGGAGCTTGTAAGTGCCGGGGCTTAAGGTCATGCCGGTGTCATACTCGACGCTTTTCCTGACAACCCGTCCAGCAGTGGCGGCATCCACTTGAAACGGAATAGTGTCACGCACCGTCGAGGCAGGTCTATTC
>CAXTMN010000033.1:12902-45443 GCA_964245395.1 uncultured Bryobacteraceae bacterium
GGTCTATTCCGAGCGTCAAATACTTCTGCGATGAAGTCCATCTCCGTGGCCTGCTTAGCGCCTTTGCTCCGGAATGCGAGCGCTGAACCTGGAATCTTAACCGAGATCGGCACAAAATACTTGTTCTTCTCAAGCCGAAAGTAGTCAACCTCCACAGCAACAGGCAAATCCGTTACGGGGTTCTCAGACATCAATGCCTGAGAGAGCTGGGCGTCCTTATCGACGTCTTTCATCCGGGCGAAAGTCGTGGGAGCATAGTAGCCTTGACGGTAATCGAGCTTAGCCCTCAAATCGGTGTTTCGCGACGTCAGCTTTACTTGAATCTTCCTGTAACGCCCGTCCTGAGCGCTGTTTGAACTCACATAAGAAAGCACGTAGTAGCTTCTGAAATCTTGCTGAACTTGGCGCATGCCCGTTGCGAGATCGTTTGAATCCAGAAGTGCTTTGCCGCCAGTGTCGAGAGCCAGCGTAGCTAACGTTTCCTGTTGGTTGTTGAAGTTTTCTTTCAGCGATCGCTGCCCCGCGCCGCTGTACAGGTTGTTCCCCAATGCGCCTGCTTGCGTTGCATCTCCGCCGGGAACCATTGCTGAGAGTCCGCGCGCGTCGATCGGGTAAAACGCCACATTCGCCCGGATAGCGGTGTTCACGGTAGCTCGCAGCTGAGATTGGTTATCGACCCCATTCTTCTGAATGCCACTCGAAATGTAGACCAGAGCTTTCTTTTCAGGAAATTGTCCCAACTTGCGCGCTGCATCTTCCAGCGCCGCCAGCTTGAGGTCGGCATTGAAGATGTTGAACTCGGTTTCGTCGGCAACGAATTGACCACTCTGGTCCTGAGCATCCGCTCCCGTGTCAGCCGAGGCAGCGTTTTCGCTTGAGTCTCCAACCCGTAAGTGGTTGATCGAGCTTATCAGCAACTCCCGGTCTGTCGTGAAATCCAGATCAGTCTTAAGCTCATTTCCATAGGTCATGACCGAAACCGTGTCACTCGCGGTCATCTGAGCGCTAAGAAACCGGATTGCTGCTTCTTTAGCCCGAATCTGCTCTGCCGGCTGCATGGACGAGAGATCAAAAAAGAGGATCATGAGCCGACGATCCTGAAAGCGCGAGACCATGCTGGCTCGTAAAGCGGCTTTCTCCTGGTCTGGGTCGTAGCCCCTCGGCTTGACTTCTGCGGCGGGCGATGAAGGTGTGCTTAGAGGGGGAAGAAGCTGGGTGTTCAGTCGCTGCAAATCAACGGCTTGCAAGCGCTGCGGTTTGCCGTCTTCGAAGAGTTGGAAGTCCTCTTTCGTCAGCCCTTCAATAGGCTTTCCGTTCCGATCGAGCACAGTCACGTTCACAACCGTAACGTTCGTCGTCGTCCAGAAGGTCGCTCGGCTTTTCCCTTGAGGCCATGCCTGAGTCACAAAGATAAGGGCGGCCAGGAAACATAGTAAGGGTCTCAAAATCGAAACCTCAAAACGGCATCGAGCGTCCGCATTGACCCCGCGGAACTCGGTAGACCGTAGTTGGTCGCGTTTACGATGGTGTAGTAATTTGTGAAGTTTACGTGATTTAGCAGGTTGTTGGATTCCACTCGGAATTCAATTCGTTTTCGTTCTGTAATCGAGAAAGACCGGCCAAAAGCCAGGTTCAGATTGAATAAACCGGGACCCTCAATGGTATTTCGACCGGCATCTCCATATTGCCCGCTAACCGGCACGGTAAAGGCGTCAAGGTTGAATAGGCCACTCCCTGTATCAAGGGTTTGGCCGGTCGCTTGGGCACGCTCGCTGCCAACCCCATTTGTTTGCGCCAATCGTGCAGTTGTTCCCAGCGCACGAGCGGTAAGCGGATTACCAGTCTGGGCAGTAATGCCGCCGCTCAGTTGCCAGTCTTTCAAAAGCTTTCCACGCCTGCTGTCGGAAGCAATCCGGGATGTACCGGATCCGAACGGCGACGTCCAAACAAACTGGACCGTTAGTTGATGCCTGACATCGAAGCTGGATAGCCCGCGCTCCGCAGCAATGTCGAGCCAGTTCTGAGCGACTGTGTTGCCGACTCCACCAAAGCTGGAAGAATCATCTATTGATTTTGCGTACTGGTAGAACGTAGTAAAGGATAAGCCGTGATTGAAGCGCCGATTTAATCTCAGTTGACCGGCTTCAAAAATCGAGTTACCAATCGACTGATCGTACGTGAAACCGACAGCGTTCCCGAATTGGTTTCGTCCCTCCACTGAGCCGGGTGGCTGCGGATTCGGAACCGTTCGGACATCGAGACGCGTTCCTTTTGTCCCCAGGTATCCAATTTCGGCAAAGAATCCTCCCCCAAGCTCGCGTTGAATCGAAGCTGACCAAGTTCCTGCATAAGGGGTGCGATAGTTCTTATCGACCGCAAATGTGTTGCTAATATCGCGCTGGGCAGTGGTTGCAAATCCCTGCTGAAGGGTCAAGACTTGTTCCGCGCTGGTGTTCACGGCATTCGATGTGGCGAACGGTGGCTGATTTGCGAGCAGGTTAGCAAACTGATTGTAAGCCTGCCCGTTGTAGTAGATTCCGTATCCAGCGCGCACGATGGTCGACCGCTTTGTCCACGGGACTTTCCACGCGACCGCCAACCGGGGCGACCAATTGTTGCGGTCGGGGTTAATCAGCCCATTGGCGAATGCCCCCGTATAAGGACCCGATCCGCCCGCCGTTACGACTGCCACGTTTGTGAAGCCAGGAGAGATATCCAGGTTTGCCAGCCGGCCATATTTTTCGCTGAATGGCGAGAAGTACTCGTAGCGAACGCCCAGAGTCAGGGTCAAGTTCGGACCTTTCTTCCACTCGTCTTGAGCATAGCCGTTAAATTGGTTCTGCCTGAAGTAATGGCTATTTTGGCTGTATTGGATGGTGCTCGACTGAGGCAAACCGAGAAGGAAATCAGCGAAGTCATACCCCGTACCGGTTATAGTCCGGCCGGTTGACGCAAGAATGCTGGTTGCCTGCCCCGTAAAGTTGAAAGTGCCACGCGCATTTGGATCAGTACGGGAATTCAGATCCGACCGGGTGTAGCCAAAGCCCAGAGCAATGCTATGGTTGTGCTTCAACATGCTTACGCTTTCGGTAAATCCCTGAGACTGATTGCGATTAAGTGTTGGGTTTGAATCATTCAAGCTGGCAAAGTTCGTGAAATTCAGCGTTGGCGGACCGTAATCGAGCGGGTTCGACGAGGTTCCGGCGATTCCCAAGCTGGCACTGACATCCGGCAGCGTGGAAAAGTAGGGAGTGATTCGGTTGTAGTTGCGGTTCAGTCTCACTCCTGTGTTGCCGATGACGGTCGCTGAGTAATTCCTTGTCCACTGGATTTGGGAATTGAGACCGTAACCGTTCGTTGTGTCGAAGTAGCCGAAGGGCTGGGCCGTGTTTCCGTCCCGTCGCTGATATTGAATATTCGCCGATAGTCGATCCTTGGAAGTGATATTCCGCTGAACTCGTACCCCTAAATTGTCAGAGTTGTTGGCTGCAGCCGTTTCATATTGATAGTTATTCGCATTGCTGGGCTGATTGGGAAGGGGGTAAAACTTCAGCAAGCCTAAAGCGACTGGACTTAAGAGGCTGGAGGGAATCAGGTTGCCTGCGAACGGCTGACGGCTTGAAGGATTGTAAAGAGTAATAGGAACGCTTGTTGCCGATGTGCCCAGAGACTGGGTTGCTGCAGAAAAGTCGCCTCCGCGTTCAGCCATGGTAGGCACCGTTTCGGTGAATAACAGAGGATTGCGCGCCCGGGTGCCGAAGTAGCTCAGGAAGAACTGCGTCTTAGGATCTTTGACGAACTTTCCCAGCACGAGCGGGCCTCCCACGACAATGCTGAAGCGGCTCTGAGCGTAAGCGGCTTGAGGAATATCAAGACCATTGATCGAGAACGGTTTGGCATTCACTGCTGAATTGGTCAGGGTGAACGATGCCTGCCCATGAATGGTTTGGGTACGTCGGCGGCGGTTGCCGAATGTCGCCCCTGCTACCTGCCCGGGGCGTCGTCCCCGGTCTCCAAACCGTCCGGCGCCTCCGCCTCCAGGGCGTCCGAACCCGCCACCCCCAAACCCTCCCTGACGGCCGGCAGCACTGCCTCCAAATCCCGAGGCATTAGCCTGATCCGCATTTCCGGATCCATCGCCGAAGGGGTCGGCATTGCCGGGACCTTGCCCACGCAAATCTGGGCCGGAGTCGGCCTGATTGCCTTGCGCCATGCCAGGACTCAAACTGCCCGACAGGAGAAACGACTCGTTGCTACTTTCACTGGGCACAGAGGGCGGGACTGACTGCGCAGAAGCGTTTAGCTCATTTTGAATCTCAACATCAGGCGTAACCGTTTGCGCGTTCCCATTCCGAGTCGATTCAGGGTTTCGCCTCCCAGCAAACTGCTTCAATCTTTGCAGAACGGGCGATTCCTTCAGTTGCAAAGCGAAGTTTACCGGCCCGCTTGCCCCCGCATAGTCCACATATTGCGACAGTGTCTGAAACCCGAATATTTCGACTGTGGCCGACCATTTGCCTGGGCCCAGCGGGGGGAATCCGTAGTGACCGTCAACATCCGTCGACGTAGAGAAGTTTGCATCGCCCTGGCGAATTGTAATTGTTGCCCCAGGAATCGGCTGATCTCCGGATTTCACAAATCCACTCTGGCCATTGCAGAGCTGGCGCATTCCCGCGAGCAAGATCATGAACAGAGTTAGCCGAAGCAACAGGAAACACACCCACTTTCACGGGAACTTGACTGTAACGATGTAAAGAACCGGATTGAGGTTACATCTACGCCCATCCCTGAACCCCAGACCTGATAGGTAGGATGCACTCCCGATCGTCCTATCTGATACGGTGAATCCGATGGCTCTCGACTTGGAAACTTTGAGAACGGAAATTCAGGGGCAATTAGACGGGTCTGACTTTTCTGTTTTCCACGGATACCACAATGTCATGGACGCTCTCAATCAGGTGTCTTGGGACAGCGAACGCCACCCCGACTTTCGAGAATTCTTGACCTGCGCCCGGAAAGCCAACGCAAAAGTGATCATTTTCTATCACCGTACGTTTTCCCTTGACCAGATCGACGGAGCCTTGGACCAATTAGAAGATAGTGACTTTACCCGCGACGAAAAGCGTAGTTTTGAAACCCGACTGCGCCAGCTGCAAGCTTATGAGGGATTTACCTGTTCAGTCGAACTTTCCTTTGCTCTGAACGGTCAGGTGTATATGTTCGAAGTCCACACTGATTGGTACGACGCCCTGAACGACATTTTGGCCGAGTTGGACGTTGCCACCGAGGAGCAGCAAGACGACGGTACGCTGGGCGGATACTTTTCCAACAACTAAGATCAAGCTCGGGAAGTATCGTGCTATCGGAAGTTATTCCTGAAGCTTGGAACCCATTCCGGGGCATCCGTAAAGGCCTGTACGAAAATCGCGACGATCGACTTACGAGAATCTGCTTCGGTTGCCCACCTCTTTCTGACATGAGCTGGAATACCCGCCTCGCACAGACGCCTCCCCCTAGTAAGTGGTTCAATGTCGCTTGAAAACTGGACCCGTCCTGCTGCCCGCTGGGTACTTCCGAAAACATCGGATCATCAAATAACCGAGTTGCAGCAAGCTCTCCGGATTGATCGCCTGCCAGCCGCGATACTAGTAGCGCGGGGCTACGCGGAACCGAGCGCTGCCCGAGAGTTTCTTTCCCCTGACCTCGATTCGCTCTGTGACCCTTTCCTGCTGAAAGACATGGAGGCGGCGGTAACACGATTGCTCGTCGCCGTACGAACCCGCGAACCGGTGCTTATCTACGGCGATTATGACGTCGACGGAACTGCGTCGATCATCATTCTCAAGAAAGCCATCGAGATCCTTGGAGGCAATGCCGAATTTCACATTCCACACAGGCTCACTGAAGGGTACGGAATGCGCAGCGAAGTCATCGAGCGAGCGGCACAGGCAGGGGTACGTTTGGTCGTGAGCGTAGATACCGGCATTCGCGCCGGCGAAGTGGTCCGGCACGCGAACAGTTTGGGAATCGACGTTATCGTTACCGATCACCACTTGCCTGAGGCGCAGCTACCACCCGCACTCGCCGTCCTGAACCCGAATCGTTCAGATTGCCGTTATCCGTTCAAAGACCTTTGCGGTGCGGGCGTCACATTCAAACTCGTCGAGGCTTTGCTCAGCCGGAGCGAGATGTTGCCAGCACGGAGGCGGGCACTACTCGATTCATTTCTGAAGCCGGTTGCGATTGCAACTGTCGCAGATATTGTGCCGCTCGTAGGTGAAAATCGCGTCATAGTGCGCCGCGGCCTGTCCGGATTGCGCAAAGTCCACAACGTGGGCTTACGATCGCTGCTTTCAGTTGCCGGATTTGACGAAGGGGAGTGTCCCACTGCTCACCAGGTAGCGTTTCGTCTGGCGCCTCGAATCAACGCCGCTGGTCGCATGTCGACGGCGAAAGACGTAATCGAGCTGTTCCTGACTCACGATGCAGATCGGGCCCGCAGCCTCGCGGACCACCTGGACCGCCTTAATCGAGAGCGGCAGCAGGTAGAAGCCGAAATAGTCGAATCAATCCTTGCAGAGTGCCAGGAAGGAACCTTCGCGTCCAACTCGGCAGCATTGGTGTTCTCCGGGCCTGGATGGCATCTGGGAGTGCTCGGGATTGTCGCCAGTCGCTTGGTTGAGCGGTTTTGCCGTCCGGTGTTTGTTTTAAGCGAATCGGCAAAACAGAGCGACAGCAACGAAGAGGCTTCCTTCACCGGCTCAGGCCGCAGTATTCCAGCATTTCATCTGCTGCAAGCACTGGAAAGCATGTCGGATTTGTTTCAGAGGTTCGGAGGACACCGTCAGGCTGCAGGGTTGACGTTGCCGCATCGCAACATAGATAAATTCAGAGAGCGATTTCACGAGTTCGCGTCGGGACGCTTGAGCCAAGAGGACATGCGGCCCCAGTACAGTGCCGACGCTGTGACTTCCTTTCTTGAGCTCACAACGGGCTGTGTCGAACAGGTGCTGTCCATGGGTCCTTTCGGGTTTGGGAATCCTGCCCCACTTCTCTATGCGCCTGATGCCAGGGTCGCTAGCGCTCCCCGGGTCCTCCGGGAAGGCAAACATTTCAAGGTAGCTTTGCAGCAAGCTAATCGTACTCTTCACGCCAAAGCCTGGAATTACGGCGATCGTGTCCATCTTCTTGAAGAAGACACGAATCTTGACCTGCTATTCACATTGGAAGATGACCCCGGCTCTCGAAAACGTGGTTACGGGAGCTGGTGCGCCACTTTGAAGGATATTCGAATAGGCCAGCCTTTAATTAATTAGCGGAATCGTAAGCTAAAGCTCCAGGAGTCCAATTCTGCAGTCTGCCAGCAGCGTAGCGACCGTAAGAACAGCTTGCTTTACTTTCTCCACAGCAGAGATCGCCAAGCTCCCGAACCCTGCTTTCTACACGAGATTTAAGAAAGTTGGATCCGGGAGCTTGACTGATGTTGTTGCGCTTGGCTAGTTATTAGTTCGTCTTGCGGCGGCGGAACAAGAAACCGAGTCCGATCAGACCAGCAGCCATCAGACCGGTCGCACCCGGTTCCGGAGCGGCAAACATGGCGAAGTGGGATAGATCGTCCTGCGAGCCGCTCGGGTTCAGCGAAGTCTGCGAGTAATAAGTGTTGCCCCGTCCGTTCTCTCCAACAAGTCCAAAACTGCCGTTCGGGTTAAACGAGAACACGCCGACCGAGCCCCCGCTATTAAGCAGATGAACGGTGTGGTTTGGATCGGATGTACTGTACCAACCAAGTGAATCGGTATCTGCTGTTATCTGAAGATAAACATCTGCGGAAACAGAACCAGCTACCGAGAAAGTGATATCGTTCGCTGAAGCATTCTTGTTACTGCTCGAGGCAAGATATTGAACCCCGGGGGCGATACCGTTCCCACAGTTGCCGCCCCCGTAGATGCAGTAGCCAATGTTGTACTTTTGCCCGTCATACGACGTGTTGTTCCAAAACGGCTGGCTGTTTGTTCCGAGGACCGGTTGAGCGTAAAGCGCGCCGCCAGGCGCATTCATAACGAGGTTCGCACCACTTAGCGAAAAGACAATGTCGTTATAGTCATAGTCGCTCGATGCGCCCTGTGTGTCTTCGAAACCACCATAGTAGGTGCTCGCAAAGACAGGCGCAGACAGGACAAGTGCGCTTCCCAGCAAAGCTAGCGTTCTGATATTCATTGAAATCCTCCGAATAAAACTGATTCGCCGGGAATTACACCTGGACGAATCTCGTGATTGAAGAATAAGATGAATAAGTGAACGTGAAAAGAGCGGGTACGACCATTACTTTCTATGACTTAAGAGACTTCTGCGGTGTTCTGTGACCTTAATCGTTACTGCCTATACCCGGGATAGTAAGGCCCCAAAGCTCCATTTCTAGCTGCTTTTCAGCTGTCAATACTATTGGCGTCGCTAAAAGGCGCACGTGAGTTGCTGGTACAGACTAGGGCGATTCACCGGAAAAGACTATACGGGCTCGACCACTCAGGCCGCCAACGCACCGGCAACCCGTTCCGAAACGTTAAGGATTTGCGCAGGATTTTGAACTGACATTTGGACCAACCGTCGGCGACCGACCAAGTAAGGTAAAAGAACATGCCTTGTTCCCATCCACTGTTTGAGGCTGCTCGAGAGGCCCGCGATCGTGCCTATGCGCCTTTCTCCAAGTTCAAAGTTGGCGCGGCGATTGAGGATGATCAAGGCCGCATCTATACCGGTTGCAACATCGAAAATGCGACGTATGGTCTCACTATCTGTGCGGAGCGCCTCGCGGTTTTCAAGGCTATTTCTGAACGAGCATCAGAACTGAAGCGCATCATGGTTATTGCCGACACAGAAAGACTCTCACCGCCTTGCGGCGCCTGCCGGCAGATCCTCTGGGAGTTCTGTGGAGACGCTACTCTCATCCTGGCGAATCTATCCGGCGATGAAGAGACTGTTACCGTGGCACAGATTTTCCCAAGGCCCTTCGATGCATCGTATTTGTAAGGCTTTGGTTCTTGCTGTGTCGGCCGCGCTGTCCTTACAAGCTGCTGAACCCGCAGACTGGATCATACGAGCAAGGTATGTAGTCACCATGGACGCGAACCGGCGTCTCATTGAAAATGGTGCAGTAGCAATCCGTGGCGCCGATATCGTCGGAGTCGGCACAGCCGCTGAGGTCGCTGCGCGGTTCCTGGCCAAACACACTGTTGACAAGCCGAGTGCACTGATCGCCCCCGGATTGATCGACACACACACTCACGCCCCAATGTCGCTGTTCCGTGCCTTTGCTGACGACAAACGCCTGGACGACTGGTTGGACAATTACATCTTTCCGGCTGAGTCCAAAACCGTGAACGCTGAATTTGTCCGCTGGGGAACCCGGCTTGCCTGCCTGGAGATGGTTCTGGCGGGAATTACCACTTATACGGACATGTACTATTTCGAGGATGCGGAGGCGGAAACGGCGAAAGCGGCTGGAGTTCGCGGCGTGTTAGGACAGACTATCATTGGTTTTCCTGCTCCCGACTACAAGACCTGGCAAGACTCCGTCGCAGCTACCGAGAAGTACCTCGCTCGCTTTCAGAAGGATGATTTGATCGTTCCCGCTGTCGCGCCGCACTCCATCTACACCACCCCCGATCAGGCGCTGGTTGCCTCTCATGAGATGGCAGTTAAATACCATGTGCCCTTGCTGATTCACCTCGCCGAGACTCAGAAAGAACGGGACGATTCACTAACAAAGCGCAACATGACACCGACGCAAGTTCTTAAACAGCTCGGTCTGCTGGACGGCCGCGTCGTTGCTGCGCACTCGATTTGGAACGACGACAATGACCTTCAGATACTGAAGGAAAGAGGAGTTGGCATTGCCCATTGCCCCTCCAGCAACATGAAGCTCGCCGATGGGATTGCGCGCGTTGCAGACATGTTGCGGCTGGGACTCAATGTCGGGCTTGGGACTGACGGGTTTGCAGGAAGTAATGATTCCGCGGACATTCTCCAAGAAATGAATATCGCCGCAAAGCTACAAAAGGTCACCATGAAAGATCCCACTGTGCTGCCTGCCGAACAAGTTTTGGAGATGGCGACAATAGGTGGGGCTCGGGTGCTCGGCCTTGATAAGGATATCGGCTCGATAGAAGAAGGCAAGCGCGCCGACCTGATCACCGTTTCGTTAGCTGGCGCGAACGCCAGGCCTCTTTATAACGTGTACTCTCAGCTTGTTTACGCGACGAAAGCTGGCGACGTAGAAGATGTGTTCATCAATGGGAGACAGATCGTGAGCGGACGTCATGCTCTTACCCTCAACACACCTGAAATTTTCCGGCAGGCAGACCGGTATAAAGCGCAGATCCTTTCTAGCCTCACTCCCCCGGGTCCGAAACGCTGATCCCGTTTCTGCATGTTACTTTGGTGGCTGACTTAAAGATGGCCTGGTTCACACGACAAAAACCACCTTTCGAAGACGAACCGGCGAACGATGGGAATAAAACCGTCCGGACCGAAGGCTTGTGGCAAAAGTGCGATGCGTGTACTCAGATTGTCTTCCGTAAGACTGTTGAGGAGGGTCTCAACATCTGTCCTAAGTGCGGACACCACTTCCGCATAACGGCAGCGGACCGCCTTGCACAGCTGTTCGACGACGGTGTCTATCAGACCTACGATGAATCTCTGACGTCGTCTGATCCGCTTCACTTCATTGATTCAAAGCCGTACTCGACCCGGTTACGTGACATGCGCGAATCTACTCAGATGCCTGATGCGGTAATCTGTGGCAGCGGCAATCTCGATGGCCGAAAGGTGCACATCTGTGCGCTTGACCTGCGCTTCATCGGCGGCAGTATGGGGGCTGTTGTCGGCGAGAAAATCACACGCTCTATTGAGCGATGTGTATCTGAAAAAACTCCGCTGATCATCATCTCGGCCTCAGGCGGTGCCCGTATGCAGGAAGGCGCCATCAGTCTCATGCAATTGGCTAAACTGTCGGCGGCATTAATGCGGCTCGATGAGGCTGGATTGCCCTACATCAGCGTAATGACGGATCCGACAACAGGCGGCGTCACTGCAAGTTTCGCGATGCTGGGAGATCTCAACATCGCAGAGCCTGGCGCCTTGATCGGCTTTGCCGGACCTCGCGTCATCGAGCAGACGATTCGTCAGAAATTACCCGAAGGCTTTCAGCGGAGTGAATTCTTGCTCGAGCATGGCTTCCTCGATGCAGTCGTCAAACGGACCGACTTGAAGAGGTATCTGAATCACGCTTTGAAGTTTTTCCTGCAATAGCGAAAATAGTAGAAGATGCTACAACTGTCAGGAGCCGGTAAGCGCTTCGGACCCAAACTTCTGTTCGAAAAGCTGGATTGGCTGATCACTCCTAAAGAGCGAGCGGGCTTGGTGGGCGGCAACGGCACAGGCAAGTCAACTCTGCTGAAAGTAATCGCCGGGCTTGATCCGCTCGATTACGGTTCACGCTCAGCCATGAAGGGCATTCGAATCGGATACCTTCCGCAGGACGGTTTACACGTAACTGGCCGCACGGTCTTTGCCGAAGGGATGAGTGTGTTTGCCGGTGTGAAAGAGCTCGAAACAGAGCTCGAAGCTTTAACCGTCCGGATGAGCGAACTTGACCCCGAAGGCGAAGAGTACACCGGGGTCAGCAATCGTTTTGAGCAAGCCGACAGCGAATTTCGAGCACGAGACGGGTACACAATCGAAGCTCAGGTGGGCGCGGTTCTAACTGGGCTTGGCTTTAGCAAGCAGGATTGGCACCGCCAGACGGAAGAGTTCTCAGGCGGTTGGCAAATGCGCATTGCTCTTGCCAAGCTGCTGCTCGAGAAGCCGAACGTGCTTTTGCTCGACGAGCCAACAAATCACTTGGACATTGAAGCTCGCACCTGGCTTGAGGAATACCTGACATCTTATGAGCACGCGTTCATTCTGATCTCGCATGATCGGTATTTCCTCGACGTAACGGTGAAGAAAATCGTTGAGATATGGAACAAAAGCGTTCACTTCTACACCGGTGGGTACGAGAAATATCGCCAGCAAAAGGCTGAACGCCTGGTTCAACTAGAAGCTGCTTACAAGAATCAGCAGGACAAGGTTCAACAGCTCGAAGCCTTCATCAATCGCTTTCGTGCTCAGGCTACCAAAGCCAAACAGGTTCAGAGCCGCATCAAGGAGCTGGACAAGATCGAGCGAATCGAACTGCCGCCCGATGAAAAGACCATTCACTTTTCCTTTCCGCAACCGAAGGCTAGCGGCCGCATTGTGGCTGAGTTCAAGAAAGTTGCTAAGCACTACGGTGAAAAGCGCGTTCTGGACAACGTCGATTTCACCATTGAACGTGGTGAGCGCGTCGCCTTGGTGGGAGTGAATGGTGCCGGGAAGTCGACACTGATGAAGCTTCTTGCCGGAACGGAGACGCTGACAGGAGGCGAGTACACGCTGGGGCATAATGTTGAACCAGATTACTTCGCCCAGGATCAATATAAAGAGCTGGACGTGAACGCTCGCATTCTGGACGACCTGAGTGCTGCCGCACCTCGATCTACGCAAACGGAACTGCGGAATCTGCTCGGGTGTTTTCTGTTCAGCGAGGACGATGTTTTCAAGCAGATTGGCGTTCTCTCAGGTGGTGAAAGAAACCGCTATGCGCTCGCACGTATGCTCCTGCGCCCCTCTAATTTTCTGTTGCTTGATGAGCCGACGAACCATCTCGATATTCGCGCTAAAGATGTACTGCTGGAGTCGCTAGAGAACTTTACGGGAACACTGGTGTTTGTCTCCCATGATCGCTATTTTGTCGAAAACCTCGCAACGCGCGTATTCGAAATAGCAGACGGCCGCGTACACATTTTCCCCGGCAACTACGCGGATTACCTATGGCGCAAAGGCGGTGGGCCAGAGCATGAGCCAACCCTGAAGGATGTTCTTATTGGAGTTCCCCCGGCTGAGCCTCTGCTGATGCCAAGTCCCGCACCCTCCCCCGCTAGGCGGATCAATCCATTGAGGTTGAAGCAGATGGAAGCCGAGGCGAAGAAATTGGAAGATCGAATTGCTCAGTTAGAATCCGAGATCGCGAGATCAGAACACGCGCTCTCTGATTACGCTGGAGCCGAGGAAGCAACGCGGGTCTCGGTGGAGCTTGAGCTTCAACGAAAGCAGCTTGAAAACGCTATGGCCCAGTGGGAGGAGGTCAGCGGTCAAATCGAAGCGACTGCCTGACTCATGGAGGTGTCTGCACTTCAGAGGGACGTTTCTTTTGCATCTCGTCCCAATGCCGAACCAGCGTTCGCCACTGGTCTAGGGTGAGCACTGAGCGAAGTTGGACACTCATCTCCAGAAACACCCGTTGTGCACTCGACTTGGCAATTGCAACTTTCTCGATCACCGGTTTGGCCATTTCAACCGTGACATCGGGATCGTTTAACACGTCTTCCAGCTCGGCTTCTGCTTTTTGCGAGGCGTTGCGGACATCGAATAATCGATCTCGGTAAGTACGCACGATTTGATGAATTTTGACCTTCTGCACTCCACTCAGTCCAAGCGATTCCGCTACGGGACTGTTCCACCAGGGATAGTTTGCACGATTCTGAGCGAACACCGGTGATCCGCATGCACCCAGCAGCACACAAAAAGCAAACAACCGCACTCTTAGGAGTTTACGCGTCATTCGTCAAAAAGCGCCTGTAACGGAGCAGTCGATTGCGGTTCATCGTCTTGCACGGACTGACTCACTTCAAGAGCCAGTTGGGCATCGCTTAGCTGTTCATTTGCAATTTGACGACGATGGCTGTTCTCGTAGACGAACAATCCGCTCACGATCACCAGCAGCGTTGCCACCGCAGATGCCCATCCTCGAATCTGCGAACTCGACCATAGACGAACCGGTTGACTTAGCCGGGAATAAACAGCCCGCCGCTGGGCAGCGAGAAATTCAAGAGAGACGTCAGCAACTTCGCATGACTCGATCGCTTTCCGCCGCACTTGCATTGCTGTAAAGCGGTTTCGACACTCCAGGCAGCTCTCCAGGTGTCCGTCTCCCAAGCCGACAGTGTATAAGTGCGAAATCAGCTGATCATCAGTCCAATGCCCTGACAAGCTGGACTCGGTATTCATGAATTCCTCCGAGCACTCCCTGATCTCGAGGAATTCTCATCGAAATGCATACCGCCTCCGACGCGCGCCTCGCTCAATTGTGCTGTATACAGATCCCTCAGATCCTCGCGCATCTTAGCAATGGCTCGGAACAAATGTGCTTTCACGGTTCCTACATCCAACTTAAGGATATCTGCAATGTCCTCCAAAGGCAGCGCGTCGTAATGACGCAGGGAGAACACAGCACGTTGCCGGTCTGATAATTTCGCCAGCGCCTTTTCCAGTCTTTGCTGAATTTGTTTGGCAAACAGGAGGCGTTCTGCGTCCGGCTCACCCCCCGGAGTCATCTGTAAGATAAGCTCTTCGTCTTCTGCCGGTGGGCGTCGCTGCCAGACCTTCCACGACTTTGATCGCAACCGGTCCAGACAGGTATTAACCGCGATCCGGGTGACCCACTTGCCCGGATTATCGAGCTCCGAAGCCGCTTCTTTTGACATCGCTTTGTAAGCTTTAAGGAACACGTCCTGGGTAGCAGAATCTGCTTCATCCGGATCCTGTAGCAAGCGCCGGCACAGCAGAAATATCCGCTTCTGCTCCGAGGTCATCCACGCACCGAAGTCGCGCGAGCTCACCTGAACACTAGCTTCACCCTCCAAGCTGTCGGCCATCGCGCCCATCATAGGGTACCTTCACATAGGACGAGACCTTCGTCTTACGGTTTACAACAGTGCCTATTGAATATACAGATACTCTGATGGATTCGGCAGAGTGCAGGCTCCAGATGGGAATGATCCGGCAACAGGCTCGATTCCATAGCTGGCGCGAACCCAGGAAGTCGATTTAGTTCCTCGCAACTGACATCGGAGCGGAACATCCACGGCAAAGTTGGCAGCCGTGCCTGACAGATTTATTCCCAACCCGGACCTATCCCCGGTAAGCCCCAAAGTGGGAATCCCTGTGCTATACACCCAGGTTCCGAAAAACAGTGAAAGGTCTTTGTCTGCGTACCCTAACGGCACGAACTCACTGGCAAGCTTACGAAACTCCTCTTCCGTGATCGGCTTTGTTGCATAGTCGCGCAACATACGAATCTGCATCTGGTGGAAGCGATCGGCGCCGATCAAGCTTTTCAACATTCGCAGGATCCAAGTTCCCTTCTCGTAAGTAATCGCATGCCACGTTGACATATCGAAATTGTCGATCAATCTAAATCCAAAATCGAGCGGGCCAGACGACTCCAACGTCCGTCCGTTCACTTGTCGCAAAAGATTCTGCCGATAGCGATCGAGAATCTGATTGACGGCGTGAATTCCCTTCTTTTTCTCCAGGAAATCCAGCGCCGAACAGTTGGCCATAGCTTCAATCAGCCAGTTCGTGCGGTAATCGGCTGCGGCCACGATGTTTCCCCACCATTGGTGGGCCACTTCGTGCGGAAGCAGCAGTTCGGAGAAAAACACGTCGCTCGAAGTGTTGCGCAAAAGTTCCGGGCGACTCTCCGCTTTCATGTAAGAGGCAGTTGAGAGATAGATGAGCCCAGGGAAGCCCTGCCCAAAGTATCCGGGAATGGGAGAGACAGAGATACTGCGCACCGGTAAACCGCCCCAACGCTCGATATAAAATCTAAGCACATCCTCGGTCTGCTTTTGGATAGTGTCCAGCTGTTCTGAAAATGCGCGGTCGGCAACACACTCGATATGATAATCACCCTCGCTGACAGTCTTGGACTGGTAGTCGCCTAAATTGAAACCGGCTAGAGCTTCAGGCGCTTTTGTTTGCCTGTGAACTGTTCGGGTCGTGAAATCTTCAGCCTCGCTGATCGGCTCGCCTGTCGAGACGAGCCGGAGATTTTTTGGACAGCGAAAGCTTAGATCAAAATTCGCCAGCGTCGGGCCGCATTGCGGATACCAGGCATTTCGCTCATCGACAAAATAGGACGCAGCCGACATCTTCCGAATGACCGATCCTTCGTACTTGATTTCGATCTGGTGTCGGTTGCCTGTCGCTAACGAATGGTCGGAGATAAGTAAAAACGACCCCACTGTCCGATTGCCTTCAACCGCTGAATCCACGTGCTGAAAAACTTCCGCAGTATGCCCATCAATCTGGGCTGCAGTCACTCGAAGCCGGTTGGACAAAGTAAACGAAAGAACCCGGCCGTCCGCAGCGGCAGAGTCGATCGCAAAATTCGCCTGGACGTTCATGCTTAGGTCCGGGTGGATGTCTGTCGCTATCCGGTAATCGTGAATCCGGGCGGCAGCAGGGGTATAAGCAGACGCTCTCCTTGGCCGAAAGGCTGCCCACAGTTGAAAATTCCCGCCTGCCCTGCCTATCGTTATTGGACTCCCAACGGAAACGGGCTCGAATTGGGTCGGATCATAAAGAACCGCGAAGTGTCCGAGATCGCCGCCGGAGATCAGGCCATAGAAGAAGCCGTCCTCGGGCTTGTGCTGGTCGAGGAGAGCTTTTATCAGGGACGTGTCGAGGGTGGACGTGAGACTTTGCAAAACGGAACGCGGTATGAACTCTGTGCTGAGATCTTCGCCAGAAGCTCGTTGAATCGGCCGGTCTTCAATCTGCGACATGATCTCCTGCTCCGTCTGGTCAGAGAAAAGAAAAACAGCGGATCGGAAGTGCTCGTCTAAGTTCGGTGTTTTCGTGAACTGAGCTAGCGAAGCACGTTCGCTAGACTGAGCGGGAAGCACGATCACCTCTCCATCCCCTCCTTCTACGTGCTCGGTGGTGAACACGGCGATCGGACACCGTCCTTCAATAGGAGTTACAAAAGAAAGAATTCCCTCGGTCAGGTAAAGCTTGATGTCGCCTCGTGAGAGTTGCAGGTCCCGCACGTGATAACTCTTGTTAGCATCGATCGTGAGCGTTTGAAGCGCAGCTGATACCGACGCTGCAGTGGAGTGACCGTCCTGAGCATGAAGGCTCGTTGCTAGTAGGACAGCAAGCGAGACGGCAACGAACAGCTGCACATTACTTCAATTCGTCGCTTTTTTCGGTCGCCGGTTCCTGGCTCCAGTTCTGCCGGACAATTCCGGACTGATCTGAGTAGAAAGTCCGGCGTCCGGTACTGTTGAAGGCCTTGGGAACAGCTGTGATTGAATAGCCGGCGGGCGTTCCGGTAACTGTGTATATGTACCCGCCGCTGACGCCGCTAGCTAAACTCGCCTGAATGAGGGCAGCAGCGCCGGGCCCCTCGACTGCGCCCGAACTGGCAGGCCCGAGCTGACTGAGCGAAGTCGCAAATTGCCCAAATTGAGACATATACTGCGTTTCAACCGTGTTTATCGTCTTCATTGTGGCGACAGCAGCCATTTCCTGGGCGTTCATTCTCGATTTGCTCATTTGCGGCAAGGCAATCGACAAGATGATCAGGATGATCGCAATAACGATCAGAAGCTCAATTAGGGAAAAGCCCCGCTCTCCTGTGCGGCGATTCCTTACACGTGTGTGCATACGATTCACATAATACGACGTGCCAGACGGCCCTGACGTTGTCTCAGTTTATATCGAAGGCAAGATCTTTGAAGCCTTTTACTACCTGATCCAGCGACCGGAGACGGCTGAGTAACTGGGGCAAGAGCCTCAGTTGCAAGGCATTTGCCCCATCCGAGAGGGCCTCTTCGGGCCGATCGTGCACCTCGATGAAAATCCCCGCTATACCCACGGCAGTAGCGGCCCGCGCCAGCGGCTCGATGAATTGTGGCTGTCCTCCGGAACCTGCGCCACCGGCGCCGGGTAATTGAACGCTGTGTGTCGCATCGAAAACCACCGGAAACCCTGTCGCAGCCATGATGGCCAGCCCGCGCATGTCGACCACCAGATTGTTATAGCCAAACGAAGAACCGCGTTCGGTAAGGATGATTCGATTGTTTCCGGTACTGGCAACTTTCTCGGCGGCATGCGCGATGTCGGCCGGTGAAACAAACTGTCCCTTCTTAATGTTTACGATTCGCCCCGTCTTCCCTGCCTCCACCAGCAAGTCCGTCTGCCGGCAAAGAAATGCAGGGATTTGCAGGATATCAGCCGCCTCTGCAGCAATTTGCGCCTGCCCAGGTTCGTGGATGTCCGTCAGCACGGGCAATCCAGTTGTGCGAACCCCTTGAAGAATGCGCAGCCCTTCTTTCAAGCCGGGCCCACGGTACGAGTGAACACTGCTCCGGTTCGCTTTATCAAAAGAAGCTTTGAAGACATAGGGTCCTGCGATCTGGCGAATCGCGGTAGCTAGCTTCAGCACATGCTCTTCGCTCTCGATAACGCAGGGTCCTGCAATCAGCGCCAGTGCGGCGTCGTTCCGGAAACAGACCTGCGAGCCCGGTAGCCCGGCATCAACTGCAAAATTCATCGCACAGAGAATTCAGCGGCCGCCGGCGTCTCTATTGCAGGGCGCGCCTTTTTGTCTTTATGCTCTAGCGCAGCTTTGAGAAAGGCCGTAAACAGCGGGTGCGGCTCCAGCGGCTTTGATTTAAACTCAGGGTGAAATTGGCAGCCCAGGTACCAGGGATGATCGGGCACTTCGCAGATTTCAACGTATAAACCGTCTGGTGTCTGGCCGGTCAGGCGCATACCATGAGCTTCCAACGTGGGCTGAAATTCACGGTTGAATTCATAGCGATGGCGGTGACGCTCGCTTATTTCGGGGATGCCGTACGCCTCGCGGGCGAAGCTTTGCGGAGCAAGCTGGCAAGGGTAGGCGCCAAGGCGCATGGTCCCGCCTAATTCGTCCACGCCTTTGAGCTCGCGCAACTTGTAGATGACCCGATCGGGAGTGTTGGGGTTGAACTCAGTCGAATCGGCGTCGGGCAGACCGCAGGCATTGCGGGCATATTCAATCACCATCGTTTGCATTCCCAGGCAAATGCCAAAGTAGGGAATCTTGTCTTCTCGTGCGCAACGGATGGCGTTCAACATGCCGCCGATTCCGCGCTTTCCGAATCCGCCCGGCACTAAAATCCCGTCGAACCGCCGCAAGTAGCTGCGACAGGCAGGCCATTCCATCTGTTCAGACTCAATCCAATCAATTTGGACTCGCGCCTGATGGGCAATCCCGGCATGAAGAAGCGCTTCTTTCAGGCTCTTATAGGAATCTTCGTACTCAACGTATTTACCCACAAGACCTATGCTGACCTCATGGATCGGATTAGTCATGCGATGAACCATCTCAATCCATCGAGACATATCGCGCGCGCCCGTCTTCAGGCCAAGCATGCGAAGAACAATCTCGTCTACGCCCTGGTCGGCAAACGCCATCGGGATCTCATATACAGACGGAACATCTTTGGCCGTGATGACCCCGCTCGCATCTACATCGCAAAAAAGCGCGATCTTCTCTTTTAAGTCCTGCGACAAATCACGTTCGCTCCGGCACAAAAGGATATCGGGCTGGATGCCGTTAGCTCGCAGCTCCTTCACGCTATGCTGAGTCGGCTTCGTCTTAAGTTCCTGAGCAGCGGCAATCCAGGGCACCAGCGTCAGGTGAATGAAAAGGGTATTCTCCCGCCCTTCTTCATGCCGCATCTGCCGGATTGCTTCTATGAATGGAAGCGATTCAATGTCTCCTACCGTCCCTCCAATCTCCACGATCGCTACATCTACACCGGCCGCTACTTTGCGGCAAGCCGCTTTTATCTCATTGGTGACGTGGGGAATTACCTGGACGGTCTTACCAAGGTAATCACCTCGACGCTCACGCGTGATGATGTTCTCGTAAATCCGTCCTGACGTCAGGTTGTTGCTCTGAGTTAGTGGGGCATGGGTGAACCGCTCATAGTGGCCCAGATCGAGATCGGTCTCCGCACCGTCATCGGTTACAAACACTTCTCCGTGCTGGAACGGACTCATCGTGCCCGGATCGATATTCAGATACGGATCAAACTTCTGGAGAGTCACACGCAACCCGCGGCTTTCCAGAAGACATCCGATGGAAGCTGCTGCAATGCCCTTCCCCAGCGAGGACACCACACCACCGGTCACAAACACGTACTTAGCCACGCCCCTCCTCGCAACCCTCTGCTCTCACTGGCCTACTCCAAATGAGTTGGCCACAGCGGAAAACAGCTCGTTGACACGTGCAAGGTCTTCCGGAGTATCTACTCCCAGCGATTCATAATCGGTTTCCACAACCTTTATACGGAACCCATTCTCAAGAGCGCGCAATTGCTCCAGCCTTTCAGCTTCTTCGATGGGTCCAACAGTCAGGTCTGGGTAGCGCAGCAGAAACTCGCTTCGGTAAACATAAAGCCCGACGTGTTTGAAGTAGACGGGAAGTCCTCTTCGACCGTCCCGCTCGTACGGAATCGGGCAACGCGAGAAGTAAATTGCGTCACCTGCAAGATTCGTCACAACCTTTACAACGTTGGTATTCAGTATCTCGGTGGGGTCGACAATTTGTTTCTTCAACGTGCCCATCGAAACAGAATCATCACCCAGAACAGAAAGAATAGCGGCATCAATCGCCTCGGGATCGATCAGGGGCTCGTCCCCTTGAATGTTGACGTAAATGCCGGCTTGCTCAGAACCCGCCACTTCAGCTAGCCGGTCGGTACCGGAGGGGTGGTCACCACGGGTCATACGCACGCGACCGTTGAACTTCCGCACGACAGTTGCTATGCGCTCGTCATCGGTGGCGACCACAAGGTCATCGAGATACCGGGCCCGTTGCGCTCTCTCCCAGACGTGTTGCACCATGGGCTTGCCAGCGAGGTCGGCCAGAGCTTTTCCAGGGAATCGGGAGGAGGCAAATCGGGCGGGAATCACACCCAGTTTCCGCGTCCGCACAACTGAGTGTAGCATCCAAAACAGGCTTCCGAGCCGTAACTCCCTGCACCTGTCGTTCCCCCTTTGTACTCGGTTTGCAAGTTCGCTCTAAAAGTCCTTTGCAGGGGACGATAAAGCTTTGTGAGTCAGTTCATCGACAACGCCGTGGAAATCCTGCAAGCGGCAGAAAACGTGATGGCGACTGGCCAGACTCCTTCTCAATACAGCATCCTGCTAGGCTCGCAGGGCGGCATCCGCATGATTGCCGACTCCGATTGGCCCCTGGATTCCCTTCAGCGCGAGTACGGCGCAAATGCGGCTTACCGTGTCAGTTCCTCAGCCGGCCGCGTGAGTGTCGACGGCAACCAAGGAAATCGAACCTGTCATTTCGAAGCCACGCCAATGGCTAAAGTAGCCCAGTTCTTGCTGCATACAGTGCCCGCCTGGCAAACAGCCGCTCAAATCGGCTGATTTAAGTCTCTCAACGCGCTTGTCTCGCACAAGTAGTCGTTTCGAGGTAATTTGTCATTGCTTAAAGATCCATCGTAAGCAGCAGCACGATATACATCGGGCCTACAATCGAAGCTAGCCTCAGGCCATGATGATCAAACTCGTCGCAAATCAAGCAGTCCTGACACTGTTCATTACGGGCCTAGTCTGCGCCCAGGAAACAACAACCGAGCGCCAGGCCGCGAAAGAAGTTGTCAAGAAGTTAAACGCGCTCGAGCAGTCACTCAACATCGATGCGCTCGTCCGGCAAGTGACAGCTCCTGATCAGGAGCGCGACAAAGTGGTCGCTCGTGCCAAAGAGTTGATGGACACCGAGATGATCGCACTTGGCGATCAAATCACGCATGATCCGGAGATTGGATTCAAGGAGGATCGCGCAGTACGCCTCTTGACACAGCGCCTCCAAAAGTACGGGTTCGAGACGGAGACAGGCATAGCCGGCCTTCGTACTGCGTTTATCGGCAAGTACAAGCGGAAAGCGAGGCTTTCTGGTAAAGGCGGCCCCAGTCTCGGTGTCATCCTCGAGTATGACGCGCTTCGCGGTACAAAGGGCGCCTTTCACGGAGATCAGCACAGCACGCAAGGTCCTATCGGAGTGGCCGCGGCGGTCGCGATTGCCGAATACCTGGATTCGAACAAACTGCCGGGCCAAGTCACCGTCTTTGGAACTCCTGGAGAAGAGATGATGCCGCCGGTGGCCAAAACTGATATGTACAATGCCGGCGTCTTCAAAGGCATCGATGTCTTGATGCGCAGTCACTCCGTCAATGCAACTGTCCGGCCCGCACCGGGCTTCGGAACTTGCTGCCTGAACATCGACGGAGTGAAGTATACCTTCAGTGGAGCGCCTGCCCATCAGATGACGCCCTGGGCCGGAAGAAACGCGCTCGAAGCGGTAATCCACCTGTTCGAAAACATCGACAGCGTGCGCAGTTCTATGCGGCCCGAAGCTCGCGTTCAGGGCGTCATCAGTGAGGGAGGTGCAGCGCCGAACGTGGTGCCTGACCGCACAGTTGCAGACTTCTACATCCGCTATCCGGATGAGGTTTACTTGCGGCAGGTGCGACAGTTCGTAGACAATGCTGCCCAGGCCGCAGCTCTTTCGACTGGGACCAAAGTCAAGATCGACAATTACGGTCAACTCCGGGACGGCATATCGGTGGCGACCCTTGCTGAGCCCGCTTTTGTTTATATGAAAATGTATGGCGCCACTGGTGTGCAGCAGGAACCGGGGAAGCCGGAAGGCTATGAGGAAACCGGTACTGTCTCACGCGAGATCCCCGGAATGGGCTTCGCGGTAAAGACATCAGACTCTGCTAATCACACCTATCAAATGGAAGCGGACGCCCTGACCAGTCTGGGCCACAACGGATTCGTCACAGATGCTCAGTCAATGGCCGCATTGCTGTTCGATGTCGCTACCAAGCCGGACTACTTGCGGCAGATAAAAGAAGAATTCACCGGCATCAAAGCACTCTACGCAGAATACCAATCCGCGTTAGAGAAAGCATACTCAGTTCCCACCGTACCCGATCCCAAATAGGAGCCAGCTACAAGTGGATCCGGGGCTCAACGGACATCCCAGGCCTTAGCAGATCGACACCGTCCTGATTCGGATTGAACCGGATCCGAACGGGCATGCGTTGCACAATCTTGACGTAATTGCCAGTCGCATTTTCGGGCGGCAGAGCGCTTGTTCGATCACCGGTTGCCGCTGGCATGTTCTCGATATAACCTTCAAAACTTCTGTCAAGCGCGTCCACCTTTACAGTTACCCGTTGACCGTTCCGCACTTTCCTCAGTTGCGTTTCTTTGAAGTTTGCTGTCACCCAGAGATCACCGGTTTGCACGATCATCATCAATTGTTGTCCTACCGAAATGCGTGCGCCCACTTCAGCGCTCCGCTGAATGATTAAGCCGGATACGGGAGCAACCAAATGACAGTAACTAAGATTCAGCTTGTCTTGCTGTACTTTGGCGGCAGATGACTCCAAACTTGCTCTGCGGGCTTGGATGTTGGCGTTCCTGATGGACAACTGGCGCGGCGCATTGCGAAGCGTTTGCTGTTCTCTGCTCCTTTGCTCGCTTAATTGTGCTTTCCGCTGCTCAATGATCTTAGCTGCGGATGCCACCGCAGCTCTCTGAGCATCGACAGTCGCCGCTTGTGCTTTGGCTGCCGCAGCGTATTGGTCGAATGAAGACTGCGCTACCTCCTGTTTATCGATCAGTTGCTGATAACGGGCCAGATCGGACTGTGCTTTCACATTTTTTGCTTCCTCCTCGCGAAGCTGCGCAACAGCTGTTTGATAATCTTGCTCCGCCCCAGCCAATGCCGCATCAGCCGCGGTAACCTCCTCGCCGGCCGTCGCCAGCTCGGTTCGGTTCGAAGTCAAAGTAATGGGCACATTGGGCTGCTCAGAAAGGAGCTGAGCCCGGGCCAGGTCATACTCCGCGGTCGATTGCGTTACAGCTACCTGGTAATCGCTCGGGTCCAAATCGACCAGCGGTTTTCCAGCGTCAATGCGTTGATTATTGTCAACGTACACTGCCTTCACTGTCCCTGCTATTCGAGACGCTATTGGATTCAAGTGCCCATCCACCTGAGCATCGTCCGTCTCCTCATACGTCTGGGCATGCGACCACCATAGACTTGCTCCCGTAGCTAACAGCACCAGCACCATCCCGGCAATGATCAGCCCACGCCGTTTCTTACGTGGATTGACAGGTGGTTGAGCAACGTCCGGAGCCTCTTTCCCGTTTTTCTCGCCAGAAAGAGGCGTATCGGCAGGCTCTGATTGCTCTTCGATCACCTTAGTTGCCATTTTCTTTTCCTTTCAGAAAGCTCGCTACGCCCTGCTCGGCTTCACCCACAGCCCTCGCCAGGCTGATCTTTGCCACGTTGTGCGAATACAAACTATTGACGTAATCACGCGCGGCGGCTGCCAGGCTCTCCTGAGATTGCACGACCTCGACCGAGTCGGCCACTCCTGCTACAAAGCGATCCTGCGATTGCTTCAGAGTCTGCAACGCTAAAGCCTGATTACTTTCTGCGACCTGTACCTGATCGTTAGCCACCTGCAGATCGAGATAAGCGTTGCGGATGTCGAGCTCTACTGCGCCTCGCTGATCCTCATACTCGGCGCGTCGCTGATCCACTGCCGCTTGTGCCTGCTGTTCATCTGCCCGGATTCGCCCCCCTTGCCAAATCGGAATATTCAATGCGGCGGTTGCTGAAAACACTCCGTTTCCATGATTTGGGTTGATTCCTTGCACGCCTACAAACCCGTTTACGTTTACATACGGCAGGTGTTCCGAATGTGCGCTCTTGACCGACTCCTCGGCTGCACGCAGTTGCGCCTCCGTCGCCTTGAGATCTGCGCGCTGAGCGAAGCCGCGCTTTAAAGCATCGTCGACTGGAGGAGGCGGCTTCGGCGTAAAGGAGAGCCGTTCTGCGAGCGTCAACTCCGAATCCAGAGAAAGGCCAATCGAGCGGGCTAGCGATCGCTTTTCTTTGACCAGGTCGGCTCTCTGTGACGTGAGGCGCTGTCGCTCAGTTTGGAGCTCCACCTGACTTCGTTGTGTATCGACAGGCGATTTGGTTCCAGCGTTCTGTTGTGCCAACGCCTGGTTGTAACTTGACTCGGCATATCGAACCTGAGCGTCTTGTGCGTCGACGAGCGCCGCCGTTGCCAGTACGCGAAGGTACTCGCCCGAAACAGCAAGAACCACCAGTTCCCGGGCATCGCGGTCGCTGAGGTCTGCTGCTCTTTCGGACTCTTTCGATTGCCGGTAATTGTGTATGGCCGTGAAATCAAGAACATTGTAGTTCACTGAAGCGCGGACATCATAGTAATGAAACGGGCCTACCGTGGTCGGGAAAGCAAACGGCAGACCCTTCCCGAAAGCATTGCTCGACAAGCCGATGGTTTGCAGGTCTGTTTTGGATCCCGTCTCACTGACGCTGGCGTCAATCGTCGGCCGTAAGCTACTGAGCGCAGCTAATCGCTCCCCACGAACCTGCCGCAATGACGCGTTTGCACTAACACTTCCCAGGTTGTACCGCAGCCCGAGTTGCACCGCCTGCGCAAGGGTCAATGACACCGCCGAGTGTTGGGCGCCGTGGTTCTGCACGCCACCCAAATACGCCCCTTGCACTTGAACCGTAGTTGTCGATGTATTTACGCTTGAGCTTGAACCGGAGTTGGAAGATTGTTGCGTAGAGACTTCCCCTGATTGCTGTGTCTGTCGTCCAGACAACGGCAACTGCTGAACTCGCGACTGCGGAGACCCTTGGCCTGGTCCCTGCCCAAACAACTCGCCCGCAATTACCCAGGAGAGAGAAATGCGCTTAAGGAAGCAGATACACCTCTGATGTTTTCTGTTGTGCATTGTGAATTTAGTGAGCCGCTGCTGCTGCTCCTTTCGGTAATTTCTTAAGCAACAGCGCCATCGGGATTGCACAGAAAGCAATAATCGCTAACAGCTGCATAACGTCTATGTAAGAGAGCACGCTCGCTTGCTGTTGCATTTGACGGTAAAACACCAGAACCGCATGGTGCTGTGCATCCACTTGTGAAGCTGCTCTGGCCAGAGCCTGCTGCGTCAGAGCCGCTATCTTCGCCGTGTAGGCCGGGTTCCCGGCGTTAGCGTGTTTGGTCAGGTATTGCTGGTGCACTTGCTGATGCCGCGCCAGCATCGTCGTGAATAGAGATGTTCCGCAGGATCCCCCAATATTCCGGGCAAGATTCATCAACCCGGACACGTCGTTGCTCTTGTCTCGCGAGACTCCGACATACGCGAGAGTATTAATGGGAACGAAAAGGAAAGCCAGTCCGGCGGATTGATAAACCCGGAGAGTGGAAACATACGAGAAGCTCATCTGCAGATTCAGTCCGCTCATATGCACAAGTGCCGCCCCTAAGAACAAAAACCCCAAAGCAACCAGGTAGCGGCCATCGGCTTTGCCAATTAGAATGCCCACAATCGGCATGCATAACATCGTGGCCAAGCCGCCTGCCGACATTGCTAAGCCAGCTTTCTCGGCCGTGTAGCCCATCAGCGTCTGCAACAGTTGCGGAATCAGGACGGTTGTGCTGTACAGCATGAACCCAACCATGAACAACATCACGAACGAGAGCGCCAGGTTGCGATTCTTGAACAAGCGCAAATCCAGAATGGGCCGCTGCTTTTTTTGCACTTGCCACAGCTCCCAGGCAACAAAGGCTATCAGTCCAAAAACTGCCAGGCCAAAAAATGTGGTGATGAAGGATGAGCTGAACCAGTCATCTTCCTGTCCTTTGTCGAGCACGACTTCCAGAGAACCGAAACACAACGCTACAAAAGCGAACCCGCCGTAGTCGAGGCGAAATCCTTTCTTACGCGTTTCTTCTACTTCTCTGGCGATGTGCGGTGGATCCTCAACCAGGCGGCTCGTCAGGAAAAGCGAGAGAATCGCTACCGGGATGTTTATGAAAAAGACCCATCGCCAGTCATAGTTATCCGTGATCCAGCCGCCTAGTGTCGGTCCGATCGTTGGAGCAGTGACCACAGCCAGCCCATACACTGCAAATGCTTGTCCCCGTTTTTCGGGAGGAAAGGTGTCTGCAAGGATCGCCTGTTCCGACGGACCCAAACCTCCTCCACCTACGCCTTGTATGACCCGGAAAAACAACAACAAAGGAAGCGTCGGAGCCAGGCCACACATCAGTGAACTAACTCCAAACACGACCACGCAAGTCATGTAAAAGCGTTTTCGCCCAAACAGGGTTGTCAAATAAGCGCTCACCGGCAAAACAATGGCGTTCGCCACAAGATAAGAAGTGATGACCCACGTTGCTTCGTCCTGCGAAGAGCCCAGTGAACCCGCAATATGAGGCAGCGCAACGTTAGTGATGGACGTGTCGAGCACTTCCATGATCGTTGCGAGTGTGACGGTAATCGCAATCAACCAGGGATTGTGCTTTGTTTGTTGACCCATGTTTGGTGGATGTTATACCGTACTGTACAGTATTAGATGCTGAAGTAGATTCTATCGAGAACTCGAAGTTTCAAAGAATTTGGAAAACTAGATCGTGACTCCGGACCTAAAGCATTGATCTCCGACGCAACGAGTCAGAAAAAACATTCCGAGATCCTCCTGGCCGCTACGGAGCTGTTCTTTGAACGCGGGTATGAGGGAGTGAGCGTCGACGCCATCGTAGAAAGAGTCGGGGGCTCGAAATCCACCGTTTACAGCTACTTTGGCGGAAAGGATGGACTGTTCGCTGCGGTCATCGAGAAAATGTGTGCGGACTTCATGACTCCGCTTCTTACTTTGGACATCCACGATACAGGTCCAAAACTCGGGTTACAGCGTATTGGGGAGCAGTTTCTCGCGACTGTTATGAGCGATTCAGGCAGAGCGCTTTTTCTGGCGGTCATCTCGGAATCGCGACGGTTCCCCCACTTGGCTGAAAAATTTTACGCTGCAGGTCCCGGAACTTGCATCCGATTTGTCAGTTTCAACATTGAGCAATGGCAGCGAAGCGGGTGGCTTCGCGCCGGGAACCCGGAAGTGATGGCGGAGCAGTTTCTCGGCTTGCAGCTTGGAACCTTGAATGTTATTCGGCTGCTTGGCTTAACTGGTGTGCTGAGCAAAGGAGAAATTAAAGCACGAGTTCAACGGGCCACAGGAACATTTCTGGACGGGGTGCTTGTCGCGGAGAGACGTCAGTGATGCAGGTGAGCAACACTGCTGCCAACGGTGAGACCATCAGGATGAGTTCTTGCTTATGTTCCTGCGAAACACCCGAAGGTTTGCTCTTGTCTCACAGTGAAGACGTCCCGCGCGGCGTCTAGGAGAAACGACAGATTATGGCAGAAACCAGCGTAGACGTGATCAAAAGATATCTTGAGGATGCTATTGCGGCGGAGAAAAGCTTCGAGACCCAACTTCAGGGGTTCGCGACTGAGGGAGATGACTCTGCCGCCAAGGCTGCTTTCCATCAGCACGCACTCCAGACCAAAGTTCAATATGAGCGTCTGACCTCGAGACTCGAGGCTTTAGGCGGAAGTCCGTCCGGGACGAAAAGCCTGCTTGCACACCTTTTCGGCCTCAGCCCGAAAGCGGCCCAGATCGGCCACGAGAAGGAAGAACGCACCACCCAGAATCTCATGATGGCGTTTGCCGTTGAGAACAGTGAGATGGCCATGTATGAAGCTATGGCCACTGTAGCCGAGGCTGCAGGTGACACACAAACAGCGACTCTGGCCCGTGAGATACAGAAAGAGGAAAAAGCAACAGCTGAGAAAATTTGGAAATTGTTGCCGATCGCTGCTGCGAACTCCTATGAACAGCTCGTGGGTGGTGGCCCAGGGATTCGAGCGACGTCGGCTACAATCTGAATCATTTCTTCGAAACACAAAGGACGCTTCAGAGAATAATCTGCTGAAGCGCCCTTAGTTAATTGAGTTAACAATGCGAGCTCAATTATCTACTTGTTATCTATCTCACTATCCGATTAGTTCTCAAGAGCGGACAGTCATCTTGCTTAGCACCGAAGCCCTTCTGGCTTCTTTGCTGAAGGTCAAATCAATACTCCAATAGCCATCCACATTGCTCGTGCTCTGAGTGCGATTCCAGAGTTACCGCCCCGGGCGCCATCGACAAGCGGTCGAGCGGTTGGAGATGTTCTCAATTGTACGTTCATCGAAGCTGCCGGACGCTTCCGAACATTCTCAAGCGCCTCGCGGAACGCGTCTGCGTCCCGAAAACGGCGCCTCGGTTCCTTGCAGAGAGCAGTCATCACAATGTGATTCATAGCTGGCGGAAGTGCGGGGTTCAGTTCGAAAGGCGCTTTGGGCACCGTATTTAGTTGAGCCTGCAAAATGGCGCAGGCGTTCTCCGCTTCGAAAGGACGCCGGCCCGCGCTCAGTTCGTAAAGCAACGCCCCGACCGAATAGATATCTGAACGCGCCTCGACAGCCTTTCCACCCAGCTGCTCGGGCGACATATAGGAAGTAGAACGTTCCGTTGCGGCGGGTTGGCTCAGAAGCGGATCTCCCGGCAATTTCTCGCTACCGAAGTTCATCAGCTTCACCTCGCCATCCGCAGTCACCATGAGGTTCGATGGCTTGATGTCCCGGTGAACCACCCCTCTCGCATGCGCGTAGCCGAGAGCCGACAGCACTTGAATAACATAGCTGAGGGCATCGGCAAAGCGGATCGCCCTTTCCTTCGCCACCTCTGCAAGAGTCTTGCCGTCGATAAACTCCATCAACACAACCAGCTGATTCTCGACTCGCATCGCATTGTGAAATCGGGCGATATTCGGATGATCAAGCTTGGCAAGGGCTCGTATGTCGGATGTAAGACGCTCACCCAATTCCTCGTCCGCTGTCACATCGGCAAGAAGTACCTTCATTGCTCGTACCTGGTTCGACATCACATTCCGAACCCGGTAGACACTGCCCATCCTACCCGTCCCAAGCACGCCAGTAATCTCGTAATCACCGGCTAACTGACCTACAGAAAATCCCATACCAATCAGTAAGCACGTCAGACGCCATACTTCCAGTGCGATCAGTCGCGCCAAGTTTTGACCAGAGATCCTGATCAGTAGTGTTAGTCGGTAGTAGTACAAAATTGCTCGGGTGATGCCATAACCACCCAGTGAGAAGGCCGGCTAACGAAAGATTTCGTCTAGCTCAAGTTCGCCGTCAAAAAGCTGCAAGGGTATCCGACTGCCGGACTGATAAACAGACTGTCGTCCGCTCCGGTCGGTAACACCTACAGTTCGCGCCGCGGGATTGACGATCCAGAATGCTTCGCAACCAGTTGATAGGCACAGGGCGGCTCGTTCCCGCCTTTCCGCCACGGTGTTAGACGGCGAGAGAATCTCGATCACAAGTTCGGGTGATCCAAACAGGTCATCCTCTTCGATTGCTCGATCCCAGCGGGCTTGAGAAATGAAGGCAACATCGGCTCTTCGGAATCATACTCCCGTAAAGGCCGACACGGCATCTCGACCATGACCACGCCTTGCTCCCTGGTCAGGGAGTCCAGGAGATCAAGAAGGCGCCGCTGAATTCTTGTGTGGCGCATTTTGGGCTGAGTTACCGCGACCAACTCTCCCCGCTGTAGCTCGAAGAATTCGGTGACATCATCAGGAAGACGGCGGGATTGCTCCACCGTCATCAACAACGAGTCAACACGGGCGGCCATTGAAAGCTCTCTCTATTATGAGTTAGAGCTGCAGAACCGGCAACGGGCTTTGTTCGCGCAAACCCCCGTCGGCCATGCTCCCGATCTGCAGTTGAACCAGCTGATTCGGCAGCCGGTCCTTCGCCATCTGCACCTTCACAAAATTCGTAGTCAAAGCCATTCCGCGCTCCTCCAGAGTGACCGCAGAGAGGCAACTGTTGATCAGCCCGCGACGAAACTCCCGATTTTTATTCTCACCGAGCCCACGCAACACTCGAGTCCGTTCGCGCCGGAGCTCTACGGGTACTGCGTCACGGTATGCAGCGGCCGCCGTGCCTGGCCGTTCGGAAAAGGTGAACACATGCAGGTAGCTGAACGGTTGGTCCTTGATGAAGTCAACCGTTTCTTGAAACTCAGCTGCAGTCTCGCCCGGAAAGCCCGTCATCACATCGGCTCCTATTGCGGCATCGGGCATCAATCGACGCGCAACCTCGAGCCGGTTTCCATAGTGCCTCGTTCTGTACTTCCGAAACATACGTTTCAGAACCGCATCAGAACCTGATTGCAGCGGCAGATGAATATGCTTTGCGATCCGTTCTTCCGAAGCGACAAGCTCCAGAAGATTATCGCTCCAGTCCATAGGCTCAACCGAACTGATCCGGAGGCGACGTACGGCCGTCCTGTCGAGTAGGACACGAAGCAGATCCGCCAGGCGCTGCCGCCCAGGCAAATCACGTCCCCAACGCCCCAGATTGATTCCGCTGAGCACCACCTCCGCATATCGACGGGCCAGGTCGCTCACCTGTTCGACCACATTAAAGAGGGGCGCACTGCGGCTCGGTCCTCGTACCGCCGGAATGATGCAGAATGAACACCGGTTGCCGCATCCATCCTGAACTTTCAGATTGGGCCGAGTGCGATCGGAACGAACCCCCGCAACCGGCGTTGCCAGAAATGCACTCTCGCGATTGAAATCGTCGCAAAAGATCTGCCCATGGTACACTTCTCTTCCTTGCCCGCTGTCCGACGCAACGATCTGCGCAAGACTCGTCTTTTGCGAGTTACCGATCACCCAGCGAACCCCCGGAAGATCCGCCAGTTCGTTGGGCGCACGCTGGGCATAACAACCGGTAACGGCAATATCGACACCCGGGTGGTCACGGGTCAGATTACGAATGATTCTGCGGGCGTCAATATCCGCTGAATTCGTCACAGTACACGTATTGAGAACAACCACATCGGCATCCTGTGCGGAGGGTGCCGAATCAAAGCCACAGTCAGCAAAAGCTGATTCCAATGCGGCCGCGTCTGCCTGGGAAGCACGGCAGCCCATACTTTGCACAAACACTTTCCGCATGACGTCTCATTGTCTCTAGCCGGTTGATTGCATAATCTGTTCTCTTCCTTGTTTGCCATACTATGTGTGCCTGCGCGATCAGGCAACCGCTGGACGGGTCCGGTTCATTCCGGACAAGTCGGGAGGAAAGTCCGGTCTTCATAGGGCGGCATGCCGGTTAACGGCCGGGGGTTTGTGCTCCAAGGTGCAGGCTACGGAAAGTGCCACAGAAAATATACCGCCCGCCTCACGGCGAGTAAGGGTGAAAAGGTGCGGTAAGAGCGCACCGCGAGTCTGAGTAATCAGACCGGCAGGGAAAACCCCATGCGAAGCAAGACCAAATAGGGGAGGAGGAGTGGCCCGCTCCGTTACCACTTCCGGGTAGGTCGCTCGAGCCCTTCAGCAATGAAAGGCCTAGACGAATGGTTGCCGCCCGCTTTGGCGGGAGACAAAAACCGGCTTATCGATCGCGCAGGTTATTTGGGTCCCAGTTATGTATTCAGGAAACCAGTGATCAGCCTGGATCGTGCTCAAAGTTGATGGCTTACGCCGGTATTCGATGATTGGACGTTGCCGACCAGCTCTGCGCTAGCTGAACCATTGAAGTAACACCTGCTTTCCTGAA